>JBKBXX010000010.1:0-44360 GCA_046313915.1 Burkholderiales bacterium | reverse complement strand
CGCTTCATGATGGATCGCATCGTTCCCGGTGGCGTGGTCACGGATCTGGATGGCCGCTTTGTCACGGCAATGCGCGAGGAAGTCGATGCATTGCGTAAACAGATAGTCAGGCTGATGGCCATCATCAACGATCTGCCCTCGGTTGCGGATCGGGTGCGCGGCACCGGTGTGCTCAAGACGGAATACGCGAAAGCCCTTGGCTGCGTCGGCTACGTCGGGCGCGCATCAGGAATGAGTTTTGACGTGCGACGCGATGTGCCTTACCCACCCTACGATCAGCTGCCCGTCAGGGTGCCGCTGCATCACTATGGCGACATCAATGCGCGTGCGCGCACGCGCCTCGAGGAAATGGCCGCATCCTTTGACCTGATCGAAGCGCTGCTCGCCGGATTGCCCGCGGGACCGATTCGAGCGGACTGGAAGCATCCCGCAGCCGGTGCCGAAGGTCTGGGATTCGTCGAGAGCTGGCGGGGGGAGATTTTGAGCTACGTGCGGTTTAGTGATGACGGTCGCATCGCGCGCTTCTTCCCGCGCGACCCGTCATGGACCACCTGGCCGGCGCTCGAATTGTTGATCCACGACAATATCGTCCCCGACTTCCCTGTCTGCAACAAATCGATAAATGGTTCATATTCCGGGCACGATCTGTAAATCATGCTGCGTATTTTTGGAAAAATTCAACGTATCGGCATCGTCACCGATCCTGTTCCCAAGCTTGACGAGCCGGCGCTGCTCGAAGTCGGCGAACAACTCAAGGCAGGAATTGGCAAACGCTTTGGAGGCAGTCTCGCGATCCGCGAGGTGGATGCCGGATCCTGCAATGGCTGCGAACTCGAAATTCATGCGCTCAACGGCCCGCACTACAGTATCGAACGCTTCGGCGTGCATTTCGTGGCAAGCCCGCGTCATGCCGATATGCTGCTCGTCACCGGCCCCGTTTCGCGCCATATGGAGGCGGCGCTGCGCCGCACTTACGATGCCATGCCCGAACCAAAGCTGGTCATCGCGGTTGGCGAATGTGGCGCCAACGGCGGCGAGTTCGGCACCAGCTATGCCTCGTGCGGGGCGGTATCGAACGTGCTTCCGGTCGATGGCGTCATCCGCGGCTGCCCGCCAACGCCACTCGCCCTGATGCGCGGCATCCTCGAGGCCGTCACCAATTGCACGGCGGTACGTAAGGAAAAGTTGCAGAATGGATCATGAGCCACCGGCTTTCGGCAAACCGCTCGGTGTGGGGCAATGACGGCCGTCGGATCGTGTTTCGTTGACATGAGCGCCGCTTGGACGCGTCGTCCGGCTTCTCACTGATGCCCTCTCGCCCCGTCTTTACACTTGGTTCCGGCAGGGGTATAAGCGAAAAAGAGGACGGCCGTTTGGAAAAAAAACCGATCAGCGCCGGGCTGCAACGACGCTCTGCCCGAACGCTCCGGACGCTGACGTTCTCTCTTGTCATGACATCGAGAGCCCATTCCAGCAAATGCGGAGGAGCATGATCATGCAGAAGGAATCACAACCGGCGTTCTCGCAATTCATCTCGGGATTTGCCGTAGCCATCTTCATCCTGATAGGGCTGGTTCTGGTCTCGGTGCTGCTCTAGCGCCCGGCCCTCTTGCCAGCCGCGCCATCCCAAACGGAGAAGCTTGCTAAATGGATGGACTCCAATGAGGGATGCGGGGAAGGAAAATGCGGCGAAGAACGAATCGCCGACTTTCTGGAACAGCAGGCTGGTGCAAGAACCCCGACATCCCGCCCGGGCTGGCGGCGGGCGTTTCCCTATCCCGTTGTTTTATATGGGGTTATACGAATAAAAGCTGGAGGCGGGGGTCGGAATCGAACCGGCGTCCACGGCTTTGCAGGCCGCTGCATGACCACTCTGCCACCCCGCCGAAACTTCAAAAGGGAAAACGGCCAGCTTTAGCTCAGGAGAACTAAAACCGGCCGTTTTCTCCGCGATTCTGGAGCGGGAAACGAGTCTCGAACTCGCGACCTCAACCTTGGCAAGGTTGCGCTCTACCAACTGAGCTATTCCCGCATGACTTCGCGGGATTATAAAGGCAAGCCCCTTCCCAGGCAAGATTTGTCAGTTTTGTTTCCACGCCTGGGGCAGGGCCATTTTCAGGTAATAGGCCATCGATACCAATGTCAGCAGCGCCGCGGCATAGATCAGCCAGGTACCGACGCGCTGGGGATCGAAAGCGCCGATGCGATCGTGATAGAGCAGCAGCGGGATGGCAACCATCTGCGACACGGTCTTGATCTTGCCCAGGAATGACACCGCCACGCTTTTCGCTTCGCCGATGCGGGCCATCCATTCGCGCAACGCCGAGATCGTGATCTCGCGGCCGATGATGATGAGCGCGACGATGGCGTCGACGCGCCCGATCTGGACCAGCACGATCAGCGCCGCGGCCACCATCAGTTTGTCGGCCACCGGATCGAGGAAAGCACCGAATGCCGAGGTCTGGTTGAGTCGGCGCGCCAGCCAGCCGTCGAGCCAGTCGGTGATTGCCGCGGCGGTAAAAATGACGGTTGCCACCAGGTTCTGGTTGGCGTCGGACACCCAGCTTTTTTCGAAGTAAAAAATGCCGACGAACAGCGGAATCAGAATGATCCTCAGCCAGGTGAGCAGCATCGGGAGATTGAAAGGCATCAATGGATCTCCTGATAGATTTTTTCCGCCAGAGCCCGGCTGATGCCTCCGACCTGCGCCAGCTCGTCAACGCTCGCCGCAACGAGACCGCGCATGCCGCCGAAATGCGCGAGCAGACGCTGGCGGCGCCTCGCGCCCACTCCCGCGATGCCTTCCAGCGGCGAGCGGCTGCGCGCCTTGCCGCGGCGCGCGCGGTGCCCTTCGATGGCGAAACGGTGCGCCTCGTCGCGGATCTGCTGGATCAGGTGCAGCGCGGCGTCCTCTTTCGCCAGACGCAATGGCTCTTCGCGGCCGGGAAGCAGCAGCTGCTCCAGTCCGGGTTTGCGTTCTTCGCCTTTGGCTACGGCGACGAGCGCCACGTCGTTCAACCCCAGCTCCGCGAAAACTTCGCGCGCCACGCCGAGCTGTCCTTTGCCGCCGTCGACCAGCACCAGATCGGGCAGCTTGCCTTCGCCGGCGACGAGGCGACGATAGCGCCGCGACAGCACTTCACGCATCGCGCCGTAGTCATCCCCGGCCGCGGCCTGGGCGATGTTGTAGCGCCGGTATTCGCTTTTCTGCATGGCCGACCTGTCGTATACCACGCATGATGCCACGGTTGCTTCGCCCATGGTGTGGCTGATATCGAAACATTCGATGCGCTGTGCGCTCTCGGGCAGCGCGAGCGCCCGCTGCAGCGCCGCGAGCCGCGTTTCCCGGGTCGCCTGCAGGCCCAGCGCCTGCGCGGCGCCCAAGCGGGCATTTTTCTCCGCCATCGTGAGCCACATCTTGCGCGTGCCGGTGGGATTTTGCACGATTTGCACGCGGCGCCCGGCCTGCTCGGAAAGCACTTGCTCGAGCGCTGCCGGAACGGCGCAACCGACCACCAGCTGTGACGGCACGCCGTGCCGCAGATAATGCTGGGTGATGAAAGCCTCGAGCACCTGTTCCGCGTCGTTGTCCTCGGCATTGCGCGGAAAAAAATTCTTGTCGCCCAGATGATGGCCACCGCGCATCATCGTCAGATTGACGCAGGTGACGCCCGCCTCTCTCGCACACGCGATGATGTCGGCGTCGCGCCCCGATTCGTCGCTCACGTACTGCTTTTCCCGCACCTTTCTCAAGGCGGCGATCTGGTCGCGACAGACCGCCGCCTCCTCGTAGGCGAGGCGCGCAGCGGCGTCGTTCATGCGCCCGATCAGGCGCTCGATCACTTCGTCTTCCTTGCCGGCAAGGAACATCTCGGCGCTGCGGACGTCCTCGGCGTAATCGGCTTCACTGATCCGGCCGACGCACGGCGCGGTGCAGCGCCGGATCTGATGCAGCAGACAGGGACGCGAGCGGTTGGCGAACACCGTGTCCTCGCACGTGCGGATGCGGAACACCTTTTGCAGCAACTGAATGCTTTCCCGCACCGCCCCGGCGTCGGGGAAGGGGCCGAAATAGCGATGCTGGCGGTCGAGACTGCCGCGGTGAAAGCCCAGGCGCGGAAAACGGTGCGCGGTGACGATGAGATATGGATAAGATTTATCGTCACGAAACAATATGTTATAGCGAGGAGTTAAAGTTTTTATTAAATTGTTTTCGAGCAGCAGCGCCTCGGCTTCGGAACGCGTGACCGTCGTTTCCACTGACGCCACCTGGGACATCATGATGCGGATGCGCGGGGCGAGCGCCACCTGTTTCTGGAAATAGGAAGCGACCCGCTTCCTGAGGTCGAGTGCCTTGCCGACGTACAGCACCTCCCCTGCCGCGTTCAGCATGCGGTAGACGCCGGGCAGATGCGGCAGGCGGGCAAGGACTTCAGCCGGGTCGGACATCACGACGAACACGAATCGGAATCAGAAAAAGGGTTGGCGCAACCCGCCGACGCTGCACGCTCAGCCGGTCTGCAGGTCGCGGCAAATGGCCGCAAACACCTCGCGGAACATCTCCGGGGTCAGGCGTCTGGTCTGGGTATTATAGCGGCTGCAGTGGTAGCTGTCGTACAACGCCTGCCCGCCGGGCAGCACGTGGCGCGCGCCGTGCGCAAAACGATGAGCGCCCGCCTTCAGGCCGAACGCCAGCAATACCGCCTGGTGTGCGACGCTGCCCAGCGCCAGGATCGCCGTGCTGCGTGGCAATGCGACGAGCTCGGCACGCAGATAGGTATTGCAGCGTCTGATTTCGTCGGGGCGGGGCTTGTTCTGCGGCGGCAGGCATTTGACCGCGTTGGTGATGCGGCAGTCGATGAGCCGCAGGCCGTCGTCGCGGCGGATTGCCTGCGGCTGGCTGGCAAAACCGAAACGGTGCAGCGTTTCATAAAGCAGGATGCCCGCATGGTCGCCGGTAAACGGCCGGCCGGTGCGATTGGCACCGTGCATGCCGGGAGCGAGCCCCACGACCAGCAGACGCGGTGCGGCGGCGCCGAACGGCGCCACCGGTCTCGCGTGATAATCCGGAAATTCGGCGCGCACCTCGTCGAGATGGCGCGCGAGCCGCTCGCACTGCCGGCAATCGGGGGCAAAAGCCACGGGAATCGAAGTCACGGGCGCGGTTGCTTTTTCTTGGGCCAGACGCGGACCACCGCGGTATGCGGCCGCCATGCGCCGCGCTCCTCGGGCTGCAGCGTGACATGGGCGATGCCGAAGCGCTCGTGCATCCTGGTGCGCGCGTCTTCCAGGATGTCGGGCCATGATGACAGGTCGTCCACTTCCAGATGCGCCGACAGCGCCATGTGCTCGGGAGTGATACCCCACACGTGCAGATCGTGTACCGAAACCACGCCCGGCACTCTGGCGAGCGCCTTGCCGATCTGCTCGAGATCGACCGCGGCCGGAACGCCTTCCATCAGCACGTGCAGGGTGTCGCGCAGCAGCCGCAGCGTGCTCGCCAGGATCAGCGCGGCGATCACCAGCGACAGGATGGGATCGATCAGCAGCCAGCCGGTGGCCCAGATCACCGCGCCGGCGATCAGGGCGGCGACGGAACTCACCAGGTCGCCCAGCACATGGAGCAGCGCCGCGCGCACGTTCAGGCTGCGCTCGCCGCGGCTCAACACGAAAACCACCGCGGCGTTGACGACCAGCCCGATGAAAGCGATCAGCACCACGCCGCCGGCGATTACCGGCTGCGGCGCGAACAGGCGTTCCACGGCCTCGACCACCAGCACCACGATGATGCCGAGCATGATCAGGCTGTTCAGCAAGGCGCCGATGACCTCGGCGCGCGCCCAGCCGTAAGTGTGACGCAGGCTCGCCGGCCGCCGCGCGAGCCACGCTGCGAAGGCGGCGAGCGTCAGCGCGGCCGCGTCCGAAAACATGTGGCCGGCGTCGCTCACCAGTGCAAGCGAACCCGACCACAGCCCGCCGGCCAGCTCCACCAGCGCGTAGCCGAAAGTGATCGCGAGCGCCACAACGAAAGCCGGCCTGCCGCGCGGCGCGTGCGCATGTGAATGACGGCTCGGCGAACTCATGACGTCAACCACCGAGCGGCAGGTCGCCGTTTTCGAAACCGATGCCGGCGATCGCGTGCAGCGCCTTCATGTAGGCGATATCCTCGCGCAGCTTGACCATGCTGACGGCGTGCTGCCGGCCGTGCATGCGCGCAAGCCGCGCCAGACTCGTCGCCGGCATGGCGTAAGCGAGATTTTCCAGCAATTCATCGGCTGCCGCAGGATTGTTGCACATCAATACCATGTCGCAGCCGGCACCGAGCGCGGCGCGTGCGCGCTCGACCACGCCACCGGCCACGCTCGCCCCTTCCATGCCGAGGTCGTCGCTGAAAATCACGCCGTCGAAACCCAGTTCGCCGCGCAGTATGGTCTTCAGCCATTTTTCCGAAAACCCCGCCGGCTGCCGGTCCACCTGCGGGTAAATGACGTGCGCGGGCATGATGCCACCGAGCCCGGCTGCGATCAGCCGCCGGAAAGGCAGCAGATCGGCGCTTTCGATTTCGCCGTACGGCCGGTCATCGACCGGGATCTCGAAATGCGAATCGGCGCCCACATGGCCGTGGCCGGGGAAATGCTTGCCCACCGCGCTCATGCCGCCCTGCCGCAGACCCTGTACCAGCGCGCGCGCCAGTTCGCTGACGGCCTGGGGGTCCGAGTGCAGCGCGCGGTCACCGATGACGCTGCTGTTGCCGTAATCGATGTCGAGCACCGGCGTGAAGCTCAAGTCGATGCCGTGCGCCCTCAGTTCCGAGGCCAGCACGAAGCCGGTGTCGTGCGCGAGCTGCCTCGCGTGCTGGGGATCGATGTCCCACGCCTGGCCGAGTTTGCGCATCGCCGGAATGGCGGTGAAGCCCTCGCGGAAACGCTGCACCCGCCCGCCTTCGTGATCGACGGCGACGACCAGCGGCGGGCTGCGCAGCGCGTGGATTTCGGCAGTGAGCCGGCTCAGCTGTTCGGACGAGGCGTAGTTGCGCGCAAACAGGATCACCCCGCCCGTCAGCGGATGACGCAGGCGCCTGCGGTCGTCGGCATCGAGTTCGGTGCCGCTCACGTCGAGCATCACAGGACCTAGATGTAACATATTGATTTATATCATAATTCCAGCACAACGCAAGCGCAAGCCAGGCTTTTTTCGTCGCTGATGGTGAGGTGATGGCCGGCGATGCCGCGGCTTTTCACCAGCGCATCGAGCTCGGGGTGGAAGACAAAGCCGGGCTTGCCGGCCCTGTTCTGCACCACGCTGATGCACTGCAAGGTTACCGGATATCGGAAACCGGTGCCCATCGCTTTGGAGAAAGCCTCTTTGGCCGCAAAGCGGTTGGCGAGGAACAACGTCGGTTTCACGGTCGCGAGATAAGCCGGCCATTCCAGCGGCGTCAATAGCCGCTGCGCGAAACGCGCGCCGTATTTTTCCAGCAGGCGCGCGACACGCTGCGGCTCGACCACGTCGATGCCGATGCCGTAGATCATGGCGCACTTCTCATCCGGCGCGCGGCTGTACAGAAGCGATCGCGCGCAGGTAATCGCGCACCGTTTGCGCGAGACCCGCCTCGAGTGCGTCGGCAATCAGCGCATGGCCGATCGACACCTCCAGCACGCCGGGCACTGCCGCCAGGAAAGGGGGCAGGTTGTCCTGGTTGAGGTCGTGCCCGGCGTTGACGCCCAGGCCGACTTGCTGCGCCGCGCGCGCAGCCAGCGCGTAACGCGCCAGCACCTGTTTTTCCTCGGCGGTGCCGAAAGCGCGCGCATAGGGCTCGGTATAGAGCTCGACGCGATCGGCGCCGACATTGCGCGCGGCGGGCATCGCTGCGGCCACCGGATCCATGAACAGGCTCACGCGTATGCCCAGCGCCTTGAGTTCGGCGATGATGGGTTTGAGCTGCCCGCCTTCCCGCTTGAGGTTCCAGCCGTGATCGGAGGTGTAGGCATCGGGGTCGTCCGGCACCAGCGTGCATTGCTGCGGCCGCACTTCGCGCACGAGGTCCAGCACGCTGTGGTACGGATTGCCTTCGATATTGAATTCCGCCGCGGGATGCTCCTTGAGCAGCTGCGCCAGATCGTAGACGTCGGAGGGGCGGATATGCCTTCCGTCGGGGCGCGGATGGACCGTGATGCCGTGGGCGCCGGAGGCAAGCGCAATGGTGGCGGCCCGCACCACGTTCGGTATGCCCAGGTTGCGCGAATTGCGCAGCAAGGCGACCTTGTTGAGATTGACGCTGAGGCGGGTCATGCGCTGGGAAACGGGCGCCACGCGCCGCGCCGAAGGCTCACAGTTGCTGCAGGTCGCGCAACAGCGACCTCGTGTGCAGGACCTGGTTGCCGAGGTAGTGGTTGATCAACGCCCGCATCAGGGCCTTGCTTTGCTGCTGCGTGACCGCACTGGTGTAATTGTCCGTCTGCATGTCGATCAGTGTTTGTCCCGACAATTCTACCTCGTTTTGCCGCGCGGCGCCTTCGCGCGGAACCGGCCCGTGTTCGATGACATAGGTATAATTGCGCTCGGCCGCAATCGGTCGGCCGCTTTCGGCATCGACATCGAGCAGCACGGCGTAACCGAGCTCGCGCAGCAGGTTTTTTTCGAAACGGCGCAGGACCGCCGCATGATTGCCGTCCGCGGCCAGCATGCCCAGCGTCTCCTGGTAGACGGCAAACAGCCGGTCGTGCGGATCGTCCCGCGGCAGCAGCTTGAGCAGCAGTTCGTTGAGATAAAAACCGCAGATCAGCGCGAGCCCCCTGAGCGGCACATAACCGCCCTGCCATTCCGCCTTGTGCAGGGTGCGCAGCTCGCCTTTGCCCGCCCAGCCGATGAGCAGCGGCTGAAACGCCAGCAACACGCCACGCAGCGCCGATTTCGGCCGGCGCGCGCCGCGCGCCATCAGCGCGACGCGCCCGAAATCGCGGGTAAAGGTTTCGATCACCAGGCTGGTTTCGCGAAACGGATAATGGTGAAGCACAAAAGCAGGCTGCGCGTCCTGCCGCGACCTGTCGGCAGCGTTCACCATCGCATTTTCACCGTGCACAGAGGATGAAGAATGGACGGCAAACGGCCAGCGGTCTCCCGCAGTCCGCAGCAACGCCGCCCGCTTTCATCCTCGTCTTTCCGGCCCGCATGCTTCAGACATCGAATCCCATGCGCTTGAGCGTCGTCTCGCTGTCCGCCCAGCCGCTTTTGACCTTGACCCAGATTTCGAGGAACACCTTGCCGCCGAACAGGCGCTCCATGTCCTTGCGCGCCTGGGTGGCGACGAGCTTGAGTTTTTCGCCGCCCTTGCCGATGACGATCGCTTTCTGGCTGTCCTTGTCGACGACGACCGAGACGTAGATCCGGCGCAGGCTGCCGTGGGTTTCGAAGCGCTCGATTTCCACCGCTGCCGCGTACGGCAGCTCCTCGCCGAGCAGACGGAACAGCTTCTCGCGCACCAGCTCCGCGGCGAGGAAGCGCTCGCTCGAAGTCGTGATTTCGTCCTCGCCGAACAGGGGCGGCCCTTCCGGCAGCAACGGCACGATCGCTTTCAGCAACTCGTCGAGCTGCTCGCCTTTTTCGGCGGCTATCGGCACGATCGCATGCAATGTAAATTTCTCGCTGATTTCCCTGATGAACGGCAGCAGCGCATTCTTGTCTTCGAGGCGGTCGACCTTGTTGATCGCCAGCACCACTGGCACCTGCCGCGGCAGCAGTTTCTGCAGCGCCGCGTCGCGCTCGTCGAATTTTAACGCCTCGATCACCCACAGCACGACGTCCACTTCCTGCAGGCTGCGGGTCACGCTGCGGTTCATGATGCGCGTGAGCGCATTGCGGTGCTGCTGCTGGAATCCGGGTGTGTCGACGAACACCAGCTGGGCCTCGTCGCGCGTCAATATGCCGGTGATGCGCTGGCGCGTGGTCTGCGGCTTGCGCGAAGTGATGCTGATCTTGTGACCGACCAGACGATTGAGCAGCGTCGATTTGCCGACGTTGGGCCTGCCGACGATGGCGACATGGCCGGCGCGGTGGACTGCCTCGCTCATCTGCTGCTCACAAGCTCGTAGGCCCGGCGCGCCGCCTCCTGCTCCGCGCTGCGGCGGCTCGCCCCTTCGCCCTCGGAGCGGATATCGAGCTCGGGAATCACGCATTCGACGCGGAAAATCTGCCGGTGGGTTTCGCCGCGGGTCGCGATCACCGCATATTGCGGCAAGGCGATGCGGCGCCCTTGCAGATATTCCTGCAGCAGGGTTTTCGGATCCTTGCCGGTGGTGCGGGGATCTATGGTATCGAGCGCGGCGGCGAACAGCCTGCGCACCAGCGCGTGCGCGCTGTCGAAGCCGCCGTCCAGGAATGCCGCGCCGATCACCGCTTCCACGGCATCGGCGAGGATCGAAGGCCGGCGGGCCCCGCCGCTTCTCAGCTCGCCTTCGCCGAGCAGAAGCTCGTCGCCAAATTCGAAACTGCGCGCGATGGCGAGCAGCGACGGCTGGCTCACCAGGTTTGCGCGCAACCTCGAAAGCTCTCCTTCGCTCAACTGCGGAAACTTGTCGAACAGTTCGAAGGCGATGGCGCAGTTGACCACGCTGTCGCCGAGGAACTCGAGACGCTCGTTGTTGGCGGCGCTATAGCTGCGATGCGTCAGAGCGCGCCGCAGCAGGGCGGGATCGTTGAAACGATAGCCTATCCTGCGGCTGAAACCTTCAAGGTCCATTCCTGTTTCGATGATGCGCAGCTAACGGGCCGAAGTGGGAGAAAAATCCATGCAAACGCTGATATTGGCGAACAGCGGCACCTTGACCGAATACGCGACGCTGATCACGACCTTCCCATCTTCCCTGGTGATCTCCAGATCCGCGGCAGTCACGGACTTGATGTTTTCCACCACGGCCCGGCTGGAAAAGGATTTTTCGATCTCTCCCCTGCCGCTCACGGCCGAATCGGCGGCGATGAGGCGCAACTGCTTCTGGATCGCCAGATATTCGAGGTATGCCGGCGCCATCTTGAGCCCCAGCAACGCCGTCAGCACCAGCAGCATCGACCACAGGAGGAACCCGGACAGGCTCAGGCCATCTTGCTTGCGCATGATCTCCCCCTCACTTGATCACCTGCCCGATTCTTCTGAAGTCGTCGAAGTTCCACCAGATCAGGAAGGCCTTGCCAACGATATTGGCATCGGGCACGAATCCCCAGTAACGGCTGTCGCTGCTGCTGTCGCGGTTGTCCCCCATCAGGAAATAATGTCCGGCGGGCACGGTGCAGCTGAAGCCGGCGTCATTGTAGGCACAATTGTCACGGAAAGGAAACGCGCGCACCCCGCCCGGCTGTACGCCGGGCACTTCCGGCTGCACCAGTATCGCGTGCTGCTGCCCGCCGAGCTGTTCCAGATAACGTTGCGCCGTCACGAAATTGAGACCTGTTTCGACGTAGTTGTACTCGCCGGCAGGAACGATTTTGATTTCCTCGCCGTTGATCCACAAGCGCTTGCCACGGTATTCGATCCTGTCTCCCGGCAAGCCGACGACACGCTTGATGTAGTCGAGGGAAGGGTTTTCCGGATAGCGGAAAACCATGACTTCGCCGCGGCGCGGCTGGTTCACTTCCACGAGCTTGACGTTGACGATCGGCAGCCGGATGCCGTAGGTGAATTTGTTCACGAGTATGAAGTCGCCGACCAGCAGGGTCGGCAGCATCGATCCTGAAGGGATCTTGAACGGCTCGACCAGGAAAGAGCGCAGCAGGAACACGACCAGGATCACCGGGAAAAAGCTTTTCGGATATTCGACCCACCACGGCTCCGGCGAGCCCGCGCCGCGCCGCCGGCGCAGCACGTAATGGTCCAGCAGCCAGATCGCGCCGGTGAACACCAGCAGCAGGAACATTACCAGGGCAAAATTCATCATCGCCTCCCCGGCAAGCGGTAAGCAGTGTCGTTCCGGCGCATCGCCGACGGTTTGCCGCGTCTCATCATTTTTCCACCTGCAGGATGGCAAGGAACGCTTCCTGCGGGATTTCCACGCTTCCGACCTGTTTCATGCGTTTTTTCCCGGCCTTTTGTTTTTCCAGCAGTTTTTTCTTGCGCGTGATGTCACCGCCGTAACATTTCGCAAGCACGTTCTTGCGCAGCGCTTTCACCGTTTCACGCGCGATGATCTGCGATCCGATCGCCGCCTGGATCGCGACGTCGAACATCTGACGCGGTATCAGCTGGCGCATCCGCGTGGCAAGATCGCGTCCGCGGTACTGGGCGTTGGCGCGGTGCACGATCAGCGACAGCGCATCGACGCGTTCGCCGTTGATCAGGATGTCGAGCTTCACCAGATCTGCGGCGCGGTACTCGAGAAAATCGTAATCCAGCGAAGCGTAACCCCGCGATACCGACTTCAGCTTGTCGAAGAAATCCATCACGACCTCGTTGAGCGGCAGCTCATAGGTCAACATCACCTGCCGCCCCAGATACTGCATGTTGCGCTGCACGCCGCGCTTCTGGTTGCACAGCGTGATCACGCTGCCGACATAGTCCTGCGGCACCAGGATCGAGGCGGTGATGATGGGTTCGCGGATTTCCTCGATTTTCGACAGGTCCGGCAGTTTCGAAGGGTTCTCGATTTCGATCGTCGAGCCATCGCGCAGCAGCACCTGGTAGACCACGGTCGGCGCGGTGGTGATGAGCTCCATGTTGTACTCGCGCTCGAGCCGCTCCTGCACGATGTCCATGTGCAGCAGGCCCAGGAAACCGCAGCGGAAGCCGAAGCCGAGCGCCTGCGAAGACTCGGGCTCGTAGCGCAGCGAGGCATCGTTGAGATGCAGTTTTTCCAGCGCATCGCGCAGCGCGTCGTATTCGCTCGAATCGACCGGATAGAGCCCGGCAAACACCTGGGGCTTGATTTCCTTGAAACCGGGCAGCGGTTCACTCGCGGGATTGTCGGCGAGCGTCAGCGTATCGCCGACACTCGCCGCCTTGAGCTCCTTGATGCCGGCGATCACGAATCCGACTTCGCCTGCCGCAAGCCTGTCCTTGCTCTTCGACTTCGGCGTGAAAACGCCGACCTGCTCGCAAAGATAACTGGCGTGGCTCGACATGAACAGGATGCGATCCTTGGGTTTCAGCTCACCGTCGACGACGCGCACCAGCATCACCACGCCGACATAGTTGTCGAACCAGGAATCGATGATCAGCGCCTTGAGCGGTTTTCCCACGTCGCCGCGGGGCGGCGGAATGCGCTCGATCAGCGCTTCCAGGATGTCCACCACGCCTTCGCCGCTTTTGGCGCTGACCCTGATCGCATCCTTGGCGGGAATGCCAATGATGTCCTCGATTTCTGCGATCACGCGTTCGGGGTCGGCTTGCGGCAAGTCCATTTTGTTGAGCACCGGCAATACTTCGACGCCCTGCTCTATCGCGGTGTAGCAGTTGGCGACGGTCTGTGCTTCCACGCCCTGGGAGGCGTCGACCACCAGCAGCGCCCCTTCACACGCCGCAAGCGAGCGCGATACCTCGTACGAAAAATCGACGTGACCCGGCGTGTCGATCAGGTTGAGCTGGTAGCGCTGGCCGTTGCGGGCCCGATACTCGAGTGCCGCCGTCTGCGCCTTGATGGTGATGCCGCGCTCGCGCTCGAGGTCCATGGAGTCGAGCACCTGCGCCTCCATTTCGCGGTCGCTCAGCCCGCCGCACAGCTGGATGATGCGGTCTGCCAGCGTCGATTTGCCGTGATCGATATGGGCGATGATGGAGAAATTGCGGATATATTGCATGGAAAAGGGCACCTGAAGGTGCCCTCGCTACCGGTAAAAGCTTAAATTTTAACAGATTTTGCTCAGATAGCCAGCAACCGCCGCGGCATCGAGGCGATAGCGGCAAATTTCGTCGGCGCCGCAAGCCAACAGCGGTACCTGATCGCCGTAACGGCGCTCCAGTTCGGGGTTCTCGTCGACATCGACGATCTCGATTTCGAAAGCAAAACCGGCCTGCAACTGGCGCAGGCCGGCGATCATTTGCTCGCACAAGTGGCAGTAGTTCCTGCCGTATACCGTCAGCGTGGTTGCCTTAGCGTGAGCCGTCATCGATCTGGAGCGGCACGTAGATCGAATTGTTGCCGCGCCGTATGCGCAGCGCCACGATAGTGCCTTTTTCAACCTGGTTCATGAGCTGGAACAGCTGATCGACGGATTTCACCACCTGGTTGTTGACCGAGAGGATGATGTCGCCACGGCGGATGCCGGCGCGCGCCGCGGCGCCTTGCGCATTTTCGACCATGACCCCGCCTTCCACCCTGAGCTCGTTGCGCTTGGCCTCCGGGAGTTCGCTCAATGTCAGGCCGAACTGCGTGGCGGGAACCGGCGGCTTGCCACCGCGCCGCGACTGCCGGAGGCGGTCGTCCTGCAGTTCCGCGACCGTGACCTGCAGGTCGCGCGCGGTCTTGTTGCGCCAGACCTGTACCGTCACCTTGCTTCCCGGTCTGGTTCCACCGACGATGCGCGGCAGATCTTCCGATGCGTTGACGGCGCTGCCATCGAACTTGAGAATGACGTCGCCGGGTTCGATGCCGGCTTTGTCCGCGGGGCCGCCTTTTTCGACGGAATTGACCAACGCTCCCTGGGGTTTGGGCAAGCCGAACGATTCGGCGAGTTCCTTGGTCACGGGCTGGATGACCACGCCGATACGGCCGCGCGTCACCTTGCCGGTCGCGCGCAATTGCTGGGCAATATTGCTCGCCACGTCGATCGGAATGGCAAACGACAACCCCATGAAGCCGCCGGTGCGGCTGTAGATCTGGGAATTGATGCCCACCACCTCGCCTCGCATGTTGAACAGCGGCCCGCCGGAATTACCGGGATTGACCGCAACGTCGGTCTGGATGAAAGGCACGAAGTTTTCCTGAGGCAGGGAGCGCCCTTTGGCGCTGACGATTCCCGCGGTCACCGTATTCTCGAAGCCGAATGGCGAACCAATCGCCACCACCCATTCCCCGACCTTGAGCTTGCCGGGGTCGCCGAATTTCACCGTCGGCAGACCCGCAGCATCGATCTTGATCAAGGCGACGTCGGTACGCCGGTCCGCGCCGATCACCTTGGCCTTGAATTCCCGTTTGTCGGTCAGTTTGACGGTAACCTCGTCCGCGGCGTCGACCACATGACTGTTGGTCAGGATGTAGCCATCGGCGCTGATGATGAAACCCGAGCCCAGCGACTGCGAGTGGAATTCGCGCGGACCGGGATTGGGCATGAAGCGCCGGAAAAATTCATAGAAAGGGTCGTCTTCCTGCAGATTGGGGATTTGCGGCGCAAGCGTCCCGCGCACCGACTGTGTGGTGCTGATATTGACCACCGCCGGCCCCTGCTTTTCCACGAGTTCGGTGAAATCAGGCAGCTGTGCCGCACCCGTCACGGGCACCAGAAACAGCAGCGCAAAAACAAACCGTTTCAGCATCGACTGACCTTTCTATCTATATGTTTATTAAGAGAATTTAATCGAAACAGGGCGCCGTCGCCCCTATCTGCTCGCGGCGGCGTTGGCCCGCAATTCCAGCGAATTGGCGATTTGCATCACGGTGGCGACGGGCGCTTCGCCCAGCACCGTGATCGTGTGATCGGCGACGGTCCGCGTATAGATGTTGACCGCACCCTGGTGACTCAGCATCTGGACCGGCCGTTCCCGTTCCTTGGCCGGTTCGATGAAGACCGAGACGGCGGCCAGTCCATCGGAAAATACGATTTGGGAAACCGTGCCGGAACGCCCGGCGATCGAGCGTTTTATTTCGGTGACTTTCCGGAATCCCGGCGGCTGGCTGCCGAGAACCCAGCCGGTGTCGGCCATTTTTTCGGAGACGTTCAATGCCGAGCGGTCGACGCGCCAGTTGCGGCTTTTGTCCGCGTATTTCGACTTGACTTTGTCGCGGTTGAAGCCGCCGCCGAGCGTGAGCTGGGTAAAGGCAAACGACTCCACCGTTTCGTTTTTCTCGTTGATGGTGTGCGAGCGCAACGGGAATCCGGAATTGGCTTCTGCGCAAAAGCTGTGGCCGTAGCGCATATTGTCCCTGGGTTCCAGCACGACCACCTGGCAATCATAGCCGGCCACGCGGTCGGTGGCGGTCTTCCTCACCGCATAGTTCTCGATGATTCCCGTCATCGGCTCGGGCAGCGGCACCGGCAACTGGCGGGCATTGCGCTGCTCGATGATCACGGTCTTGGTCTTGGGCAGATAATAGGTCAGCTGGTCGTTGGAGCGCACCACTTCGCGCGCCGAACCGTCGAGCACCTCGAGCTTTTCGAATTCCCCGCCCGCGGCGTTCACATAATGGACAATCTTCGAGGTTTCCGAGTATTGGCCATGCTGGTAGACGAAAATTCCGGAGTAATTGAGCTGGCGGGAGGCATTCGCCATTTTCTTGAGCAGGGCAAGCCCGTCCTGGGGCTCGCTGGCATCTGCCACCGCGATTCCCGCCGCCGACAAGCCGAGGACGAGGAATAGCGGCCAGTTTTTCTTTTTCATGGGGAAAACGGGAGTGTTCTAGCGGTTTGGCAAAGGCTGGTTATCCGACACGCTGCGGATATAGGGGACGACCCCCTGGATGGCGGTGCTGGGCGAAAAGGCCTGGTGCGCCCGCAGATATTCGTTCATGCTGCCCTGGCTCGGGACACTGGCAAGCTGCGGGACGACGTGCGGCCGGGTTTGGGCCATTTCCTGAGGCGCAAGCGGGTTGGACGAGAAGGCAACCCACGCGACCAGCGCGACGGCCGACAGCGAAGCTGCCGCCGACAACGCGTAGGCGGCGATGCGCCTGGTGCCGCGCCGCGGCGCCACCACGGTCGGCTCGTTTGCCAGGCGCTCGGCGATGCGCGCGCTCAAGTGCGAAGATACGTGGCAGTCGCCGCGCATGGCATCCCCGATCAGATGAAAAGTGTCCCAGCACTCCCGCAACGAATCGTGCTGCTTGATGCGCGACAGCTCACGTGCCACCTGATCCTCGTCCAGTTCGCCATCCACCAGTGCCGATATCGTGTCCATGTCACCATCTCCTGTCCTTGCGCGTGCCGAGCAGCGGTCTCAGCTTCTCGGCGATCGCTTCGCGCGCCCTGAATATCCTCGACCGGACGGTTCCGATCGGGCAGTCCATGATATTCGCTATGTCCTCGTAGCTCAGACCTTCGATCTCGCGCAGCGTGATTGCCGTCTTCAGTTCCTCTGGCAACTGTTCCAGCGTTTGGTTCACGGTTTCAGCGACTTGCCGGCTCATCAGCTGGTTTTCCGGCGTATTCAGATCCCGCAGCTGGTCGCCGTCATCGAAATTTTCCGCCTCTTCGCTGTCGAATTCCGTGGTGGTAGGCGCGCGCCTGCCCATCGCCACCAGGTAGTTCTTGGCGGTATTGATGCCGATTCTGTACAGCCAGGTATAGAACGCGCTGTCACCGCGGAACGTTGGTAGCGCGCGGTAGGCCTTGATAAAGGCTTCCTGCGTGACGTCTTCGACCTCTGTCGTATCGCGAACGAAACGTGACAGCAACCGTGCGAGTTTACGCTGGTACTTGCTGACCAGCAGCTCGAATGCATGCTTGTCTCCCCGCTGCGCGCGTTCGACCAGCTGCTGATCGACTTCGCGATCGCTCATTCAATCCGTCCCTGACTTTTGGATTCTTATCCAGGTCGAGCGCATACCGGCTGGACAAAATCCACAGTATACCCGCTCGCCCCGTTTGAGTGAAACGCGAAGGCCGATCGTCAATACACTGACAAAGCAGCCTTAATTTAGTTCACAACCGCTGATCCGGGTCAAGTCCGCGGGTTGACCCGCCGTGCGTTTCGGCGAAAAATGCATGAGTTTTCGCCCGGGAAACCAGATGCAGACCCAATTCGACGTCCTGATCGTAGGCACCGGCCTGGCCGGCCTCACCCTCGCCTTGCACGCCGCCGACCGCAAGCGGGTCGGGCTGATCACCAAAAAACAGCTCATCGACGGGGCGAGCAACTGGGCCCAGGGCGGCATTGCCGCAGTGTTGTCGGATGACGACACCGTCGAATCCCATGTGCGCGACACCATCGTCGCGGGAGCCGGCCTCAATGACGAAGCGGTCACCCGCCATGTCATCGAACACGGGCGCGAAGCCGTGCAGTGGCTGATCCGCCAAGGCGTGCCTTTTACCCGCGACGAGGCGAGCGACACCGGCTATCATCTGACCACCGAAGGCGGACATAGCCACCGCCGCGTCATCCACGCCGCCGACGCGACCGGCCACGCCGTTCAGTCAACCCTCGAAAGCAAGGTCAGGTCGCACCCTCACATCGCCCTGTTCGAGCATCATAACGCCATCGATCTCATCACGGGCGCCAAGCTGGGACGGTTCGACAACCGTTGCTACGGTTGCTACGTGCTTGACACCCTGACAGGGAAAGTCCGCACGATTGCGGCGCAGCATACGGTGCTGGCAACGGGCGGTGCCGGCAAAGTCTATCTGTACACGACCAACCCCGATACCTCGACCGGGGACGGCATCGCCATGGGCTGGCGCGCCGGCTGCCGGGCGGCCAACATGGAATTCATCCAGTTCCACCCCACCTGTCTTTACCACCCGCAGGCCAAGTCCTTTCTGATTTCCGAGGCGGTGCGCGGCGAGGGCGGCATTCTCAAGCTTCCCGACGGCACCCGGTTCATGCCCGCCCACGACCCGCGCGCCGAGCTCGCGCCGCGTGACATCGTGGCCCGCGCGATCGACTTCGAGATGAAAAAGCACGGCATCGACTGCGTGCACCTCGACATCTCGCACAAGCCCGCGGCTTTCATCAAAGAACATTTTCCCACCATTTACAGTCGCTGCCTCGAGTTCGGCATCGACATGACGCGCCAGCCGATCCCGGTGGTGCCGGCTGCGCACTACACTTGCGGCGGGATCATGGTCGACAAGCAAGGCCGTACCGACTTGCCGGGGCTTTACGCCATCGGTGAGACCTCGTTTACCGGATTGCACGGCGCCAATCGCCTTGCCAGCAATTCCCTGCTCGAATGCCTGGTATACGGCATGGCTGCCGCCCGCGACATCCTGGAGCAGCCGGCGCTGCCCGCACCGGCACTGCCGCAATGGGACGAGAGCCGCGTGACCGACGCCGATGAGGAAATCGTCATTTCGCACAATTGGGACGAACTGCGGCGCTTCATGTGGGATTACGTCGGCATCGTGCGCACCAACAAGCGGCTCGAACGCGCGCTGCACCGCATCCGTCTGCTGCAGGATGAAATCCACGACTACTATGCCAATTTCCGTGTCACCAACGACCTGCTGGAGCTGCGTAATCTGGTGACCACCGCCGAATTGATCGTGCGCAGCGCCCAGGCGCGGCACGAAAGCCGCGGCCTGCATTTCAGCCGTGATTATCCGGCCACGCTGGCCGAAGCACGCAATACCGTCCTCGTCAGGTAACTTCGCCTCCTCGGCGTTCCCCCCGCAGCCCCCGCGGAATCACGCGGCGCTCGAGCGCATCGAATGCCCACTGCACCAGCAGCGCCAGCACCGCGGCCGGCACCGCGCCCGCAAGCAGCATGGCGTTGTCGTTGACCGCGAGCCCCGCCACGATACGCTCGCCGTATCCGCCGGCGCCGATGAAAGCCGCGATGGTCGCGCTGCCGACGTTGATCACGGCCGAAGTCTTGACGCCAGCGAATATCGAACGGGCCGCAAGCGGCAGCTCGATCAGTCTGAGCCGCGCTGCCGCCGGCAGCCCCAGCGCCTGTGCCGCCTGCCTGAGCGGCGCGGCGATGTCGGTAAGCCCGCTGTGGGTATTGCGCACGATCGGTAGCAACGCATACAAAAACAGCGCGATGATCGCTGGCACGGTACCTATCGTGCCCATCAGCGTGATCAGAAAGGCCAGCAAGGCGAGCGACGGCACGGTTTGCAATGTGCCGACTGTAGCCAGTATCCAGTGTGCCGCGCGCGGGGAATTCGCTGCCCAGATGCCCAGCGGAATGCCCATCATCGCGCTCAAGGCGAGCGAGGCGAACACCAATAGCAGATGCTGCAGCGTAAGCCGGCCCAGATCCTCGCCGAATAGGATGGCGGGAAAAGACTTGCGATTGTTGCCTGTTGCGGCAGCGGGATTTTCCCGCGCCGCAAGGAATCGCCGCGCCACCTCGGCAAAAGAGTTACCCGCGAGCTCAACCTCGCCGTTCATTGCGATCATGCGGCTTGCGGAAATCCGGCCTTGCAGATGCTGCAGCGCCGCCCACGAACGGGGAAAACGGTGCGGCACGTCGAGCCGGTACAACAGCAATGCTTCGTAGGCCGGAAAGAAGCCGCGATCGTCAACCAGCACCCGCAGCCGGTACTTGCCGATTTTGGCGTCCGTCGAATAGATGTCGATGACGTCCACCTGCCCCGAGGCAAGAGCTTCGTAAGCGAGGCCGTGATCGAGTCCCCGCGGCGCTGCCAGCGGCAGTTCGTAGGCCCGCCTGAGCGCCGGCCAGCCATCCGCGCGATTGAGAAATTCCTGGGACAGGCCGAGCCTGATCGCGGGATGACGCGCGAGGTCCGAAAGTTTTGCGACGCCCAGCGCTGCGGCACGTTCTTCGCGCATGGCGAGCGCATAGGTATTGTTGAAGCCGAAAGGAACCGCCACCCCCAGGCCGCGCGGCGCGAGCAGGTGGTTGAGCTCAGCCAGGTCCGCTGACGCCTTGCGTTTCAGCAGTTCGAAAACGACGGTCCCGGTGTATTCGGGATAGGCGTCGATCGCACCGCTCTCGAGCGCGGCAAAAACGATCCCGGTGTTGCCCAGGCCCTGCCGGTGAACGGCGCGCGCCTCGCCCGCGGCTGCCGCGGCCTGGGTGACGATTTCGCCGAGAATGTAGGATTCGGTAAAGCGCTTGGAACCGATATTGAACGCCGGCTGCGCGAGGCACCACGCCGGCAGCAAAAACAGCAATACCAGCAGGCGCAGCCTCATGCTGACGGCAGCATCGTGCGCTGGGCACGGATGAAATCACGCACATAGTCCTCCGCCGGACGCTCCAGCAAATCCGCGAGCGTGCCGCGCTGCACGATCCGGCCTTCGCGCATCATCACGATGGCATCGCCGAAATATGCCGCTTCGTTCATGTCGTGCGTGACCAGCACCACGGTCTTGCCGAGCGCCGCGAAAATGCGCTTGAGTTCGTCCTGCAGCGCATGCCGCGTGACGGGATCCAGCGCTCCCAGCGGCTCGTCGAGCAGTAGCACGGGCGGGTCGAGCATCAACGCACGCATGATGCCGATGCGCTGACGCTGACCTCCCGAAAGCTCGCCCGGGAAGCGCGCCAGCAATGCGGACGGAATACGCAGCAGTTCTGCCAGCGATTTCACGCGCTCTGCAATCCAGGCCTCATTGCGCCCGAGAAACCGTGCCAGCAAGACCACGTTGCCCTCGGCGCTCAGGTGCGGAAACAGCCCGCCTTCCTGGATGACATAACCGATCCGGCGACGCAGACGTTCGACGTTTTCCGCACGCAACTCCTCACCCTCGACGAGCACGCGGCCGCTATCGGGCCACACCAGGCCGACGATCATCCGCAGCACCGTTGATTTGCCGCAGCCGCTGGGACCGATCACCACCGTCGTTGCGCCGGGAGCGAAGGCGAACGACGCCGGCGCCAGTGCGACGTGGCCGTCATAGGCTTTGGAAACGTTTTCGAGCGTGATCAAGACCGGCGCCCTCTCCTTTTGCAACCGCCGGGCGACAGCCTTGCGGCACACCGGCTTGCCCAGCCCCGCCGCGGCGAGCAGCAACCGCGCGCCAGCCGGCCCGGCAGCACACCAAAATCAACGGTTGTGCGCGAGCGGTGGCGTTCCATGGATCCTCCTGGGCAGGGCCCGATTTCATACAGTATGGCCGAATGCCAAGGCTGCTGGCAAAATACACGTTGTCGTCATCCGTCACGAAAGCCGCCATGACTTCCCGAAATTACGTGCTCGACGCCTACTGGATGCCTTTTACCGCGAACCGCCAGTTCAAGGCCGCGCCGCGCCTGTTCGTTGCCGCCAAGGACATGCATTACGTTACCGACGACGGCCGCCAGGTGCTCGACGGCACCTCTGGCCTGTGGTGCGTCAATGCCGGCCACTCGCGCCCGCGCATCGTCGAGGCCGTGAAAAAACAGGTCGAGACCCTGGATTACAGCCCCGCTTTCCAGATGGGGCATCCCGGCGCCTTCCGCCTGGCCGAACGCGTCGCGCATCTGGCGCCCGGCGATCTCGATCACGTTTTTTACTGCAACTCGGGCTCGGAAGCCGTCGACACCGCATTGAAAATCGCGCTCGCCTACCATCGCGCGCGCGGCGAAGGCCACCGCAACGTGCTGGTGGGGCGTGAGCGTGGCTATCATGGCGCAGGTTTCGGCGGCATTTCAGTGGGCGGCATTCCCGCCAACCGCAAGGCCTTCGGCAGCCTGCTGCCGCGCGTCGATCACCTGCCGCACACCCACAATCTCAGGGAAAACGCTTTTTCGCGCGGCCAGCCGGCGTGGGGCGCGCATCTCGCCGACGAGCTCGAAACCCGTATCATCGCGCTGCACGACGCCTCCAACATCGCCGCGGTGATCGTCGAACCGATGGCGGGTTCGACCGGCGTGCTGATACCGCCCAAAGGCTATCTCGAACGCCTGCGCGCGATCTGCGACAAATACGGGTTGTTGCTCATCTTCGACGAAGTCATCACCGGCTTCGGCCGGCTCGGACCGTGCTTCGCTGCCGAGGCGGTCGGCGTCCTGCCCGACATGATCACCATTGCCAAAGGCATCACCAACGGCACGGTGCCGATGGGCGCGGTGCTCGTGCGCCACGGCATTTATGAAACCATGATGAAAGCCGCGCCGCCCGACACCGTCGAACTTTTCCACGGCTACACCTACTCCGGTCATCCCCTCGCCACCGCCGCCGCCGAAGCGACCCTCGACGTCTACGAGGAAGAGCAACTCTTCGCACGCGCCCAGGAGCTCGCGCCCTACTTCGAGAACGCCATCCACTCGCTGCGCGAAATGCCGCACGTCGTCGACATCCGTAACATGGGCATGGTCGCGGGCATCGAGCTCGAATCCAGACCCGGCAAGCCCGCCGAGCGCGCTTACAAGGCTTTCCTCAAATGCTATGAAAAAGGACTGCTCGTGCGCACCACCGGCGACATCATCGCGCTTGCGCCGCCGCTCATCATCAGCAAGGCGCAGATCGACGAAATGGCGAACATCCTGGGCGATGCGCTGCGCGAAGCCGGGCGGGAGTGACGCATCGGTTCCGGGCGAGCCCCCTGGCTGCGTCGCGCGCGTCGCATCAGCGCTTTAGGTATAACAAGTATATGATTTTACTGACATATTTATAATGTCGTCGCGGAAACCCGCAAACGCCGCGAAAGTGCGACCGATGATGTAGTATCCGGGAAAGGGGGGAATGGTGTTTCACGGTGGCAATGCATATCCTGTCGGTTGGAGGAGATCGGGCTTTACTCTTCTGGAACTGCTGGTCGTGGTCGCGATCATCGGCCTGCTGGTCGGGTACGTCGCGCCGCGTTATTTCAGCCAGATCGGCAAATCGGAAATCACCACGACCAAGGCGCAGATCGACGCGCTGGAAAAGGCGCTCGACCAGTACCGTCTCGACACCGGCCGCTATCCGACCACGGAAATGGGTCTCGACGCACTCGTGCAGCGCCCGCCGAACGAACCGAAATGGAACGGCCCGTATCTGAAAAAAGCCGTGCCCCTCGATGCGTGGAGCAACCCTTACGTCTATCGGTCCCCCGGCGAGCGCGGCGAGTTCGACATCGTCTCCTACGGCAAGGACGGCCAGCCCGGCGGCGCGGGCGAGAACGCCGACATCTCCAACCACTGATCGCACGGACCTCCGATGCGATTCGAACTCAAAGCAATCACGCACGAAGGCCGGATCGAGTCGCTGGAGTGTTACGCGCTCGACGAAGCCGGCGCGCGCGAGCAGGCCGCTAACCGCGGCCTCACGGTCATCACCATCCGCCGGCGCCCCGATCTGCGCTCGCTCTGGCTCGAGCGCGGCGCGCGCTTCCCGGTGCTGCTGTTCAGCCAGGAACTGCTGGTGCTGCTCAACGCCGGCCTGCCGCTGGTGGAAGCAATTGCGACCCTCGCGGAAAAAGAGCGCAAACCCGATTACCGCGCCGTGCTCGACCGCATCACCGCCACCCTGCGCGAAGGGCGCCCTTTCTCCGCCGCGCTCGAACAGTTCCCCGGCACCTTCAGCCCGCTTTACGTGGCGACGGTGCGCGCCAGCGAAAAAACGAGCGATCTCGCGCCCGCGCTGCTGCGCTACGTAGCCTATCAGAACCAGGTCGACGCCCTCCGCAAGCGGCTGGTGAACGCCTCCATTTATCCCGCGCTGCTCGTCGGCGTGGGCGGCCTGGTCAGCCTTTTCCTGCTGCTCTATGTCGTGCCCCGTTTCAGCCATATCTACGAGGACCGCAGCGCCGATCTGCCGCTGTTCTCCCGGCTCCTGCTGTATTGGGGCCAGGCGGTCGAAGGCCACGCCCTGCTGATAGTCGGCGCACTGGCGGCTTTGCTTGCCGTCCTGTGGCATGTTGCGCACCTGCCCGTGGTGCGCGCCTCGATGGAAAAAGCGCTGTGGGAACTGCCCGCCCTCGGCGACCGCATGAAAATCTACCAGCTCGCGCGTTTCTACCGCACCATCGGCATGCTGCTCAAGGGCGGCATGCCGCTCGTCACCGCGCTCGGCATGGGCGCGGAACTCCTGCATCCCGTGCTGCGCGGGCGGCTGGCGGCGGCGAGCCGCGCGATCAGCGAAGGCCATCCGGTTTCCGAATCGATGGACCGCCACGGCCTCACCACGCCGGTCGCCCTGCGCATGCTGACGGTAGGCGAGCAAAGCGGCAACATGGGCGAAATGATGGACCGCATCGCGCTGTTTCACGACGAGGAAATCAGCCGCTGGGTCGATTGGTTCACGCGGCTGTTCGAGCCGCTGCTGATGGCCGCGATCGGCGTGGTGATCGGCGCCATCGTGATCCTGATGTACCTGCCCATTTTCGAACTGGCGGGAAGTCTGCAATGAGCATTGCGCTCCCCGGCACCGTTGCGCCTTTTGCCCCTGAAGACATTGCCGCCGCGCGCGCCGCCGCCTCGGTCAACCGCCGGCGGCTGGTTGATGTGCTGGAAGAAAACACCGCGCTCGATCCGGACGCGTTTGTCGCGCGGCTGGGTACGACTTTCCGCCTGCCGGTGTTGCGCATGGACACATTGCGCCGTGCGACGCCCACTTTCGACGCGCTGCCATTCAGCGAATGCTCGCAGCGCGGCTGCGTGCTGGTCCGCGATGAGCAAGGCGCCGCGCTACTGGTCACCGACGACCCGTTCCAGCCGGAATTGCAGGCCTGGGCCGACGAACGCATCGCCACGCCTTATGCGTGGGCGCTCGCCCACCGCGGCGATCTCGTCGCCTTCCTGGCAAGCCACGAGGAAATGCTGCGCGCGCTCGACGCCGTGCAGGCCGATGCGGCGCAGGGCGCCGAAGACGATCAACGCATCGAAGACCTCTCCTTCAAGTCGATCAACGACGAAACGAGCGAGGTCGTGCGTCTCGTCCGCTCGACGCTGCGCGACGCGCTCAAGATCGGCGCGAGCGACATCCATCTCGAAACCGTGGCGACGGGTCTCGTCATTAAATTCCGCATCGACGGCATCCTGTCGCAGATCAAGGTGATCCAGGACGTACAACAGGCGGAACAGGCGCTGGCGCGGGTGAAAGTGCTCGCCGAGCTCGATATCACCGAGCGGCGCGTGCCGCAGGACGGCCGCTTCAAGGCCCTCGATCGCGGCCGCGCGGTGGATTTCCGGGTCTCGATCATGCCCAGCATCCATGGCGAAGACGCGGTGCTGCGGGTGCTCGACAAGCAATCGCTCTACGAAAGCACCCGCCAGCAGCTTTCCCTCGACAGCCTGGGTTTCGCAAGCGACGATATCCGCGCGCTGCGGCGACTGTCGCACGAACCGTACGGCATGCTGCTCGTGACCGGTCCGACCGGCAGCGGCAAGACCACCACGCTCTATGCGGCGATCACCGAGATCAACAATGGCCAGGACAAGCTCATCACCATCGAGGATCCGGTCGAATATCAACTGCCTGGTGTGCTGCAGATCCCCGTCAACGAAAAAAAAGGCCTGACTTTCGCACGTGGCCTGCGCTCCATCCTGCGTCACGATCCCGACAAAATCATGGTGGGAGAAATCCGCGACCCCGAAACCGCAAACATCGCCGTGCAATCGGCGCTTACCGGCCATCTCGTTTTCACGACGGTGCACGCAAACAACGTGTTCGATGTGATCGGACGCTTCATGCACATGAACGTCGATCTCTATGGTTTCGTGTCCGCCCTTAATGCCATTCTTGCCCAGCGGCTGGTGCGCCTCATCTGCCCGCATTGCGCAGAGGACTACCGGCCAGACGAGGCATTGCTGCGCGAATCCGGCCTGGATGCCGCCGCGACGGCTTCTTTCCGTTTCCGTATCGGCCGCGGCTGTCGCGAATGTCGCGGTTCGGGCTACAAAGGACGCAAGGCCATCGCCGAACTCATGATACTGAATGATGAATTACGCGAGCTGATCACAAGCCGCGCTTCGATTCGTCTGCTCAAGGATGCCGCGTGCCGCGCCGGCACGCGCTTCCTGCGCGAAGCAGCGGTCGAGGCCGTGAGCAAAGGCGACACCACATTGCAGGAGATCAATCGTGTCACGTTTGTCGCCTGAACGGCTGTTCGTATCGCTCGCGCCCGGCTCGGTTTCGTGGCTGAAGCTGAGCGGCTCCCGGCCGCAAGTCGTCGCCAGGCACACGATTCCGGCCGACACCACCTACGGTCCCGAATCCTGGCAGGGCGTGGTGGCCGCGCTGCGTTCGGCGGCCGAAGCCTGGCGCAAAGACATCGTCACCGTGACCATCGTGCTCTCCAATCACTTCGTGCGCTATGCGCTGACACCGTCTGACACCGCAGTGAGCGGCACTGCTGAAGAACATGCACTGGCGCGCTTTTATTTCACCAAAGTACACGGCGAACGCGCCCGTTCCTGGGAGGTGCGGCTGGACGATGCCGCCCGGGGTACGCCCAGGTTGGCTTGCGCCATCGACGCCGCCCTGCTGGAAGCGCTGCGCGCCTGTTTCCCGCCTCGAGGACGGATGAAACTGGTATCGGTCCAACCCCTGCTGATGTCCGCCTTCAATTGCTGGCGCCGCGAATTTCCGCCTGGCGGCGCATGGCTGCTGCTGCTCGAAGCCGGGCGCGCCTGCCTCGGATTGCTCGTCGGGCGCAATTGGATATCGGTGCAGAACGTGAAAGGCCATTTCCCGGACGAGCAGGCGTGGGTCGAACTGCTCGACCGCGAGCGGTGGCGAACCGGCCTGGATCGCGTCCCGGAAACGGTGCTCGTTCACGCGCCGTCGTTTCCCGATGCCCTGCGTGGCACGGGCAGCGGATGGAAACTGCAAAAACTCCGGGTCGCAATGCCTGTGGAGTTGTCTCCCGCCGCCGATTCCATCTACGCCGCAGCGCTCACCGCAATATGAAGCTCAAGCGGCTGGAACTCGATTTCATTGCGTCACGCCGCCGTCCGCGCTGGCCGGGTTACGCGTTGCTCGCGCTCTCGCTGCTGATCGCCGGAAACCTGGTTGTCCGCTACCGCGATGCCCATCGCGACCTGGAACGCATCGCAACCGCCAGCGATCTTCTCGATATCGGGCGCCGCGAGCCTCGTCCCATCCCCAGGGAAAAGCGCGACGAGCAGCTCAAGAATGCAGAAGCGGTCGTGCGGCAGCTCGCGCTGCCGTGGGCGACATGGATCCGCACGCTGGAAGAGGCGGCAACCCAGGACGTCGCCCTCCTGCAATTGCAGCCGGACGCCCAGCAGCGGCTGCTGCGCATCGCCGCCGAAGCACGCCATCAGGAAGCCATGTTCGAATACCTGCGCCGGCTCGCGAATGCCAAGGCCTTGTCGAACGTTCATCTGGTGAGCCACCAGATCCAGCTCGATGATCCGCAGCGGCCGCTGCGGTTCTCGGTGCAGGCGTCGTTCCGGAGCGCGCCATGAGAAAACTGCAAGCCCTGCTGGAAATGCTCGGCGCAGCGGGCGTGCTCGGGCTGGGTGTGCTGCTTTTTTGCGCTGCGTTTTATCTCACCGCCGTCGAACCGGTCGAGCAGGAACTGCGCGCCCAGCGCACCGCCGCCGAGCGCCTGAAAAGCCGCTCGCCGTACCAGAAAATCGCCGCCGGCAGCAACACCGACGACCTGCGGCGCTTTCAAAGCCTGTTTCCGCCGCTCGAGCAGCTCACCGCGGAAGTGGAGCGCCTTTATGCGCTCGCGCGCAAGGCGAAACTCGAACTGCAGCAAGGCGAATACCGTCTCGAAGACAGCGGTCCGGGACTCGCGTCCTATCGCGTCACGCTGCCGCTGCGTGGCGCCTATCCGCATGTCCGCGGCTTCGTTGGCGCCGTGCTCGAGGAAATGCCGACCGCCTCGATCGACGCGTTGCGCTTCGAGCGCAAAAAAGCCGGCGACGCGCAACTCGATGCGCAGATACGTCTGACCGTCCATTTTCGATCGACGGTCGAAAATGAACTGCCGTGAGACGCCGCCCAAAGAGAGAAAATATTCATTTATAATCAACATGTTATATAGGGACATCCAATGACATTCGCGCGCCCTCACAGAGTGTTTTGCCTGCTCGCGGCCAGCACGCTGCTCGCGGCCTGCGCCGGCGACCCAGTGCTCAAGGATGCCCGCGAGCTCGCTGACGCCGGTCAGGGCACGCAGGCGCTCGTCCTGCTCGAAAAAGCGAGCAGGGAAACCCCTGAGAATCCCGCTTACCGCAGCGAATATTTCCGTCAGCGTGAACTGCTCGTCGCGCAATGGTTGAGTCAGGCCGAGACGCTGCGCCTCGCGGGCCAGTTCGAACTCGCCGAAGAACTTTACCGCCGTGTCATCAAGTTCGATGCCCAGAATCCGCGCGCCCGCGCCGGACAGGCGCAGATCGAGGCCGACAAGCGCCACCGCACACTCGTCGAGAACGCGGAAAAGCTCGTCAGGGAAAGCAAATTCCATGAAGCCCAGACCGTCTTGCGTCCGGTGCTCGTCGAAAACCCCAATCAGCGCGAGGCGCGCCGCCTGCAGCGGCTGATCGACGAGAAAACGCTCAAGCCCGCGGTCATCACACCGCAGTTGAGAACGACCTCTTCCAGGCCGATCCTGCTCGAGCTGCGCGACGTGCCGCTGCGCGCGGTGTTCGACGTGATCTCGCGCGCTTCCGGCGTGAATTTCGTGTTCGACAGGGATGTGCGCATCGACCAGAAAACGAGCATCGCCGTGCGCGACGCCATGGTCGAGGAGCTGATCCGCCTGGTCCTTGCCAGCAACCAGCTCGAGCAGAAAATCGTCAACGAGACCACGGTCCTGGTTTTTCCCAACACGCCGCAGAAACTGCGCGAGCACCAGGAGCTCGTGGTCAAGAGTTTTTATCTGGCGAACGCCGACGCCAAGCAGACGGCGAACATGATCCGCACGCTGGTCAAGAGCCGCGACATTTTTATCGACGAGAAACTCAACATGATCGTCATCAAGGACACGCCGAACGCGATCCGGCTTGCCGAAAAGCTGATTACCGCGCAGGACCTCGCCGAGCCCGAGGTGATGCTCGAAGTCGAAGTACTCGAAATCGGCTACAGCAAGCTGCTCGAACTCGGCCTGCGCTTCCCGGACTCGGTCGCCTGGAGTCTGGTGGGCGGCGGCTCGACCACGACCACCACGGGCGGCACGACCGGCACCACGACCACCAGCAGTGGCACCCCGGGCACCCTGAGCCTGTCCGAATGGATCAATCGCAACGCGGGCATCGTTCGCCTCACCGTCACCAATCCGCTGTTCCTGCTCTCACTCAAGCAGCAGGACGGCACGACCAGTGTGCTCGCCAACCCCCGCATCCGCGTCAAGAACAAGGAAAAAGCCAAAGTCCACATCGGCGACCGCGTGCCGGTGATCACCACCACCGCCGCCGTGGCCGGAGGGTTCGTTTCCGAATCGGTGAGCTATCTCGACATCGGCCTCAAGCTTGAAGTCGAACCCCTGATTTATCTCGAAGACGAGGTCGGCATCAAGATGGGGCTCGAGGTGAGCAATATCGTGAAGGAGATCAAGGGCACCACCGGCACGCTCACCTACCAGATCGGCACGCGTAACGCGAGCACGGTGCTGCGCGTGAAGGACGGCGAGACGCAGATTCTCGCCGGACTCATCAGCGACGAGGACCGCCGCACCGCCAATCGCGTGCCTGGCGTGGGCGAGCTGCCCATCGTGGGGCGGCTCTTTTCCTCGACGCGCGATACCATCGACAAAAAAGAGATCGTGCTGCTCATGACGCCACGGCTGGTGCGCACGCTGGCGCGCCCCGAGGCGCGCGCCGTCGAATTCGCTGCCGGCACCGAAGCGGTGACCGGCGCGCCCTTCCCGGCCGGCGCCACCCCGCCGCCACCTGCTTTCGCTCCTCCGCCGCCACCGCCCGCACCGTTCCCTCCGGCCGCGCCGCCCGCATCGGAACTGGTTCCCTTCGGCGGCATGCGTCCAGGCGCACTGCAATGACCGCGGCGCGGCATCCATGTCCTGCCGGTCGCACCGGATATCGGGCCGCAGGCGGATTCACGCTGATCGAACTCGTGATCACGGTCGCGATCGTCGCCATACTCGCTTCGGTCGCACTCCCCCTCAACGAGGTGGTGGTGCAACGCTCGAAAGAGCAGGATCTGCGGCGCGCGCTGCGCGAGATCCGCGAGGCCATCGATGCCCACAAGCAGGCCGCGGACGACGGCCGCATCCGCAAGCTCATCGGCGCTTCTGGCTATCCCAGGCGCCTCGAGGATCTGGTCGAGGGCGTCGAGGACCAGAAAAGCCTCAAAAAAGAAAAAATCTACTTTCTGCGTCGCATTCCCCGCGACCCTTTCGCATCGGACTCCAGCCTCGCGGCCGCCGAGACCTGGGGCAAGCGCAGTTATGCCAGTCCGCCAGAAGATCCGGGGGAAGGTGACGACGTATTCGATGTCTATTCGCTTGCCCGCGGCCAAGGCACCAACGGCCGGCCGTATCGCGAATGGTGAGACGAGCCGTGCGCCGTGACGGTTTTACCCTCATCGAACTGCTGGTGGTGCTGGCGATCATCGCTCTGCTGCTGATGCTCGCCGTGCCGCGCTATTTCTCGAGCGTCGACAGGGCAAAAGAAGCCGTGCTAAAGGAGAATCTCTACCAGATGCGCGATGCAATCGGGAAATATTATGCCGACAAAGGCAGATATCCCGCATCGATCGAAACCCTGGCAGCGGAAAGATATCTGCGCAAGGTGCCGATGGACCCGATCACCGGAAGCGCCTCCACCTGGATTGCGCTACCGCCGGAAGATACGCAAAAAGGCGGGGTCTATGACGTGAAAAGCGGCGCGCCAGGCAAGGCCCTCGACGGCTCGGCTTACGCGGAGTGGTGATCGTGCGGCACACGCGCACCGGAGCCAGGCACGGCTATCGTCGTCACGAGGGATTCACCTACCTCGCCGCCATGTTCATCGTTGCCATCCTGAGCGGCGGTCTCGCCCTCGTCGGCGAAGTCTGGCACACGGCGGCGCAGCGTGAAAAGGAAAGCGAGTTGCTGTATGTCGGCAACCAGTATCGCCGCGCGATCGAGCGTTATTATCTGGAGGGGCTGCGCCAGTATCCGCGCAATCTCACTGACCTGCTCAAAGATCCGCGCAAAACGGGAACCGAGCGCTATCTGCGGCAGCTCTACCCCGACCCGGTCACCGGCGACAGGGAATGGGGCATCGTCAAAGCGCCCGACGGCGGCATCATGGGCGTCTACAGCCGCTCCGCAGCGCCGCCGCTGAAAAACGCCAATTTCCGCCCGCAGGACAAGGACTTCGAAAAAGCCGCGAAGTATTCCGACTGGAAGTTCGTCTACACTCCATCGCCGCAGCTGGCGCCGCAACCTGCCGCCAAACCGCCTGCTGTGTCGGCCCCCGGCAAGTAATGAAAAAAACCGGGGGCGACACGCTTTGCTCCCGGTTTTGCGGCGCCTGTCAGCCTCAATCCTTAAAACTGATCGTCCGGCAATCCCTCAGATGCCGGGCGCGTTCCTCAAAGATTTGGCCCGTTGCAGGATCGCGCCTGTTGCTTGGCCGGACCACGGAAACATCCAGCGTCAACGCTTTCTCGGGCGCCGTCCATTCGATCTCCAGTTGAATCGGCCTCTGCGTTGGCGGCAAGGGGGCCATACCCAAAGTGGTCAGACTCGCGGTCTGGTTCGCGTCGAGTATGTTATCAGCAGGTCCGAGAACGCCGTTGTCGAAAGGGGGGAAGCCATTGAGATTGCTATCGACAAGCACATTGCCAAGCGCGTCGAACATGACCAGTCGCTTGATGGTAATGGGCGTCGTGGAATTAAGGTTTCTAAAAACGTAGTTTGTCCACTGAATTTCCGTTCCGCCGTGCGCTGTTGAATGAGTGCCGCCACATCGTACCGTGCCTTGCCGCGCTTTTTTGTCCTGTTCCGCCTCGCCGGCGACAGCCGCGCCGATTCCCGCCGTAAAACACAGGCCAACCATAGCCGCAAGAACGCTCTTCCGCTTGTACATGGCTTCTCCTTGAGTTTGACAAACCTTGGTTATCCCACGCCTCGTTCGTTGCCGCAGCGTCGGTCCGGAATACTGAGCGGGCGTATCAGGGTTCCGCAATACCCGGAACTGGGTATTGCGGACAGCCTTATTGAGGATTACCCCAGTCCTGGAATCAGGGGATCAGCGAGTTGACGCAGCTCGAGTCGAAGCCCTGTGGCCCGCTGGCGCCGTTCAGGGTGCCCGGGCGCCCATCGACAGAGGAGTTGACCGCACACGTGATGCCCCATCTGCCGTTATTCGTGACCGTGTTATTGGGTTGATCCTGGGGCGCGCTGCCGGTATCGTTGCCAAGATTGACGCCGGAGTTCTGGGCCACCGCGATTCCGTCCCGCAAATTGCCGTCGATGGCATTTGCCGCGATATCGGCGTGCGAAGCCCTGAAAACGCCTATGCCATCGTTGGTGTTGTTCCTGATGATGTTTTCCACGATTCGGGCGCTGGAAGACCGCGCAACCACGATGCCGCGATTGCCGTTGAGCTCGATGGTGTTGGCGCTGGCAAAAGTCCCCGCGGGACCGGATTGGAAGCCGATTTTTGCTGAAGCGCTATTGTCGATCACGATGCCGGCGCCGATATTGGCGGAGACGGAATTGCTTTCTATTTCGGCATAAGAGGCATCGGCCACGACGATGCCGTTGCCGCCGTTGTTGCGAACGACATTGGGGCTGCCCTGCGTGGCGAAGTCGCCACGGAAACCGATGTCGGCCACCGAATGTTCGCATACGCAGATGCCATTGACGCCATTGTTCTCTATGGTGTTGTCCACGATCGTGGCGAAGCTGCCGTTGTGCAGGCCGACGCCATGGACTGCTGCATTCCTGATCATATTGCCGTCGACAGCGCCGGTTCCGCCTCTGTTGTATTGTACACCGTGACGCCCACCGACGATCGTGAAACCCTTGATGGTGATGCCGCGGCCGCGAATGGTAACGGTGGGGACATTCGGATTCCCGCTGCCGTTGATCATCGCTGTTCCCTGGCCGTCGATGGTGAGATTGTGGCGGCCTTCGCCGATTACCACGTTCTCGTTGCAAGTGCCGCTCACGATCAACGTATCGCCCGGATTCAGTTCATCGAGGAAGTGCTGCAGGGTGTGCCCGGGATTGCTGCCGCAGGTGCGTTTTTTGGTTTCCGCCATCGATACGGATGGCAGCAGCAATATACCCAAGGCCGCCACAAAAACTGATTTCGCCGCGAATGCCTTCATGAAGCCCATGCCTCCCCCTTTTCAATGTCGACGTTTCGGACAATTACGGTTATGTACCACACGGCCGGGTCGATCATCAGCCCCAACTGAGCCGACTCTGTAACGCTGGGGAATCCGCACTGCGCTTTTCTGAACGGATGTCCGGCGGCAAGCCGTAGCCGCTGCCGGCGCCCTGTCTTTCTGGTTATCCAAGAATTGTCACGGCATGCCGTAGAGCGCCGCAATCCCCAGAGCTGGACATGACAGGTGCTTTTGTTTGCGGTGCTTCCCCTCCCCGCTGACCACAAACAACCTGGCGAGTGATTGACGGGCATCGCATGCTGGCGTACCGGGAATCCCATGTCAATAGCATGGCTCGCGAAAGTGTTTCACGGGGTCGGGCAAACGAGACGTGACGGCAGCAGCGACCGCACACCATTGATTTTCAATAGAAAATCGACAGTCTCGTTTCGAAGGAAAACACCGGCAAGTAACCGCTCAGGGCGTGATGACGGTCTTGAATGGCGTGAGCTGATCGAATGCGATCGGCTGGCCTGCCGCATCCTGCAGATTCAGGGAAGCAATGGACAGCTCCGCTGCCGATGCCGGTTTGAGCGGCCTGAAAGTCAGCACCAGCAATTCCGCATCGGCCGCAGACAGCGGTCCGGGGTTGGAGGCGCCGACAAAAATCGTCCCGTTTGAATTGATGCGATAGCTGAAATTACGATCGCTCTGGCCAAAAAACCGCCCCGGCTTGACCGCGACCGTCTCGAGCATGCCCGGATCGAATTTGAACTGCATCGGGGATGCCCGCACCGGCTGTTCCGACGTCACGTGCAGCGCCACAGAAAACCGGGTTCCCAGCTTGACCTGTTGTGGCCCATGCCATAGAAGCTGCGCGGGCCTTGCGTCGGCTTTCATGCCGGAAGCGTTCATCACAACAGGAACGTCGCGGCGCGGCGCTGCCGGCGTGGCGGCAATCACCGAGGCAGTGGCGAGGGCTGCCGCGGCCGCAACGGGCGCCGTGCCGCCCGTGGACTGCAGCGCCGAGCTTACCGGAATGTTTTCTCTGTAATTCAGAGGAATGTAAACCAGCGTTATCCTGTCATCGGCGATGGATTCGACGCGATAGCTGCCGTCGAGGATTTCGCCCTGTTTGATGGGAATCGCGGTATCTCCTTTGGACAGGAACATCTGCAACCGCCCCTCCTGCACCAGTTTCCCGGCGAATTTGTACGGCAGCGGCGGCGCGGTCGGCGTCGCGGGCACGGCCACGACCTTGGGCAGAGGCGGTTGCCAGGACCGGGATCCGAAGAGCTCGGCGTCGGCTTCGCTCAAACCCCGCTGCCCGGGTAATGCCAGACTCGATCCGTCTGAACCGGTTCTTGCGCCCGCTTCGTGCCCCGCCGTTTCCGCCGGGCCGCCGGACCGCAGCGAAACCGGGGAAGACGGAGCCCCGGCGTTTTTCTGACCCATCGGATCAAAAAAAACCAGTGCAAAAACCCCTGCCAGAAGCGAAAACAAGACTATTTTCCTGCTGCGCGGACGCATGTTTCCGTTTTACCTATGCCTATGGCGCCAGGCCGATACGGACGGCACGGGAAATGCCGTTGCTCATTGTGATCCGTAAGTCGTACCCTATATTCGCATACCCACCGGTTCAGTATAACGCCGAACCATCGAGACGATGTTACCATCCGCGAAACAGGAGAACCATGAAAACCATAACGGTAATATGATCTTATCGGATCTGTCACATCATGGCCTGATCGCTTTTTCCGGCGAAGACACCCGGGCTTTTCTGCACGCCCAGCTGACGAGCGATGTCAATGCCCTGCTTCCTGGTCGCAGTCAGTATAGCGGTTACTGCACGCCCAAGGGGCGACTGCTGGCGAGCTTCCTGCTATGGCGAAACGAGTCGGACTATTTGCTGCAATTGCCCGCAGCGTTGCGCGAGCCGATTCAGAGGCGGCTGTCGTCGTATATCCTGCGCTCCAGGGTGAAAACGCGCGACGCGAGCACCGAATTCGCACGCTTCGGCATCGCCGGCGATGGCGCCGAAGCCCGGCTGCAGGCCTTGTTCGGCAATATCCCGCATGCGCCGCACGAGGTGACATATCGCGACGGCGTGATCCTGCTCGGATTGCCGGGCGAGCGCTTCGAAATCGTGGTGGTCACTGACAAAGCCGCCGCAATACGCCGATCGCTGGCGGAAAACGCCGAAACCGCAAGCCCCGGATATTGGGAGTGGCTCGACGTCCGTGCCGGCATTCCGGTGATCACACCGGCGACACAGGAGGAATTCGTGCCGCAGATGGTGAATTTCGATGCCATCGGTGCGGTGAGTTTCAACAAGGGCTGCTATCCCGGTCAGGAAATCGTGGCGCGTACGCATTATCTGGGCCGGCTCAAGCAGCGCATGTTTCTCGCACACGTCGCCACAGACGCTGCGCCGCAGCCTGGCAACAAGCTCTACAGCGCCGATATGGGCGACCAGGCAAGCGGCGTGATTGTCAATGCCGCGGCCTCGCCCGCGGGCGGCTACGATATGCTCGCCGTGATACAGCTGAGCAGCGTCGCAGCCGGCGTCATCCATCTGGGAACGCCCGATGGCCCGGCACTGCAATTGCTGGACCTGCCTTACAGCGTTCCGGCGCCGCGGGCCGCGAACGGGTAGAATGAATCCATGGCATATTCCTACTACATTTACTACCGCGTCGCCGCCGACAAGGCTGAAGCATGCGAAGCCAAAATCAGGGAATTGCTCGCAACGGTCGAGGAAGCGACGGGCATCAGCGGAAAATTGCTGAAAAAACGCGAGGAGCCGCTGCTGTGGATGGAAATCTACGAGAACGTGGCCCATGCCGAGCCCTTCGAGGCAACATTGGCTCGAGCAGCAATCAGACTCGGCGTTCAAGACTTCCTGCAACCCGATTCTGGCCGTCGCGTCGAATGTTTCGTGGTTTGAAGCTCCCGACATGTGCATCATCCTGCTCGCGCACAGGGCGCATCGTGATTATCCGCTGATCGTAGCAGCCAACCGCGACGAGACTTATACGCGACCGGCGGCGCCAGCGGCGTTCTGGGCCGACCAACCGCAAATTTTTGGCGGACGCGATCTCGACAAAGGCGGATCCTGGCTGGCGCTTTCGCGCAACGGCAGGATCGCGGCAGTGACCAATTTTCGTAACGGCAAACCCGGTCCCGCCGCCCCGCGCTCGCGTGGCACTTTGGTCAGCAACTTCCTGTCGGGCAATGAAAATCCCGTAAGCTACCTCGCAAAAGTACAGGCTGAAAGCGATCTGTACGGTGGTTTTGTCCTGATTGCGGGTGACCTCGATGCCCTGTATTGGTTCTCTGACAACGGGCCCGGCGTGGAAAAAATCCCGCCTGGCGTGCACGGCCTGAGCAATCACCTGCTCGATACGCCATGGCCCAAAATCAGACGCAGCAAGCTTGCCCTGGAAGCGCTGCTCGGCGCGGGAGAGGCCGAACTCAAAGCGGGTTTGTTCGAACTGCTGGCCGACCGCGATGAAGCGCCCGATCATGAACTTCCCGATACCGGCGTCGGTTTGCAGCGCGAGCGCGAACTATCGCCTGTTTTCATCAGCGGCCAGCGTTATGGCACGCGAGCCTCGACGGTGGTGCTGATCGACGGCGAAGGCCGCGTGCGATTCATCGAACGCAGTTTCGGCCCCGGCGGCCAGGCGCTCGGCGAAGTCGACCAGCGTTTCCGCCTCGAGATCAATCCTTCGGCAGTAATTGCCGGCCAGACGGCTCAAGCGTGAGCTTCATGCGCCGGTGCGGAATACCGGCCTCCATGAAATGCTTGCCGTAAGCAACGAAACCATGCCGCACATAAAACTTCACCGCGTGCGCCTGGGCATGGAGTGTGACGGTTCGGAAGCCCTCTTTGCGTGCCAATTCGAGCAGCGTCCGGAGAATGGCGCTGCCCACGCCCATGCCGCGCCATTCCCTGAGCACGGCCATGCGACCGATGCGGCCGTCGGGCAGCAGGCGTCCCGTGCCTATCGCCCTGCCGTCGGCATCCACCGCCAGCACGTGGCGGCAATACGCATCGGCGTCATCCCATTCCTCGTCCTCGGCCACCTGCTGCTCTTCGATGAACACCGTGCGGCGCACGGCATGAAGCGGGTCGCGATCGAGGTGCCAGCTGGCCGGCCGGATCATGAAAACGGGCTGCTCGGACATGATGGAGGATTATAATTGCCGACACGCCGGAGCGGGTCGTTTTTGCCACCGGCGGCACGATTCGCTTTACCGGAAATGCCCATGGACAGCCACTGGAACGATGCCGAAGCCGCAAAGTTTGGCGGAGAACTGGCGCTGCGCGCCTATACCTCGCGCCTGCTGGGTGCAGAAAAATCCCTGGTGCTCTACGGCGGCGGCAACACCTCGGTCAAAATCGACGAGCTGCTCTACGTCAAAGGGACCGGCAGCGATCTTGCGCATATCGGTGAATCGGGTTTCGCGCCGCTCAATCTCGACTGCGTGCGCCGTCTGCTCGAACGGGAAACTCTTGACAATACCAACATGATGCAGGCACTCGATGCCTGCCTCGCACGCCGTCCTGCGCCGCGCCCTTCCATAGAAACCCTGCTGCACGCCGCATTGCCTTTCAAGTATGTCGAGCACACTCATGCCTACAGCGTGCTCGCTGTCGCCAATGTCGAAGACAACGAACGCATCGTTGCCGGACTTTATGGCGAGCTGGCGCCGCTTGTGCCCTACCGCCACTCGGGAGTCGAGCTCGCCAGAAAGTGCGAAGAAACTCTGCGCCTCTACGGCACCTCCAGCACCATCGGACTGATCCTGGCTTTTCATGGCGTCATCGCATTCGGCAATTCTGCACGCGAGTCCTATCGAAACATGATCCGCCTGGTCACCATGGCCGAGGATTATCTGAAAGCCGCTGGCGCCTGGGACATCGCCGCAACGGATGTCCCCGCAGCACGTGATCGCGATGCTCTTGCGCAGCTGCGCATGCGCGCTTCGCGTGTCGCCGGTTTTCCGCTCGTCATGCGCAACATGAACGACGCGATCAGCCTTGCTTTTGCGCGACGCCCCGATCTCGACCGCGTATCGCAGCAGGGTCCGGCAACCCCCCAGCACGCCATTTACACCAAGCGCGTGCCGCAGCTTGGACGTGATGTCGAGACTTTTGCCCGGCACTACGGCGAATATCTGGGAAAAAATCTCGGCGCGGCAGCGCAAGGCCGCATCGACACCGCGCCGCGCATCGTGCTCGATCCCGAGCTGGGCATCTGCGCGCTGGGAATCAACGCCGATTATGCAAAACGCGCCGCCGAGGTTTATCGCCGCGACATCGAAGTGATTTCCCGCGCCAGCGCCCATGACGCCTATCGTTGTGCGCCGGAGCGTGAAATCGCCCGGGCCGAGCTGGAATACGGCGGTTTCGAGGCTGCGCTGCGGGCCCGCGCCGGCAGCGACAAGCCGCTCCTGGGACAAATCGCGCTGGTGACGACGGGCGCGGCGCACGAAGATCCCGCCCTGGCGTCGCGGCTCGCGACACAGGGCGCTGCGGTCGTGGTGGCCGACACGTCATCCGCCGAGGCGGTGCTCGACCAAGTCTGTGCCGAGTTCGGCGGACTTGATCTGGTTTATACCACCAGCGCCGAAAACGTGTGGCGCGAAATCGCCGCGGACCTGTTGCGGCACTCTCCCGTCGGCGGCCGCATCGTGACGCTGGGCGACAAAGCTGTCCCGCCGGGCCCCGTCTCCGCGACACGCAGTGCGCACACCCCGTCCGCTTTTGCAACCCTGCGCTGGCATCACGATGCGCTCGAAATGCTCGATCAGCGCGCGCTGCCCGGACAGTGCGTCTATCTTTCCTTCGAATCGGCTCACACGGTCGCCGACGCCATCCGCAACATGGTGGTGCGCGGTGCCCCCGCCATTGGCTGCGCCGCCGCTTACGGCGTTGCGCTCGAAGCGCTGCGACTGCGCCACGAGTCGCAGGCGGTTTTCGATGCCGGTCTCGAACGTGCGTTTCAAGTGCTCGCGCACAGCCGGCCCACCGCAGTCAACCTGTTCTGGGCGTTGAACCGCATGCGCGCCCGCCTTGCCGCGCTGCGGGGCAGTGGTCCCGAACGCACCGCCGCAGCATTGCTGGCTGAAGCGCATCTCATCCACGAAGAGGATATCGTGCTCAATCGCCTGCTGGGACAGCACGGCAGCGCCTTGCTGCATGACGGCGCGCGTGTACTCACGCACTGCAACGCGGGAGCGCTCGCCACTGCCGGCCACGGCACGGCGCTCGGCGTAATCCGTTCCGCGATCGAAGCGGGAAAAAAAATCAGCGTCATCGCCGATGAGACGCGCCCCTTCCTGCAGGGTGCGCGCCTTACGGCGTGGGAGCTGCAGCAGGACAGCATCCCGGTCACGCTGATCGCCGACAATGCCGCCGGCCTGCTGATGAGCCGCGGCGAAATCGACGCCGTCATCGTCGGCGCCGACCGGGTGGCGGCAAACGGCGATGTGGCCAACAAGATCGGCACCTACGGTGTGGCAGTGCTGGCGCGGCGTCACGCCATCCCGTTTTATGTCGCGTGCCCGCTGTCGACCGTGGACCTCAGCATCGCATCGGGCCAGGACATCCCGATCGAAGAGCGGGGAGCCGAGGAAGTGACCGGCCATGGCGGCCTGCGCTGGGCGCCGGAAGGGGTAAACGTCAGAAACCCGGTGTTTGACGTGACACCGGCAGAGCTCGTTTCGGCATTGATCACCGAGCGCGGCATCATTACCGCACCCGATCGGGAAAAAATCGCGCAGCTGTTCCGCGGTTAGACGCCCGCGGAACTCAGATGATCAGACCGCCACTGACCTCGATCACCGCACCGTTGATGTAACTCGCCTCGTCCGAAGCGAGAAAAGCGAAGGTGTTGGCGATTTCCTCGGGTCTGCCCAGACGCCCCATCGGCACTTTGTCCTCCAGGGCTTTGAGCACCTTTTCGGGGATCGTGCCGAGGATGCTGGTGGCGATGAAACCCGGACACACCGCATTGGCGCGTATGCCTTTGCGGCCGAGTTCGCGCGCCCAGGTCTTGACCATGCCGATGACACCGAACTTGCTGGCGGCATAATTGGTCTGGCCGAAATTGCCGTAAAGACCGACGATCGAAGACGAATTGAGGATCACGCCCGACTGCTGGGCCAGCATGGTATCCACCACTGCCTTGGTGCAGTTGTAGACACCCTTGAGATTGATTTCGATGACGCGATCGAACTGGTCCTCGGTCATGTTCTTGAGCTGGGCATCGGAAACGATCCCGGCGTTGTTGACCAGGCAATCGACCCGCCCCCACCTGGCAACGGTGGCATCGACCATGCTTTTGAGCGATTGCATGTCCCGGACGTCGGCGGCGTAGCCGAATGCTTCGCCGCGGGTTTCCTTGCAGAACTGCAGGGTCTCCTCCAGCGATTCCGGGGTCAGATCGCATGCCACGACCCTGGCGCCCTCCCGGGCAAACTTGACCGCAGTCGCCTGCCCTATGCCGCGGCCGGCCCCCGTCACGATCGCCACCTTGTCCTGTAGCCTCATTCGTCAGTCGCCTTTCATCAAAAGGTTATGCGTGCAAGTTGCGCCGCACAATCTAGCTCATTTTTTCGCACTGCACAACAGGATCGCGTGGATAACACGGTTCTTGCATCTAAAGGCTGAAAACAGAACCACTTAGAAGGGTTTATTGTTGCTTTGGGCGGCGAATCCACGCCGCAGGGAAACGACTTTTCACAATATCATATTGATTATAAAGAATATTTTTAAGCGCGGCCGCACCCGTTCTCAGAGGCAGGTCGCAACGGGCAGCCGTTATCAAAATATTTATATTTATAATCAATATATTACGTTCACTCGTGGTCTCCATTGCCGAGCTTGCCGATGCGTCGGCGCTCGGCAAAAAATTGCTGCAGCAATTGTGCAGCAGCATCGGTCAGGACACCGCGCGCGACTTCGGTGTGATGGTTGAGCCTCGTTTCTGCAAACAGGTCGACGACGCTGCCGCAGGCGCCGGTTTTGGGATCGGCCGCGCCGTAAACCACTCTGGCGATGCGGGCGTGCATGACCGCCATCGCGCACATCGCGCAGGGCTCGAGAGTGACGTACAGCTCGCAGCCGTTGAGCCGGTAGTTGCCCAAATGCCGGGCTGCCTCGCGCAACGCCACGATCTCGGCGTGCGCGGTGGGATCGTGGCGCGATATCGGCTGGTTGTAGCCACGGCCGATGATCGCGCCATCCCTGACGACGATCGCCCCCACCGGCACTTCTCCGTCCGCCATCGCTTGTCGCGCCAGCTCCAGCGCTTCGCGCATCCACGTTTCAGCAAGCGGCATCAGTATTTCCTTTCATGACCGGATGCCGCCGCACGGCTTTCTTGCCGCGTGTTTGCGGTCTCACCATTTCAGCACGACATACCGCTGTGCATTCCCTTGGCGGACGAGCAACAGCAGGCGCCTGTCACTACTGCTTTCCTTGACCAAGCGCTGGAATTCGGCGGCAGTGCGCACCGCCTTGCGGTTTACCTGCAGGATGACGACACCGGGCTCGATTCCCGCCAGGGCGGCGACCGACCCCGGCCGCACGTCGGTGACGATGACACCTTCGCCCGACCTGACACCGAATTGCTCTGCCAATTGCGGCGTCAAGGTCTGTACCGTCAAGCCGATCTCTCCGCTGCCTTGCAATGGCGCTTTGGTCGCCATCTTGTCCGCACTGAGCTTGCCGACGGTCACGCTGACAGTCCGGCGGCTACCGTCCCGTATCACGGTCAGCTCGACTCTGGTTCCTGGCGGCATCAGGGATACGCGGTTGCGGAAGCTGCCAATGTCCTTCACCGGCTGGCCCTGGAAAGCGACAACGATGTCTCCTTGGCGCAAGCCCGCCTTCGCCGCAGGAGAATCTTCGCTGACCTGGGCAATGAGAATGCCTTTGCCTGGTTCGATACCGAACGCTTTTGCCAGATCAGCAGTGAGTTCCTGGATCACCACGCCGAGATACCCGCGCGTGACCTCGCCGCGTTTGATCAGCTGGTCTGCGATCGTCCTGGCGAGATTGCTCGGAATGGCGAAACCAATACCCATGTAACCACCGGTGCGGCTGAAAATCGCGGTGTTGATGCCTACGACTTCGCCATCGAGGTTCACCAGCGGACCACCCGAGTTTCCCGGATTGATCGCGGCATCGGTCTGAATGAAATCTTCGTAATCGTTGATGCCCAGGCTGGTCCGCCCCGTGGCGCTCACGACTCCTACCGTCAAGGTGTGGCTCAAACCAAAAGGATTGCCGATCGCCACCACCCATTCCCCCACTTCCAGTCTGGAAGAGTCGGCCAGTGTCAGCGTCGGCATTCCGCGCGCCTTGATCTCAATGACCGCGATATCGGACTGCGGATCGCGTCCGGTGATTCTGGCATCGAATTCGCGCCCATCCTGAAATGTAACGCGAATGCTGTCGGCATTTTCCACGACGTGATTGTTGGTCAGGATATAGGTCTTGTCGGACCAGGGGCCGTCTTTCACCGCGAAAACGAAGCCCGAGCCCTGCCCGGTGACACGACGCTCGCCTTGTCTGCGGTCAGGTGCGCGAGGCGCCCCCCGAAACGGGTCGCCGAAAAAACGCCGGAAAAAATCGTCGCCAAACGGCCACTCGTCGCCGAACGGCAACGGGATGGTGCCGCCCGGCCCTCCGGACGCCTTGCCTTCGACCTGGATGAAGACCACCGACGGTGAAACCGCGCGTGCCACCGCGGCAAATGCCTTGCCGGTCTGTCGCAGGTTTGCAACAGCGTCATCCGCTGCCCAGACGGGCAAAGCGGCAAGAGACGTCAGAATCAGCAGCAAAGCGGCGGATATTCTGGTTATGAAGGATATCTTCATGTCTCCTCTGTCTCCGACTTTTTCCCCGGACCGGGTCAGCACCATAAATTTGGGCCATCGCGCAAAAAAAAAGCCCCGAACCTTGCGGATCGGGGCTTTCTTTCTTGTGGGTGCCTGACGATGTCCTACTTTCGCACGGGTAGTCCGCACTATCATCACTGTCCTGTTCGGAATGGGAAGGAGTGGTTCCAACTCGCTATGGTCGTCAGACGTAACTTGCCGGTTTTCAGCCATCGGCTGAAAACCCAAACCGGAAGAAGTAAAGTAGATCTTGATCGTATCTTGACAAACCTGATTCACCTGAGTTTTGACGCTCAAAGTTATAGGATCAAGCCGCACGGGCAATTAGTATCGGTTAGCTTAAGGCATTACTGCCCTTCCACATCCGACCTATCAACGTCGTAGTCTTCGACGAACCTTTAGGGAGGTCGAGCCTCCGGGAAGTCTCATCTTGAGGCGAGTTTCCCGCTTAGATGCTTTCAGCGGTTATCTCTTCCGCACTTAGCTACCCGGCGATGCCACTGGCGTGACAACCGGTACAC
>JBKBXX010000009.1:0-44747 GCA_046313915.1 Burkholderiales bacterium | reverse complement strand
CCGCTCGCGCCATAACGCGCCAGCACTTCGTCGATTTGCAGCCCGGTGTGATAGACGGTGTCGAGCGTGTTGCTCCTCAGCTCCGCGATTGCCTGCGCGCCATCATAAAGGAAACCTGTCGTCGCGCCGTTCACTGTCTTCTCGATCCGCCTGCCCATCGCGTCGTAGCGGAACTGGGCGGTGACTCCCGCCCCACTGATCTGGGCAAGACGGTTTCTGGCATCCCAGGTGTACGTCGTGGCGCCGCTGGTGGGGCCAGTCTTGCTGACGAGGTTTCCATTGTTGTCGTAGGTGAGCGTGAAGGCTTCGCCGTTGAGGGTGAGGGCGATCAACCGGTTTGCTGCGTCGTAGTTGGCAGTGAAGGGCGTCTCGCGCAGCGCCGTGCCGCCCAGCGCCTTCTGCGTGCGCTGGCCGCTGGCATCGTAAGTATAAGATATTGTTTCTATTGGTGTATTGTCCGCCTTCGTGTAAGCAATGCTGGTCACGCGGTCAACCGCGTCGTACTGGTAGGCGACCCGAATGCCGTTGGGCAGGGTCTTGCTCACGAGCCGGCCCGCGGCGTCGTGGCCGTAGCTGGCCGTCTTGCCCATCAGCGTGATGGTCTTCACCCGGTTCGCCTTATCGTAGGTGTAGGCGGTGACGTCCCCGCCCGAGAGCGTGCGGCTGGTTCGCCTGCCGATGGCGTCATAGGCATACTGCACCGTCCCTTGCGGGCTGACGACCTCGACAAGGCGGTTCAGCGTGTCGTAGCTCATCAGCATGTCGCCGCTCTGGCTGTCGGAGATGCGGGTCAGGTTGCCCGCGAGGTCGTAACCGTAACTGGTGGTCCGGCCGTCGGCGTCGGTCACCTGGGTGATGCGGTTCACTGCGTCGTAGGTGTAGTTCGTCGCCTGCCCTTTGCGGTCGGTGGCGCGGGTGAGATTGCCCACGCCGTCGTACTGATACGCGCTGGAGAGGTTTTTGGCGTCGGTTTTCTGGGTGAGGCGGTTCCTGAGGTCGTAGACGTTGCGCTCGACCGGATTGTTGTTCTGGTCCGTGGCCGAGGTCAGGTTGTCGTTGGCGTCGTAGGCATAGCGCGTCAATCCCAGGGCGGCGTCTCTGACCTCCGTCACGCGGTCGAGCGCGTCGTAGGTGAGGCGGTTGGTGCGGTTCAGCGCGTCGGTGACTTCGACCAGGCGGTTGGCGAGGTCATAGGCCCGGCTCACCGTCTCGCCCGCGGCGTTCATCGAGTCGATCAGGTTGCCGTTGCTGTCGTAGGTGAAGCGACTGACGCGGTTCAAGGCATCGGCCACCGTCTCCAACTGACCCTTGGCCGTGTAGGTGAAGGTGGTGATTTCGTTCTCGGCGTTGGTGATTTTGGAGAGGCTGCCCTGGTTGTTGTATTCCATCGATACGACGTGGCCCAGCGCGTTCTCGATGCGCACCGGCTTGCGGAACCGCAGATCGTATTCGATCAGCGTCGGGTTGCCCGCCGGATCGATTACCCGGATCAGGTCGCCGCGCTGGTTGTAGGTGAATTGCGTCATCCGGCCCGCTGGATCGGTGCTGCGTTTGACAAGATTGGTGGTCGAATCCAGCTCGGAGCGGGTCACGCGTCCCAGTGCATCGGTGACCTGAGTCGGGAAGCCCAGACCATTGAAACGATGGGTGGTGACATTCCCGTTCGCATCCGTATACCGCGTCTCGGCGACCGTGCCGCCCGCCGCCGTATACGCATAGCGCTCCTCGGCATTCTCCGGCAGCACCTCTCTGACCGCTCGGCCCGCCGCGTCATACTCGATGGTCTTCACCGCGCCGCGCGGATCGGTCATGCGCGAGATGCGATTGGCCGCGTCGTATTCGAGCTGCGTCACGCCTCCACCCTGATCGGTATACCGGATGAGCCGCCGGCTGGCGTCATAGTCGAACTGAACAAAACGGCCTGCCGGGTCGGTGATCCGCGTCACGATCGGCGGTGCGCCCGTGGTCTGGAACTGATAGACCTTGCCGGAGGCATCCGTCATGCTCTGCGGAAAACCCTGGGCACTCAACTGGAAGGTCGTGCGATTGCCGGCAAGATCCTTGATCGCGGTGAGCCTCCCGCGCGTATCGAATTCGTATTGCGTGCCGTCGGCCAGCCTGAGCGTCCTGCCGGTAGCGGTCGGCGTCACTTCCATCTCGATCGCCGCGGAACGTCCGCTGCGCGCGCGGAACACGCCGTCTACTTCGCGCGAAAGCATGAACTGCGCGCCCTGCGGGTTGGTGACCCGTACCGCCTCGGTTCCCGCCGTTTCCGCGAACCAGTCGTAGGTAAAATTCATGCCGCGGCCGAAAAGACCCACTCGAACGTCGGTCGAGCGGTACTGGCAGTTCGGGTCAACCGACATGAGCTTCGAGATGCCGAAAGGACGTGGCCTGAAGACCATGGCATTGCCGCTGCCCAGGTCAACCGGGTTGGGCGACTGCGGTCCGCAGCCGTTACCGGCATTGCCGCCGGTATTTCCGCCGGCGCCACGCTGGATAAAGCTTGCCCCGCAACAGAATTTCGGGATGCCCACGCCGGGGTTGGATACGATGGTTTTACCATCGGCGCTCACCGTGCCCAGTCCCATCACTCGCCACTGATTGGAATTCGCATCGGGCGTGGGCGACTCGTCGTAGTACCACAGCGTCACCTGCTCGCCCGGCAGCGCGTCGATATCGTTCGCCATCGTCACCGGGATCGGTTGCGTCGGATTGGCCCCGCCCTCGCGGAAAAAGTAATAGAGGTAGACGCTGCGTGTTTCGACCCCCTCGGGAATCGGCCGGATCGGCAGCCGGTCCACCGACACCGTGCGCACGTTGATCTTGTCTATCGGCTGGCCATCCCAACCGATCAGCGTCGCGCCCTGCGGGATGTTGAGCGAGAAGTTCGCAATGTCCAGGGTCGTGACGCTTGCCGTCTGCCCCGGCACGATATTGGTGAACTTGCTCGGGTCCACTTTGCCGATGAAGGACGTGAGGACCTTGTTGTCCTGTCCGGCGACGATCAACGCCGGCATGGCGATGCCCGACGGGAACTCGGCTGTAGGCGTATTTGCGGTATTGCCGTCGATCAGCAACACCTGGTCGCCCAGCACCGGCGGATTCACGAAGCGGTAGGTGCCGGTCGCATCGGTGAAAACGTGGGTGGCGCCCAGGCGCACGCGCGCGCCGGCAAAGGGCGCGCTGTCATCGGCGTGCAGCACGCGCCCGGTGATGGTGGTGCCACCGGCGGCGAGCACTTCGAGAGTCAGCGTTTTGGTCTTCGTCAGCGTGGTCAACCCCGCCTGGCCGATCGCGGTGATCGTCACCGGGAAAGCGCCCGCAGCGACACCCGCCGCCGCGGTGAAAGTCACAATTGAATCGCCACCCAGGAAAACGCTTGGACGGCTCAGCGCCGCCGTTACGCCTGCCGGCAAGCCCGTCACAACCAAGCTTGCCGCATTGGGGTAGGGGTTCAGCCCGGTACTGGTGAGCGTGACCTTCGTTGCGCCGTTGCCGCCCGGCGGCGCTTGCACCATCGCCGGCGCAAGCGTGATGTCAAAGGCCTCGCGCTCCTGCACCGTGAACGGCGTTGCGCTCGATGCCGTGCCTCGACTGTTGATGATCGAGATCGGGCCGGTAACGGCCTTGAGCGGCACAATGGCGTTAAGTGTGGTGGCGTTGCCGCTTACGATCACTGCCGGTTCGCCGTTGAAGCGAATCTGGTTGTTCCCCGTGACCGGATCGAAGCCGATGCCGGTAATCGCCACCGCCGTGCCGACCGGACCGCTGGCCGGGGTAAACGAAGTAATGGCGAGGTTGTGCGTGAAGGAAAACGGCAGATTGTTGGAAATTTGCGCCCCCGGATTCACGACCGCGATCTGCACCACGCCGGGTGTCTGCGTCGCCGGCACGGTCACGGTCAGGCCCGTTGCACTCTGAAAAGTCGCCTCGAGCGTGGCCGTGCCGAATAGCACGGTCGCGCCCACGCGGAAATTCTGTCCGATCAGCGTCAGCATCTTCGGCTGGCCATCGGCAAGCGCCGAGCCCGGTGTCACAGCGCTTAACACCGGCGGCGCCAGCACATTAAAGGTCAGCGCGTTCGACGCTCCCCCGGCAGGAGGCGGGTTTCTGACGGCGACCTGCACTGCCGCGGCAGCAGCAAGCAGGCTCGCCGGAACATCGGCCTCCAGTTGCGTATGGCTCAGCCAGCGAGTAGCGAGCGCCGTGGGTCCGAAATAAGCAATGCTGCCCTCGACGAAATGCCTGCCGCCAAGCCCCAGCACCCGTGATGCGCCGTCCACCGGCGCCTCGGCAGGCGAGAGTGATTCGAGCACTGGCGCCGGATTTGCAAGCGGCACGAACGCGATCTGGTCCTTTTCCTCTGAGAGCACAAGCGCCTGGTTGTAGCGGCTGCTGATCGACAAGGCGAAGGGTTTCTCCAGTATCGCGAAACCCGCAGTGGCCGTGCCGCCGCCAAGATCGACGTAAGACAGAGTGTCGCTTTCCTTCGAAGCGATCACTGCCACGCGCGTATCGGGCTGCATCGCCACCGCGCCGGGGGCGCGGGGAAGCGCATGCGACTGCGAAAAACTCGCCGCCGTGAGCGCGGAAGTACCGTTGCCTATGGTATTGAGGTCCAGAACATATGCCCTGTTGTCCTGATCGGTGGTGAACACGGCCGCATTCGATGTTTCGTCCACCGCGATGGCATTGGCCCGGAACGGCAGCGCAACGGTCTGTATCACGCTTCGGCTTTCCAGCCCCACCAGCACCAGCTTGCGATGATCGGTGACGATGTAAGCAATTCCTTTCCCAGGGTGAATAGCCAGTGCATTGACCGCTTCGGTGTATGTAATCGAAGCCAGCCGCGTCCGGGCTGCGGTGTCCATGAAATGAATCCCGCGGTGCTCGCCGGTCAGCGCGACGGCGAGCGAGCGGGTGGAATCGACCGCGAGCGCATCGGACTCATCGGAAAGCCGCACGGTGCCCGCCAGCAGCATGGGAGCCGCGCCGGAAAGCTCCACGAAGCGAACCTCCTTGTTCTTGAGTCCCACCACAGCAACATTGAGGTGGGGGTCCACCACCACACTGCGTGGCCTTGCCGGCAGCGCAAGCGTCTGCACCGAGCGGTCGGTAAGCCTGATTCGCGCCAGTTCGTCGGCCTTGTCGGATACGGCAACGGCCTCGTGCGTCGTATTGTTGACTGCCACATCACGCAGGCGCTGCTTGACCGGCAGCACCGAAATTCTGCTTGCCTGATCAGGATCAAGGCGCAGCAGCCGGCGTTCGCCACGCTGCGATATCAGCAGCTTGCCGGTTGCCACATCAAAGATGCTTCCCGCGGCTTTTTCGGGCAGCACGTAATGCCCTTCGAATACGCGCCGGGCAAGGTTCACGCGGCCCAGGCCGGCATCCTCGCGCATCGCGACATAAGCACGTCCCCCTGTCGGATCCACCGAAACACGCTCGGGATCGTCGCCAAGCGCCGCCGCTCCGACCGTCTGGCCGGTCGCGATGTCGATGAGACTCGCGTTTTCGTTTCTTTCATGCAGGACCATCGCCACATTCCCCGCCTCCCACCAGGCAATGTCGCGTATTTCGCCACCAGTCTGGATCGTGGCCAGTAGCTGGAGCGTGCCGCCGTCGAGCACGAGAATGCGGCCACCTCTTGTGGTAACCAACACACGCGAACCGTTGCCGGCCCAGGCAAGCTTGAGCGGTGCCGCGGGAAGCGCAACCGTCCGCAACACGGCCCCGCTCGCGGGATCGATCCCTGCGAGCTGGTTTGGCTCCTGCTGCGACACCAGCACTTCGGCAACCCGGCCCGCGCTTTCACGCACCAGCAATGCCTTGGGCTCGCCCTGGATCCTGAAGCTTGCCGCCAGTGCGCGCGCCGCGATCTCAACCACAAAAAATCGGCCTTCATCACCCAGAACGTAAGCGCGGCCGCCGGCACTATCCACGGCCAACGCAATCGGTTTTACGGAAAACGAAAGTGTTCCCTGTATCGTGCCGGCGTCGGGGTTGACAACGCTCAAGCCTTCGGGCGATTCAACGCCGGCTGCCAGGATACGCGGCGCCGAAGGTAATGCGGTCGCATTGGATCCGGCGCCCGGCAGCGCGAGCAGTGTCGGCCGCCCGGAAACGGCGAGCGCCTCCAGACCCGGCGCCACTCCGGTCCAGGCCGCATGTACGCGCAGCGATGAAAGTGAAATCACGCTGATTACGCACGCAAACAATGCCGCGCCCGCCATACGCACTACACGCATCAAGACTTCGGAACGCATGCTCATTCCCGCTTCTGCCGCTGTCGCTGTTGACGCCGCCCGCGCAATCAGCCACCCAACGCCGCGATACGCAACGCTTCGGCAGGGGCATCGTATTCCTTGCCAGACACCGTGATGAGCTTCGTTCTGGACCGGCCGCCGAGCGTGGCGACCAGCGTGATTTTCTCGACATGCTCGTTGCCGGCGAAATTGCGCAGCAGATCGCCGACCGCCGCGACCACGGTGTAAGTCGTCTGCGCCGAAAGTATGCTGGGGCCGACCGGCAGATTCACCATCGCGCTCGCGGTTGCACTCGCAGTAGTGCCGGTAAGCGCGGGCGTAATGGTGGTCACCTTCGCGCCATAGGCGGGCGTCACCGTGAGCTGAACCGTGTTGCCGACCGGGACGCCGCTGGTCGTAAACACCACCATCACGGGATTAGGTGTGTTGGCCGGCAGCGTGATGTCGGCGTTGCCGGTCGGATTGGCCGGCGCATTGACGCCAGCGACACTGAAAATCGCCAGCGTCGGGGTGCCTGCAATGAAAACGTTGCCGGGAGAGCCTGCGCTGGCTGCCGGGCTGGTCGCCGCGGTACGCGTAACCGTTTCCGCTTCCAAGCGCACACGCCCATCACTACCGGAGCCGCCAGTTTGGTGAGAACTATCCAGGTTTTCACCGCCGCCGCCGCCAACTGCGGAAATCGCACCATTTCCGGCCAGTGTGGTCGCGATAATACGGATTGCGCCGCCGCTACCGCCACCGCCGCCGCCCCCGGCAATGTTAAATCCACCGCCTCTTGATAGCCCTCCCGCACCGCCATTGGCAAGCAACGAGCCGGTAATGTTCACGGTACCGGATGCCGCGATCAGAATCGCCCCTCCGCCACCTCCCCCTCCCGATCCGAAGAAAGTCGAACCTCCTGTTCCCCCGCCTCCTCCTGAACCGCCGATCAATGGCAGCAACTGAGCTGATCCATAAGCGCTTCCACCCAGACCACCGGTATTGCCTCTGGTAGCATTGTAGCCATTGGAAAAACCATTGTTATTACCCCCTGCAGTCGCAAAGCCGGCGCCACCACCCCCAAAAACCACGATTCCCGAACTCATTCCAGCGCCGCCGCCGCCAGGCCCCAATCCGGTACCGCCATAAGACGCAGCAGTAAATATCGGTCCGGGATTGCCACCGCGCCCACCGTCACCCCCCCCTGGGCCGCCTGCTCCGAGCGCACCGTCATCGCCGATCGCGCCATCGCCGCCGGACCCCGTACTAGGCGCAGTCGCGCCGCTCACATCGAGCGTACCCGCAATGGCTACATCGCCGCTTGCGAGAATAACGACCGGCGTATTAGTCGCATTCTTCGTGAATCTCACCGTCACCCCTGCGGGAATGTTGACCGAAGTGAAATTGAAAATTCCGCTCGGCGGCAACTGCACCGCCGTGCTGACGGTTGGGTTGAACGCGCCGTCGGCGCCGGTGCTGCCGCTGTTGTAAGCCCGGGCAATGCCGGGGGCTACAAGCGCGCCCACGACGAATGCCGCCGCCATGCTTCCTGTGATGGTTTTCATGATGTCACACCTTTCTGGAATCGAAGCCGGATTCAAAACGATATCGAGTCTCATGATTTCCTCCTCCCGCTAGGGTAAAACAGTGAAAGTATTGGCCGGAACGGCGCTCGAAGTCGTGCTGCCGCCCGGCGTGACGACCTGGATGACGCGCGCGCCTTCGGGCGCGTCCGCCGCGATGCCGATGCGCACGCCGATCTCGGTGCCAGCGGCGTTGACCGTTGGCGCAATATCGATGAACACCCCCTGCGCCGGCGTCGCGATCACTGCGATCGCGTCCTGGAAGTTCTGACCGCGGATGACCATCGTGATCATCTGGCCGCGATTGGCGAGTATGGGCGTGATCGAGTCGATGTTCGGCACGCCCTCGCCGATCCTGAACGTATCGCTCCCTGCAGGAATAAACGGCACTTTGTCGCTGCCGCGTAGCACCTGCACCCCGCGCAGTCCCGTTGCCGCGCTGCTTGCCGTCACGGGCGTCGTGATCTGCGATCCGTCCGGCGCGATTTGCAAAGCCCCCAGCGTCAGACCGGTGGACGGAATCACCGTCACCGCCGTGACGTCCGCCAGACCGCTTCCCGAAATGGTGAGCGTGCCGGTAGAAGTCGGCGCAAGCGGCGTCGCCCGCACGCCGGACGCGAAAGACCCGACCGCGACGCCGACCTGTATCGCACGCACGATATCGGACGGCGGAGACGGCGGATTCGGATCCTGCAGGACTATGCCCAGCGCCGGAGAAATGACCGGCCCGATAAACTGCTGCGAGGGCGGCGCACTGTCCTCAAGAACAACGCCAAGATTGGGCGACACCACTGGGGCATAGGTACCACCGATCTCTGTCGCGATCTGGACCGTGTTGGCGTCGTTGGCTGCAGTCACGCTCTCGCCCGCGGGCGTCGAAACGACGACGACGCGCAAACCTGCGGCCGCTGCCGACGAGACGTTCACCGTCGCGATTAGTTCAGTGCCCGCTGCATTCACCGACGGCGCGGCGATCGCTATCTCGGCCGGCGGAATCATGCGCACCCCTTGCGCGCCCTGCAGATTGATGCCGCGCACCGTCATCGTCACGCTGCCGCCGCCGGTCTGATAAACGACAGGCGAGATCGAATCGATGCGCGGCACAGGCGCCGTAACCCGGAACTGGGCCGCGCCCGGATCGCTGAAAGGAACGACAGAAGTTCCGGCAAGTATGCGCAAAGCCCTGAGCGTCTGGGGTGCAGAAGTCGAGATGGTCACGCTGACCGTCACGCTGCGGCCGTCGCCGCCGATCACAGGAGCGCCGATGGTCAACCCATTCGCGGGCGAGAACTGCACTGCGGTCACGCTTTCCAGCGCATTGCCGGTGAACGTAATCTGCACCGTTTCTCCGATAATGCCGGCGGCGGGTGCGCGTCCGGTAATTGCCGGCCCTACTGTCACGCCGACCAGGCGCGAGGACGCACTGAGCGCAGGCGATGGCGGCGGCGTGCCATCCTCCTTGACCACGCCCAGCAGCGGCGAGGTCACCGGTGTATATACTGCCCGCACTTCGCTCGCGACCCGCAAGGTGTTGGCGGAAGTCGCCGCCGTGCCGGACGATCCGCCCGGTGTCACGACAGTCACGACGTGATCTCCGCTCGGCGCGAGCGGAGAAACAGAAAGCGAAACCGTGAGCAGCGTGCCATCGGTGTTTACCGCGGGCGTCGCGCTGACCGTGATGCCAGTTCCCGGCGCAAATGTGACGGCTTGAGCGTCCTGCAGATTGCGGCCCCGCACCGTGAGCGTGATACCGCTGGCGCCGGCCGTGGCGAAAACCGGATCGATCGAGAAAATCTCCGGCCCCGACAAGGTCACGAGAACCTGATCGGCGCCAGGGCGCGCCGGCACATACGGCTGTTGCGCGCCCGCAAGCACGATCTTGCGAACGGTACGCGGAGCATCCGCAGCCACTGTCACGGGAATCATCACCGTGCGACCGTCGGGCACACCGCTCGCCGCGCCCAGTGTCAGGCCATCCACCGGCTGAACGCTCACACCGGTGACATCGGCCAGCCCCGTCCCGGTGATGACCAATGGCGTCGGCCCGGTGCCGATGGTCAAGGTCCGAGGCGCAACATTGTCGATATACGAACCAACCACGACCCCGACGAGGGGGCTCACGATCGGCCCAAATGATGCCGGCGTGCCGCCGGGTGGCGAACTCAGCACCACCCCCAACGGCGAAGCAAAGCTCGTGGTGAGCCCCGTAAATTCAGAGGTGATGAATACCGGCACGGAAGTGCTGGCAAGCGTGCTCGAGGCAAGATTGATGGCCGTGGTTCCGGCAGCCTGTCCGGCAATGCTGACCAGCGTTTCGGTCTGGCCTGCCGGGATCGTGACGCTCGCGGGCGATACGGTGGCAATAGCCGGATTGGCCGAAGCAACATTGATCGTATGGCTTACATTGTCGGCACTCGACAGGGATACGAAGAAATTGCGCGCGCCGCCCGTCGGCGGTACAGCTATCGGCAGCGGACTCATCCCCAACTTCGGCAGCACGGCGCTGACCGTAATAGCCGTGGTGGCGCTGCCGGCCGCGTTGGACAAGGTGATCTGCTGCGTGCCGACCGCCGCGCTTGCCATCGCGGTGAGACTGAAGGTGGCCTGAGTCGCGCTGTTCAGGAATTGCGAGATATCGAGCCCGGGATCGGAAACACCGGGATGTGAACCCGCCAGCCCCGTTCCCGTAATCCGGATCGTCTTGGTTTCACCGCGGCGGATGATGTCCGGGGAAATCAAGGTGATAACGGGGATTTGCGCGCTTCCCGTGCCCGTGATGACCTGAAGGATGTTCCCCGCCGCGTCATGGACATATTCGGTAACGCGTCCCTGCTCGTCGATGACCCGAATCAGCCGGCCAAGACCGTCGTAATCGTAGCGCTCCTGTGCCGCGAGTGAAGCAAAAGCAGATACGCCCAGCAACAGCGCCAGGCTCCAGGCTGCGACTTTTTTGAGCCCTCTCCTTTTGCTTCGTGACGACACCAGTCGGCCTTGTCGGGTTGTTCACCAAAAAAAACGGGGTCCTCATCGCGTCTTCGCGTTCTTTTCCGCAACCGGCGAGCTTGTACAGCTGCATCGCCGGGGTTACGGGTCATTACATGACAAGGGATTAAAAGCATACAGAAACCGGCGCACAACAACTCTTTCGCTGCCAGCGAGCAATATGTCACGAAATTCCAGAAAATTTTTCAGGCAACCACCTTTTCAAGGCCGCCACGCGACTTCCCGATTCCGGAACCGACGTGAACGCTTCTCCTCCCGGCTTGCGGAAGTGATAATGTTGCCGGCAATCCATGACGGGCCAGCAAAAAAAAGGACACCATGTCACCGATCACCGATGCGGCAGCAGCCTCCGAACTGATCCCCGGCGGCTCGCGCAGCCTGGAAGCGCTCAAGCACGAAGTGCAGCGGCGCGCCGATTGCGGCATGCCGCCGCTCGGCGGCATGGCGTCTGAAGACGTCCGCGCCGCACTCGCGCAAATCGACAGCCTGGACCGCGAACAGTGGGCGCTCGCGTGGAACCGCGTTGCCGAGGGACATCTTGCAAAGGCGCAGCGGCCTGCAACCGCTCCGGAAGCGGCGCGCGAACACTACTGGCACGCGTGGCGCCTTTATCATTTCGCGCGCTGGCCGGTGGAAAATTCGCCGGCGAGACGGCGCGCGAAACAGCAGGCGCTCGAGGCTTTCCGCGCTTACGGCCGGCTGCTCGATCCGCCGCTGGAAGCGGTGCACATCCCTTTCGAAAACGGCGAGATCGTCGCCTATTTGCGCCTGCCGGGGGACGCGCGCCCTGCGCCGCTCGTCTTCGGCATCGCCGGACTCGATTCGCGCAAGGAAGACGTCGCCGCCTACAGCGACCGCTATCTGCAGCATGGCGTCGGGCTGTTCGCGGTCGATCTGCCGGGCACCGGCGAAGCGCCGCTCGCGCCGGCCACCCCGGATGCCGACCGCATGTTTTCCACCGCGCTCGATTACCTCGCCACGCGCCCCGACGTCGATAGCGCGCGCATCGTGGTGCAGGGGCGCAGCTGGAGCGGCTACTGGGCTGCCAAGCTCGCGCACACCGAACGCGGCCGCCTGCGCGGCGCGGTGATGCACGGCGGACCGATCCACGGCTATTTCCAGCCCGACTGGCTGCCGCGATCGCTCGCGACCGACGAGTACCTCTACGATTACTTTCCCGCCACGGCCGCGCTGTTCGGGGCAACCGGCATGGAGGACCTGCTCGAACGGGCGCGGAAATTCTCGCTGCTCGATTCCGGTGTGCTCGATCAGCCGTGCGCGCCGCTGCTGCTCGTCAACGGCGCGCGCGATTCGCAGATGCCGATCGCGGACGTTTTCCTGCTGCTCCAGCACGGTGAAGCCAAGGAAGCGTGGGTCAATCCGCAGGGCGGCCACATGGGACGTTCGCCCGAGTGGCCGGCGAACGCGATTTTTGCAAAAGTGGTCATGCCGTGGATGCTGCGGCGGCTACAGCCGGCGCCGTCTTAAAGTCGGCAATGAAATTCAGATCGAATATCTTTTGGTATTGAACTTGATCTCATCGGCGGCTATTGTTTTTGTTTTTCTTTCAGGAAAACATCGAGCTCGCCCTGGCGCGTGGCGAGCGTCTTCAGCCAGCGTTGCCCGCCGAAGGTGAAGCCGATCCAGTAGCCGAGCTCGACGAGTTGCGGTTCGCTGAACTCGGCGTGCAGTTCGGTCCACAGCCGGTCATCCGCCTGCGCCGGGTCGTACATGATGGCGTCGGCATAGCGCAACGCGAGCTTCTCGCGCTGCGTGAACCGGTCGGATTTCTCGTAGCGCATCAACTCCGCCATGCGATCATCGGCATCCCGCGCGGACCGCGCGGTTCCCTGGTTGCTTCAGTAGCCGCACTCGACGGTATGCGCGATGTAGGCGCGCGTCAACTCCTTGAGGTCGTGCTCGACGACACCGGCGCCGTCGTCGAACAACATTTCGCGCGTCAGCGTGAACGAACGCATGACGTCGGGCTGATGCGCGCGAATCGCCTGATTCTCCGGTCCGGGCCGGCCGGCGCGGATCGCGGCATCGAGCCAGCGCCTGATCTGGGGATCGGCGATGGTGGCGGGGTCTACGTAGCTGATACGGGCCATGAGTCGCTCCTGGTTGTGCCCTGACGGCGTGCCGGACTATTCTATGTACGGCTTGCCATCGGGTCAAAGCAAGGACGCCGGAAGCGCCACCACGAGCTGCCGCGCGCATCACTCCGGCAACCGGACATCAATCAATCACGAGGAGAATCATCATGCATCATGCCTTGCAGTCCGCACTTGCAATCGGTCTTGCCGCCTTGCTGGGCACGGCAACCGCCGCCGCGGCCGACAGCGCCGCAAATTATCCCGGCAGGCCGATCCGGCTCCTCGTGCCCCAGAACCCCGGCGCCTCCAACGATACGATCAGCCGCATCGTCGCCGGCAAAATGGGCGAGCTGCTCGGCCAGCAGATCGTGATCGACAACCGGCCGGGCGCGGGCGGCACTATCGCCGGCGAACTGGCCGCGACCGCCGCGCCGGATGGCCACACGCTGTATGCCACCGCCACCGCGTCGCAAGTGATCGGACCCCAGATCATCAAGAACATCAAATACCATCCGATGCGGGATTTCGCGCCGGTTTCCCTGATCGCCATCACCCAGAACATCCTGGTGGTAAACCCCGCGCTGCCGGCAAAAAGCGTGAAGGAACTGATCGCCTACGCCCAGGCCCACCCCGGCAGACTCAACGTCGCCAATGCCGGCGCGGGCACGCAAAGCCATCTGGCGGGCGTGCTGTTCGCGCAGGCGGCCGGCATCGAGGTGGTGCACGTGCCCTACAAGGGCGGCGGCGCCTCGGTCGGCGCCACCATTGCCGGCGAATCGCCGGTCACGATCACTCCCGCCCCGGCGGTGTTGAGTCACATCCAGTCGGGCCGCCTGCGCGCGCTCGCGAGCGGCGGCAGCAAACGCCTGCCGTTCCTGCCGGAACTGCCGACGCTCATCGAATCGGGATTGCCGGGCTTCGTGTCTTCGGGCTGGATCGGCCTGCTCGCGCCCCGCAACACGCCGCAACCCATCCTCGGCAAGTTGCACGCCGCGCTCGTCAAGGCGGTGAGCGATCCCGCCACCGCGAAACTGATGGAGCGGGCGGGCGGCGACCCCGAAACCACTACGCCGGCGGAATTTGCCCGGTTCATGGCCGAGGAATGGAAAAACTTCGGCGAAGCGATCCGCATCGCCAGGCTCAAGGCTTATTGACTTCGCCAGAGCCGACGAAAGCGACGGAAGTGCGGCGAGGCAACGGCTGCGCGTTGCGTGAAGTTGTGCGGCAGTCCGCAGAAGGATTAATCTTGTCAACCGGCTGCAAGCGGAAAGCGGCCACGTTCGGTAATGCGACGACCCAAAATGCCGGCGCTTCGCGGCCAGTGATCGCCGGCTCCGCTCGCAGCAGGCCGGCGGTGCGGCACCAAAAAAGGAGAGGGGATGAAAACGCATAAAGCCGCCTGGTTGCCGTTGCTGCTGGCATGGCTCGCCATCGCGGCCGCGCCCGGCGCCGCCGCCCGGGATTATCCGCTGCGGCCGATCCGGCTGATCGTGCCGCAGGCATCCGGCAGCTCGTCCGACACGCTGGCGCGCATCGTCGCCGCCGAACTCACCAAACGACTGGGACAGCAGATCGTGGTCGACAACCGCCCCGGCGGCGCACTCGCGATCGGCATGGAACTCACCGCCAGGGCGCCCGCCGACGGCTACACGATAGGTTACGCCCCGGTCGGCGCGCTCGCGATCGCTCCCCACATGGTGCGCAAGCTGCCCTACGACGTGCTCAAGGATTTCCAGCCGGTGGCGCAGACGGCCTCCAATTACCTGTTGCTCGCGGCCGCGCCTGCGCTTCCTTTCAGGAGCGTGCGCGACGTCATCGACCACGCGAAGCAGAACCCGGGCAAGCTGTCCTACGCCTCTTCCGGCAACGGCACGCCGGGACAAGTCGGCATGGAGCTTTTCAAGTCGATGACCGGCACGCAGATCGCGCACATCCCTTACAAGGGCGGCGCGGCGGGCATCACCGATCTCATCGCGGGACAGGTGCAGCTCATGATGGAAGGCCTGAACTCGATCACGCCGCACGCCAGGGCCGGCCGCGTGCGGGGACTGGGTGTGAGCGGAGCCAAGCGCTCGGCGGCGCTGCCCGAGGTGCCGACGATCGCGGAAGCCGGCGTGCCCGGATACGAAGCGAGCACCTGGAACGGCATCGTGGTGCCGGCCGGCGTGCCGCGGGCCATCGTCGAAAAACTCAATGTCGCGATCAACGAGGCGCTCGCCTCGCCGTCGCTCCAGGCCCGGTTCGCCGCGATCGGCGCCGAGCCGGCCCAAGGCACGCCCGAGCAGTTCGCGCGGCTCATCCGCACCGAATACGCGAAATGGGGCGAGGTCATCAAGCGCTCGGGAGCAAAAATCGACTGAGGGAGTATGAAAATATGTTTAAAATCAATGTGTTAATAAAAATCGTCGCTTTCCTGCCGCTGACTTCCCTCGCGGCCTGGGCAACGGCCCAACCCTATCCGGCCCGCCCGATCCGCGTGCTGATCCCATTCACCGCGGGCAGCGCCGCCGACATCATCGCGCGCGCCATGGAGCCGCAGATGCACGAGCGGCTCGGCCAGCCGCTCGTAATCGACAACCGCGGCGGCGCCGGCGGCAATATCGCCGCGGAACTGACGGCGAAGAGCACGCGCGACGGCTACACCGTGATGATGGCCACCATCGGCACCCACGCCATCAACCACAGCCTGTATTCGAAGCTGCCGTTTCACCCGCTGCGCGATTTCACGCCGATCGGACTGGTCGGCGAAAGCCCCAACGTGCTCGTGATCCATCCGCGCGTGCCGGCCGGTTCGATCCAGGAATTGATCGCACTCGCCAGGGCCCGGCCGGGCGAGCTCAACTACGGATCGTCGGGTGCCGGCACCTCGGTACATCTGTCGGCCGAACTTTTCAACACCATGGCCGGCGTCAAGACCGTCCACGTGCCATTCAAGGGCGCGAGCGAAGCGCTCGCCGCGCTGCTCGGCGGCCAGACCGACTTCATGTTCGCGAGCCTGTCGTCTTCGATTCCGCTCATCAAGGCCGGCAAACTCAAGGCCTTTGCCGTCACCGGCGGCAGGCGCTCGCCGTCCATCCCCGAGCTGCCGACGGTCGCCGAAGCCGCGCTGCCGGGGTTCGCGGCGGTGGCGTGGTACGGCTTCGTCGGTCCGGCCGACATTCCGAAGTCCGCCGTCGCCGCACTCAACGAGGCGGCGACCGCCGCGCTCGGCACACCGGAAGTCAAAAACCGTCTGTTCGCCTCGGGCGTCGAAGTGCGCACCAGCACGCCGGAACAGTTCGCGGTTTTCATCAAGACCGAAATGGAAAAATGGGCCAGGGTCGTGAAGGCCTCGGGCGCCAAAGCGGATTGATCGCATCGCGGTGCGCATCCGCACGCAAAACCGTGCGCCACGGCGAGGCGGCTTGTTCGCAACGCTTTGCCGCGGCTACCGCACCACGGCGCCGTCGCGGATCACGAGCAGCTCGCCTTCTCCCAATGCACGCCAGCCGGGCTCCGGCGTAAGCGGAACGCTCGCCACCAGCGTCACATGCTGCTCGCCACCTGCCGACACGATCGCGATGCCTGCCGTGTCCACTGCCGCCATCTGCCGCGCACAGCGCCGGCAAATCACGTGCAAGCCTGGCGGCCGGACACTGTGGCCACCGTGCATCCGCTTGTGGCCGTGAGCGAACAGCACCTCGCCGTCGGCATAGAGAAAATTGGCCGGTCCCAGCTCGCGCATCTCCTGCGCGAAGGCCGCCACCACCGAGACGCGCTCGTCCAGCGGCGGCACGCGGTCCGCCCGCAGCCAAAGCGGCGCAAGACGCCCGAGCAATACACAAAACGCATGTTCGGAATCGGTGTCCCCGACGGGACGGTGGCACCCCGCTGGCTGCTCGCGCCAGCGCTGCGTGTCGAGATTGCCGTTATGCGCAAAAACGTGCATCGCCCCGCCGAGTTCGCGCACGAAGGGCTGGCAGTTGGTGAGGGTACGCACGCCCTGGGTCGCCTTGCGGATATGACTGATCACCAGCGCGCTGGAAAAAGGGCGATCCTGTATGAACCGGAGGCAGGCGCTGTCACTCGCGGGCAGCGGCTCCTTCACGAGCCTCACATCACCCTGCACATAGTAGGCGATGCCCCAGCCGTCCTTGTGAGGACCGGTGAGTCCGCCGTGGCGCGAAAACTCTTCCAGTGAATAGCTGACGGTCGCCGGCGCATTGCTCGACATCGCAAACAATTCACACATGTTCTGCGAGACTCCGTTGAATTTTCTGCCGTGGCGTCCGCCGCCACCGCCACCATATCTTCCGGCTTGATCCAGCGCAAACGGCCGCCACCGCCACGATGGTACACTCGTTTGCGACTTCACTGCCTTGCAGGAGACCGAAATGGCATCGCCCCCGTCGTCCGCAGCCTATGAAGAACATGCTTTCACGCTGACGCTGGAACAGCAGCAGGGCTACGAATTCCGCGTGAAATTCGATTGGCCCAGCGTCGCGGACCTCGTGCTCGACGAGCCCGAGCCGCTCGGTGCGAAACGCGGCCCGAACGCGGCGCGCCTGGTGGCTGCCGCCGTCGCGAACTGCCTTTCGGCGAGTTTCCTGTTCTGCCTGCAAGGCAAATTCCACCAGAAACCGGGGCCGATCCGCGCGCAAGTCACGGGACGGCTGGCGCGCAATGAACGCGGCCGCTACCGCATCGCCGGCATCGAGGTCACGCTGCAGCTTTCCGACACGGCCGGCGCATTGCAGCATTTCGATCGCTGCATGGAGCAGTTCGAGGATTTCTGCGTCGTCACGGAAAGCGTGCGCAAGGGAATTCCGGTAGCGGTCAAGGTGCTCGACGCGGCAGGCCAGCTCGTGCACCAGAACGGCTAGAGCGCGGCGAAAGGCTTCAGCTCGCGTCCGGTTTTCTGGCCAGCCTGGAGGAGCGTGCCTGCCGGATGACGGGCGGGCGGGCCGCGCCTTCCCGCGGCCGCCCGGCAGCAGGGCGGGTGCCTTCCACCGGCTGGATGGTGGATATGGCGTGCTTGTAAACGGTGTCTGTCGTCGCATCCTTCAGCAGGATCACGAACTGGTCGAACGCCACGATTTCGCCTTCCAGCCGGACGCCGCTCACGAGAAATATCGCAACCCTTTTGCGTTCTTCCATCATCTGGGTGAGGAAACGGGTCTGCGCGGATTTCTCGAAAGCGGGATTTTTGTCCTGCGCCTTTTTCTCGCTCGATTTTTTCATGATCTTCCCGGATCCTCCGCAGCTCGCGTCACACTCCACGCGCCATCGTACACAAGACTGCGCAAAAGCGCATTATATCCGCTCGCGTCGCGCTTATCGAATCGCCGACGTCAGCGGTTTTCCCCCTTCAAGGTACAATGCCTGCCTGCACGATACAAGGAGAAACCGTGAAAGCATTGATCGTCAGGGAGCACGGCCCCATCGAAAACCTGCTGCTGGAAGAGGTGCCCGACCCCGTTCCCGGCCCCGGCGAGGTATTGATCGACGTGCACGCCGTGAGCGTCAATTTCCCCGATCTGCTGGTGATCGGCGGCACCTACCAGACCTTGCCGCCGCTGCCATTCAGCCCCGGCAAGGATCTGGCGGGCGTGGTCGCGGCGGTCGGAGAAGGCGTGACGGTCTGCAGGCCCGGCGACCGCGTGGCGGCGCAAAACGAATACGGCACCTATGCCCAGCGCTGCGTGGTGCCGCAGATCAACTGCTACCCGATGCCCGCCGGCATGAGCTTCGCCGACGCCGCGGCGATGGGACTCACTTATCCCACCGCGCATTTCGCGCTGGTCGAGCGCGCGCGCTTCCAGCCGGGCGAAACCGTGCTCGTCAATGGTGCTGCCGGCGGCGTCGGCATCGCCGCCCTCCAGGTCGCCAGGGCGCTGGGCGCAACCGTCATCGGCAGCGTGGACAGCGCCGCGAAAGCCGAGCTCGCGCGACAAAACGGCGCCGATCACGTGGTGCGCACCGACGTTGCCGATCTGCGCGACGCTTTCCGCGACCAGGTATTCGAAGCCGTGGGCACGCGCGGCGTCGACATCGGCGTCGATCCGGTGGGCGGCGACGTGTTCGACGCCAGCCTGCGCGTCATCGCCTGGTGCGGCCGCATCGTCGTCATCGGTTTCGCCGCAGGCCGCATCCCCGAAGTCAAGACGGGTCATCTGCTGGTCAAGAACGTCGCGCTGATCGGGCTGCAGTACAGCTCCTACCGCGAGCGCGAGCCGTGGAAAGTGCAGCAGGTGCAGCGCGAACTCTACGCCTGGCACCAGGCGGGCCGGCTCAAGCCGCACGTGATGGCGGAGTTTGCGCTCGCCGATTACCGGCAGGCGCTGCGCCTGGTGCGCGACGGCAAGGCAGTCGGCAAGGTGGTGATACGGATGCGCGATTGAGCCGCGGCTTCTAGCGCCCGGAACCGGACGCCGCTACGGCGGGCTTTTCGATGAGGCGCATGATCTCGGCGGCGGCGTGCTGCGCCTCTTCGCGCATCAGCTTTTCGGCGCTTTCGGCATCGCGTGCGCGGATCGCGGCGAGAATCGCGCGCAGCCCTTCGATGCTCTCCTTGGAACGCTCGTCGGAGCGCTGCGGATGCGACAGGCCGAGTGCGCGCCAACGCCAGATCCGCGCGTGCAGGGTACCCAGCATGGAAGACAGCGTCTCGCTGCCGGCGCCTTCGAACAGCACGTCGTAGAAACGGTTCTTGGTTTCGAGCACTTCGTGCGCATCGCCGCGCTCGTAGGCGCCGATCACGACATCGAGCGCCTGCGCGAGTTTTTTCACTTCCGCCTCGCCGGCGTTCTCGACGAACAGCCGCGCCGCGAAGCCTTCGAGCACCGCGCGTATCGAATAGAGGTCTTTGGCTTCGGCCGGCGTCAGCTCGCGCACCACCGGCCCCTTGTTGGGAATGATTGCCACCAGTCCTTCGGATTCGAGCTGACGCAGCGCTTCGCGGATCACGGTGCGCGATACTCCCGTCATTTCGGTCAGCTCGCGTTCGGTGAGCCGTGCTCCGGGCGCAAGACGGCCCTCGATGATCGCCTGGCGCAGATGGTCGAGCACCTGTTGCCGCAGCGGTGCTGCGAGCTTACGCACCTCGAGCAAAGGAACTTCCTTCATTTTATATTTAAAAACAATATGTTATATTATAAGTTGCGCCCCGGTCACATGGCCGGCGCCGGGGTGGCCGGCGCAGCGGTTGACCATATCGTAATACCATAATACGATATTACGATGCGTGTGTCAGCTTACGCAAGCCATTCACAACTTTGTCAGTCGAGGAGCATCCATCCATGAGCACCCCCGTCAAAGTCGGCATCGTCGGCCTCGGCCGCTGGGCCAAAGTACTCACCCGCGCCGCCCGGCAATCGGACAAAATCCAGATCGTCGCCGGTTTCAGCCGTTCGCAGGAAAAACGCGATGCGTTCACCAGGGAAATGGGCGTTCCTGCGGTGCCCGACATGCAGACCATGCTGTCCGACCCCGAAATCAAGGGCGTGATCCTGACGGTGCCCAACGAACAGCACCTGCCGATGGCGGAAATGGTCGCCAGGGCCGGCAAACACGTCTACACCGAAAAGCCGATCGCGCAGACGCTGGAAGACGGCCTGAAAATAGAAGCGCTGCAACAGCAGTACGGCATCACCGTCACCGTCGGCCACAGCGCGCGCCTGATGGCCGGCATCCGCATCATCAAGGAAAAAATCGACGCCGGCGAACTCGGGCGCGTCACCTTCATCGAAGCCAATTTTTCCAACGAACGTGCGCTGGAGCTCACGCCGCAGACCTGGCGCTGGTACAAGGATCGCGCGCCCGGCGGACCGCTGTCGCAGCTCGCCATCCACCAGTTCGACGTGCTGCACCTGCTGGGCGGCGAAGTGCAGGAAGTCTCGTCGATGGCCTCCAAACTCTCGCCGGTCGGCGCCGAAGTCGACGACCAGTCGATGACGCTGGTGCGCTTCAAGGACGGCAAGGTCGGTTATGTCGGCTCGTGCTGGACTTCGCCGGGGGTTTTCGCCGTGCGCGTGTTCGGCTTCAAGGGCCTGATGCACTACGAAATCGACTTCGGCACCTGGGACACGCCGCACCTGCTGCACCAAAATTCGGTGCTCTACATCCAGCGCGACAAGGACGGCTGGGCTAAGCGCGAAGAGATCAAGCTGCCCGAGTCCGACATGTTCCGCGCCGAGCTCGAAGCCTTCGCCGGCAGCTGCGTGTCGGGCAAGCCCAACGAGCTCACCGCCCACAATGGCAACGTCGCGGTCGCGATGACCAACGCGGCGTTGAAATCGATCGACCGCAAAGGCCAGTGCGTGACCCTCGACGAAGTGATGGAAGAGGCGCGCGCCCGATCCGGTGTGAAACGCGCCGCCTGAAACGGAGACTCCCATGTCGAAACTGCCGAGCCGCTATTTCATCGATCTCACGCAGCCCGAGATCGCCGCGCAGTTCAAGAAGAACCCGCTGGTGATCCTGCCCGCAGGCAGCGTCGAGCAGCACGGCCCGCATCTGCCGACCGGCACGGATATTTACGCCGCCAACGTGATCGGCCACGCCGTGGCCGAGCGCATGGATGGTCTGGTGCTGCCGGGCGGGCCGCTGGGCGTAACCCCGATGCACATGCCTTTCGAAGGCACGATCACGCTCACGCCCGACACCTACCAGCGCGTGGTGGTCGAGACCTGCGAATCGACCGCGAAGCACGGCGCAAAACGCCTGCTGATCCTCAACTGGCACGAAGGCAACATTCCTTCGCTCGCCATCGCCTCCGAAAGACTGCACCGCGAAGTCGGCATGGACGTGATCGTGGTGCAGGCGTGCTATGTCGCGGCCGAGCTCTACGGCCATGACTGCGGCGGGCTCACCCACGGCGGCGAAATCGAGGCGCTGGCGGTGCTCGCCTACCAGCCGCAACTGGTGCACCTCGACCGCATCGATTACTCTTCGGATCATAACCATGGCCGCAAATGGGACCGGTTGCGCCGCACCAGGAGCTACCAGCCGGTGCTGCGCGACATCAAGACCATCGCGCCGACCGGATGGTACGGCGCACCCGAGCACGCGACGGTGGACAAGGGCCTCAAGATGCTGAACGACATCGCCGGCGCCATCGCCAGGGAATGCAGCGAAATTTTCCAGCTGCTCGACGAGGCGCAGGGCGGCACCGCCGAAATCAAGCATCTGAAAGTGGCGGGCTGACATGGCGAAGGTACTGACCCAGGCCGAAGCGAAAAACATGGGGCTGCCGGGCCGCAAATCGCTGGAAATCGTCTCCGGCGAAAAAGGCTCGCACGCGATCACGCTGCGGCTGGTGGAAATTCCGGTGCCCCGGCCTGGCGAAACGCCACGCGGCCCGCATTTTCATCAGGGTTTCGAGGAATGCATATTCGTGATGGCGGGCGAAGGCTGCACCGAAGCCGACAGCGGAAAATATCCGCTGAAAGCCGGCGACGCCCTCCTCATCCCGCCGGGCGAAAAACACGTCACCCGCAACACCGGCACCGAACCGCTGCTGCTGTTGTGCTTTTTCCCGGTGGCAGACATTTCGAAACGCACTCAGGAGCGGTAAATCGTGAATGGTAAATCGTAAATGGGGAAAACCCGTCTACAATTGCTGCCGTTTACGATTCACCATTCACCATTCACCATTTACGAATAATGTCATACGACGTCATCGTTCTGCGGCCCGAGGCCGACTTCCAGCGTGTCGACGCGCTGCCGCCGACAACCTTTTCCGTCACCTACCGCGCGCCCGATGACCCCGGGCTGCCGCAGCTCATGAGAGAGGCGCGCGCCATGGTGATTCCCGCGGTCGGCCCGAAAATTCCGGCCTCGCTGTTCGAAGGCAGCGCGGTCAGGCTGGTGCAAATCACCGGCGCCGGACTCGATCGCCTCGACGAAGCTGCGCTCAAGAAACTCGGCATCGCGGTCGCCAACGTGCCCGGCGGCAGCAACAGCGCGGTCGCCGAATACGCCGTCACCTGCGCTTCCACCCTACTGCGGCGCTTCGCCTGGGCCGATGCCGAGCTCAAGGCCGGCCATTACGATGCTTTCCGCAAGCGCATGCTCGCCGACAACCTCGCGGGGCTCGACGGGCTCACGGTCGGCGTGGTCGGCCTCGGCGTGATCGGCCTGGCGGTGGCGCAGGCCTTCCACCGCATGGGCGCGCGCCTCGCCTATTTCGATCCCGCGCCGCGCGATGTCGAAGCCGCAGCGGCGATCGGCGCGCAATCGCTGTCGCTAAATGAGCTGCTGCGCACATCCGACGTGGTCACGCTGCACGTGCCGCTGCTTCCCGCGACACGCGGCCTGATCGGCGACGAACAACTCGCCGCGATGAAGGAAGGGGCGATCCTCATCAACGCCGCGCGCGGCGGCATCGTCGACGAAGCCGCGCTCGTCAAACATCTGGAAGCGGGCCATCTGGGCGGCGCCGCGATCGACGTCTATTCGGTCGAGCCGCCGACAGCCGACAACCCGCTGTTTCATGCGAAAGGCGACGCCGCGCGGCGCCTGTTGCTGACGCCGCACATCGCCGGCGTCATGCGCCAGTCGGCGGCTTTCCTGTTCCGCGCTTCGTGGGCCAACGTCGAGCGCGTGCTGAGGGGCGGAGCGCCGGAGAATCGCGCCTACTGATCACCGATGGGGTGTTCGGTATAAGCGCGTACCGCCCGCCAGCGTCAGCGTCGCCGGCGCGGCGTAAAGCAGGGACAGCCTTTCGTTCCACCGAGGCGGCCAACCTCGTGAAGAAAATGCGGTCTTTCCCGGGTATCATTCGGTTTTCCCCCCAATCAGACATCACACGAGATGAGCAATCTTGAATCCGGCACGCCAGCCAGACGCCATCGGACACTTCTCCTTCTTTCCATCGCGCTCCTCGTGCTCCTCGCCGGAGCGCGGTACTTGTGGCCGCGCTTCGAACGCGACGCGCCGCAGATCCGGTTGGCGCCGGATACGGCCGTGCTCGGTCTGGCGCCCATCGAGATCGTCGTAAGCGACCGGGGAGCCGGACTCAAACTGGTGACCGCAACGCTCTCCTCGGCAGGCACCGAGCAGACGGTGGCCGCCGAGCAGTTCGCGCGGCCGGCGGGCGAGCACAAGATCGCGGTCGCGCTCTCGAAACTGAAGGGCGTCAAGGAAGGCCCGGCCGTCCTGCGCGTCACCGCGCGGGACGCTTCGTGGTGGCGCTTCTTCGGCGGCAACGAGACCGTCGTCCAGAAGAATTTCACCATCGACATCACGCCGCCGACGATCAGTCTCGTGGCGGACGATCGCTATGTGAATTTCGGCGGCGTCGGCATGATCGTCTACAAGACGGCGGCTGACACGGCAACGAGCGGCGTCAAGATCGGCGATTACTTTTTCCCCGGCTACCCGGGGCAGATCAAGGCCCAGCCGGATCACATCGTGGCGTTTTTTGCCCATGCCTACAACGTGCCGGCCGATGCCCGGCCGGTGCTGGTCGCCACCGACATGGCGGGCAACACCGCAGAAATGCGGCTCGACTACGTGCTGAAGAACGTCAATTACCGGAAGAGCACCCTCGACATCTCCGACGGCTTCATCCAGAACAAGGTCGCGCCCCTGCTCGCCGACGTGAGCGCGCGCCAGGCAAGCGCCAAGGAGATCTTCGTCAGAGTCAACAAGGAGTTGAGGAAAGAAAACGAAGACAAGATCGCCGAAATCACGAAGCAGAAGACGCCGTCGATGCTCTGGAGTGGCGCGTTCCGCCAGCTCTCCAACTCCAAGGTCGAAGCCAACTTCGCTGATGCCCGGAGCTACCGCTACAACGGCGAAATCATCGATCACGCGTACCACCTCGGCTACGATCTGTCCGTCACCAGACAGTATCCCGTTGAGGCCGCCAACAGTGGCACGGTGGCCTTCACCGGCCCGCTCGGCATCTACGGCAACACCGTGATCCTCGACCACGGCCTGGGGCTGTTCACGCTCTACGGACACCTCAGCTCGATCGACGTCAAGGTGGGCGATACGGTGAAGGCGCTTGCGATCATCGGCAAGACCGGCGAGACCGGCCTCGCGGCTGGCGACCACCTCCACTACGGCGTTTACCTGAACGGCGTCGCGGTCCTGCCGGTCGAGTGGTGGGACAGGAAGTGGATCGACGACAACATCCAGCCCAAGCTGGACGGCCGCGGCAGCGCAGAGATCGCCAAGGCGCGGGAGCCGCAGGCACCCCGCAAGGCAATACGCAAGAAGCGCCGCTAGTGTCCTGAGTCCGAAATACGTTTACAGCGCGCGTAGCCCGGATGCAGCCACAGGCGGAATCCGGGACTGCTGACGGGACAATCGATGCCACGGCATCGGAAAATCAAGAGCCCGTAACATCATGAAACACGTGCTGCGCTGTCACGATTCTGGCTCAGGACGCGAAGCTCACCGCAACCAATATCGCGAATATTGGCAAGGGGAGCGACAAAATCATGAGCCAAAATTCGTGCCAGCCCGAAGGGTTACGGCTAAAATCGGCGCTAACTTTGTCGGCCGACTTGTCCATATTCGCGATATGGCCTGCATCGTCCTTCGCGTTATCGCCGATTTTCGCACGTAACGCACACGCGTTTCATTATGTTACGAGCTCTAAGAATGAAAGGATCGTTCATGACACTGCAAATCGGAATTCTGCTGGGCGACGACATTGGCCTCGAGGTCGTTCCCGAAACCATCAAGGTGATGCGCGCGGCGGCGAAGAAGACCGGGCTGTCCGTGCAATGGCACGATGTGCCCATCGGCAAGAAAGCCTACGACGAGCTCGGCTACACCATGCCGCCGGGAACGCTGGAGAAGCTCGACACGCTCGACGGCTGGGTGCTCGGGCCGATCGGCCACCAGGCCTATCCGAAAGGCAGGCCCAATGCGATCAACCCGCATCCGATCCTGCGCAAGCACTACGACCTCTTCGCCAATATCCGCCCGGCGAAGTCCTACCCCGGCCTGCCCTCGCTCTACAAGGACGTCGATCTCGTCATCGTGCGCGAAAACAACGAAGGCTTCCCGCCCGACCGCAACGTGTTCATGGGCAACGGCGAATTCAGGCCGTCGCCGGACATGACCATCGGGATCCGTGTGATTACACGCGAGGGCTCGCGCAAGGTGGCGCGCGCGGCGTTCGAGCTCGCGCGCACGCGTCCGCGCAGGAAGGTGACATCGGTGCACAAGGACACCGTGTTCAAGCTCGCCTGCGGGATGTTTGCCGAGGAGTGCCGCGCGCTCGCCAGGGAGTATCCCGACATCACCTATGACGAAGTGCTGGTCGACACGTTCGGCATGAAGCTCGTCATGAAGCCGCAGCAGTTCGATGTCGTCGTCACGACCAACACCTTCGGCGACATCCTGTCAGATGTGGCTGCGGGTCTGGTAGGCGGGCTGGGTCTTGCTCCAGGCCTTTCAGCCGGCCCCCAGCGCGCCATGGCCCAGGCGACCCACGGCTCGGCGCCCGACATCGCCGGCAAAGGCATTGCAAACCCGTACGCGATGATCATGTCCGGGCAGATGCTGTACGCCTGGCTCGGTCACAAGCACAACGAGCCGAAAGCCGTCGAAGCAGCCGCGCTGATGGAACGCGCAATGGAATCCGTGATCAGGGAGGGCAAAGTCCTGACCGGCGATCTCGGCGGCAAGGCATCGACGAGCGAAATGGGCGATGCCGTAGCAGCGCGAATCTAGGTCGGATACTTGCCGCTTCACGCCAGTAACAGCGAGCGTAGCCCGGATGCAGCCACAGGCGGAATCCGGGGCTGGAATTTTCTGCCACCACACTCTCACCATCTTCGGACGAGGAACACGGTTCAAAATGTCATAATACAAGACGCGACCCCGATTTCCCGCGCAAAATGTCATAATACAAGACGCGACCCCGATTTCCCGACCCGACCAACGCTTCATCCTCCCGTTCCACCCCTCGCCCTTCACTCCTCACCGGGATTTGTTACTATCGCTCATTCCCGGAGGATTGGCTGAATGGCAAAAAAAGAACTCGGCATCGCCGTCATCGGTTCGGGCAGAATCGGCACGCTGCGCGCGCGGCTCGCGGCCAAACATCCTGCAGTCGGTTTTCTCGCCGTCTCCGACCGCGATCCCGCGCGCGCTCGCGCGCTCGCCGAACAGACCGGCGCCGATTTCCATTCCGCAGACAATTTCGAAGTCCTCGGCCGACCGGAAGTCGATGCGGTATTCGTCTCCACGCCCGAAGGCGAACACGCGGCAGCAGTCAAGCGCGCGCTGGAGCTGGGCAAGCCGGTGCTGGTCGAAAAACCACTCGCGCTCTCGCTCGAGGATGCCGACGACATCCTCGCCACGCTCGAAGCGACCGGCGGCAACCTGCGCGTCGGCTACAGCCGCCGTTTCAAGGAATGCTACCTGCGCGCCAAGGAGCAGATGATCCATGGCCGGCTGGGGCGCGTCATCGGCGGGCTCGCGCGCGTCTACAACTCGCGGGCGCAGGCGTTTTCGATCCTCAAGCGCGATCCGCACGCGACACCGGTGCTGGACGTGCTCACTTACTACGTCGATCTCATGTGCTGGTTCATGGAAGGCAACCCGCCGGTGGAAATCGTGGCGCGCGGCCAGCACGGCATATTCAAGGAAGCGGGCTACGGCGCGCACGACGTCACCTGGGCGATCGTCACTTTCGCCGACGGCGCGGTAGTGAATTTCGGCGTGAGCTACGCGCTGCCGGCGAAATACCCGACGCTCGGGCAATCGGACCGCGTCGAACTGCTCGGCACCGAAGGCACGATGATCATCGACGACGATCACATGGACCACGTGCTGTATTCCGACAAGGGCATTCCGCATGCCTACGTGCCGGACCATAACGTCAACATGGCGTTTCTCGGCAGCAATACCGCCGGCGACTGGGCGGTGGGCGAGTTCTGGGGCCCGCTCGCCAACGAGACCCGGGCCTGGCTCGACCATCTGGTGACCGGAAATCCGACGGTGCATACCACGCCGGAGCAGGCGCGCATCAATCTCGAAACCACCCTCGCCATCGAACGCGCGGCGGTCAGCGGGAAAGCGGTGCGGCTGCCGCTGGAAACCTGAATACAGGATGCATCGCCTTGCAGGCACGATAGGAGGAGAAAAATGGAACGGCGTCTCAGCGGCGGCAGAAGTCTGGTCATGGCGCTCGCGCTGTGCGCGCTGGCAACGGCTGCTGCGGCACAAAACTACCCGTCGCGTCCGATCCGGATGATCTCGCCCAATCCGCCGGGCGGCGCCAACGACACCATCGGCCGCATCGTCGCGGCCAAACTCACCGAAGTGCTCGGCGTGCAACTGGTGGTCGACAATCGCGGCGGCGCCGGCGGCACGCTCGGCGCGGAAATCGCCGCCGGCGCCGCGCCCGACGGCTACACGCTGCTCGCAGGCTCGGTTTCCACCCACTCGTTCTCGCCCGCGCTCCGCGGCAAGCTCAACTATGATCCCGTCAAGGACTTCGCGCCCATATCGCTGTTCGCAATCGCCCAGAACCTGCTGGTCGCGAATCCTTCGCTTCCGGCATCGAACGTGCAGCAGCTCGTCGCGCTCGCCAAATCAAAGCCCCGCACCCTCAACTATGCTTCAGGCGGCAGCGGCTCGACCAGCCACTACGCCATCGCGCTGTTCGTCTATCTCGCCGGCATCGACAAGGACACGATACACATCCCCTACAAAGGCGGCGGGCCATCGGTCGCGGCCACCATGGCGGGCGAAACCCAGTTCTATTTCGGGCCGATGGCGAGCATGGTATCGCAGGTGAAAGCGGGCAAGCTGAAGGCGCTGGCGGTAGGCGGCAGCCGCCGCTCGCCGACACTGCCGGACATCCCGACCGTGGCCGAAGCCGGTATTCCCGCCTACCAGTCCTTCGGCTGGTTCGGCCTGCTCGTACCGGCGAAAACGCCGAAAACCGTCATCGCCAGGCTCAACCAGGCCGTGGCCGATGCCGTCGGCTCGCAGGACGTCACGCAGAAATTCCTGCAACTGGGCGTCGATCCGGCGCACGACTCGCCCGAGGAGTTCGGGAAGTTCATCGCCGACCAGCTCGCCCGCCACCGCAAGACCGTGCAGGAGCTGGGCATCAAGGCGGGAGACTGAGCCGCGAGATCGATGATCCAGCGGCCGCGTTGCCGATGAAACCGTGCGCGTCGCCGCGCAGTCACTGAATCGCCAGCATTAGCCCGGCGGCCAGTGAAACGGCCGGCCGGCGAGCAGATGCAGATGCAGGTGAAACACGCTTTGGCCCACCGCCGCGCCGTTGTTCACCACCAGCCGGAAAGCGTCGCCCACTCCCAGCTCGCGCGCAACCTTGCCGGCGGCGAGCATCAGGTGGCCGAGCAGCGCCTGGTCCTCCGGCTTGGCGTCGGCGAGCCTCGCGATCTCGCGCTTGGGAACGATCAGCACATGAACCGGCGCCTGGGGATTGATGTCCCGGAACGCGAGGCACCATTCGTCTTCGTAAACGATGGCGGCGGGGATTTCGCGCCTGATGATTTTGCCGAAAATGGTGCTCAAGCTACCTCCGTTTTCATATCATATTGATTATAAACGAATTTTTAAGACTCTCGGTTCCAGCGTCCGAATTACCGCCGCCAGCGTTCCCCCGTTTTTACTGCGTCGCAATATTTTTTACCGCTATTCCTCTTGACTTGGAGGAATCCGGCCCTATAATGTTTATTGTGCAGTGCAGCAAAAGGGCTGCACCCCGGAAGTCAACTTACCGCTTCAAAAGGAGATCCACATGTATCAAGCACCTGAACAACTGATCGCATTGAACAAGGCCAATCTCGAAGTCGCGATGCGCTTCGCCGGCGTGGCGCTGGAAGGTGCTGAACGCATGATCGACCTTCAGCTCCAGGCCGCCAAAAGCGCGTTTGCCGACAGCGTCGAAAGCGCCAAGGCGCTCGCTTCGGTCAGCGACTTCCAGCAACTGGCAGCGCTCAAGGACAATCTGGCCCAGCCGGCGATCGAAAAGGCGACCGCCTACGCGAAAAGCGTCTATGACGTCGCCGCTTCGACCCAGGCCGAATTCGGCAAGCTGGTCGAAGAGCAGATCTCGAACTTCAACAAGCAAGTCGTCACCGTGCTCGACAAACTGGTGCAGAACGCGCCGGCGGGTTCCGAAATCGGTGTCGCCGCCATCAAGTCCGCCATCGCGGCGGTCAACGCCTCTTACGACAATCTGTCGAAAGTCGCCAAACAGTTTGCCGAAGCAAACCAGTCGAACTTCGACGCGGTAGCCAAGCAGGCGACGAGCGGCGCCAAAAAGGCCAAGAAAGCAGCCTGAACGCCGGCTGAGCGGCCGTGTGACGGAGAGCCCCGGCAAGCCGGGGCTTTTTTTCGCCTGCCTGCCGGCCGTCGTCAGCTATAAATATAAGACTCGAGCTCCTTGATGGTCTGTTCCTGCTCGGCAATCACTTCCTTGACCAGGTCGCCGATCGACACCAGGCCGACGAGCTTGCCGCCCTCCACTACCGGCAGATGGCGCACGCGCTTGTCGGTCATCAGTGCCATGCACTCTTCGAGGGTCTGACCGGGCTGCACCATCATGACCTTGTCCGACATGATTTCGCGCACCGGGATGTCGCGCGAGGATTTGCCGAGCAGAATCACTTTTCTCGCATAATCGCGTTCGGTCATGATGCCGGCGATCCTGCCGTTTTCCAGCACCAGCAGCGCACCGATATTCTTGTCGGCCATCAGCTTGAGCGCGTCGAAGACGCTGGCTTCGGGTGTGATCGCATGAACCGTACTGCCTTTCGACTGCAGCAACTGTCTCACGGTTTTCATCTTGTCCTCCTTTGTTCAAGCCGGTTTGGTTTTTTGCGGAATTGCGGGCCTGTCTGTCCAGTGTAGCCAAATTCGCTGCCGCGATAAAGCGCTCGGGGGGCATCTGCTGCTCACTGTAGTTGCCGTTTAAAAACAAGGTGTTGAATCATGCCTCGGGCTTTCACGGTATGATTCGGGCCTCAGCCGCGACCCGCAAGCCTTTTTCCCGGAGTTCCGATGCCAGCCATTCGCACTTTCCTCGAGGATCTGTGGACCCTCGCCCGCCCCTACTGGTTTTCCGAAGAGCGCTGGCCGGCGCGCGGGCTGCTGGCAGTCACCGTCGGCCTCAATCTCGCGATGGTCTACATCAGCGTGCTGATCAACCGATGGCAGAACGAGTTCTACAATGCGCTGCAGGACAAGGACATGACCGCGTTCTACCGGCTGCTGCTGCATTTTTCGCTGCTCGCCGGCGCATTCATCGTCGCCGCCGTCTACCAGCTCTATCTCAACCAGATGCTGCAGATCCGCTGGCGACGCTGGCTGACCGAAAAATATCTGAAGGAATGGACAGGCAACCGCACCTATTACCACATGCAGCTCACCGACCGCGGCACCGACAACCCCGACCAGCGCATTTCGGAAGATCTCGCGCTGTTCGTCGACCGGACGCTCAATCTCACTCTGGGATTGCTGTCGGCGGTGGTTACGCTGGCCTCGTTCGTCACCATACTATGGGCGCTTTCGGGCACGCTCGAATTCACCGTCTCGGGTTCGCGAATCACGATCGAGGGCTATATGGTGTGGGCGGCGCTCGCCTACGCCGTCGCCGGCACCTGGGTCACCCATCTGATCGGCAAACCGCTGATCGGCCTCAATTTCAACCAGCAGAAATTCGAGGCGAATTTCAGGTTCTCGCTGGTGCGTTTCCGGGAAAACGCCGAAAGCGTCGCGATCTACGGCGGCGAGGCCGACGAAATGCGCGGCCTGCGCCGGCGTTTCCTCGACGTTTTCAACAACTGGTGGGAAATCATGAAGCGCCAGAAAAAGCTCACCTGGTTCCGCTCCGGCTACAGCCAGGCTGCGGTCATTTTCCCTTTCATCGTCGCCGCGCCGCGCTACTTCGCGGGAGGACTGCAGCTGGGAGGGCTGATGCAGATCGCATCGGCGTTCGGCCAGGTGCAGGACGCGCTGTCATGGTTCGTTTCCGCCTACACCCAGATCGCCGAATGGAAAGCCACCGTCGATCGCCTGACCAGCTTTCACATGACGGCCGAGCGCACGCGGCGGCTCGCGCAGGAAGCAGCCGGCATCAGGGTGGCCCCCACCGACGCCCCCGTTTTCAGCGCCACCGGCTTGAAGCTGAAACTGCCCGACGCCCGCCCGCTGCTGGAAGCCGACGTTGCCATCGGGCGCGGCGAAAAAGTGCTGATCAGCGGCCCGTCGGGATCGGGCAAAAGCACGCTGTTCAGGGCCTTTGCCGGAATCTGGCCTTTCGGCGAAGGCACGATCTGCCGGCCGGACCGCGCGCCCATGCTGTTCCTGCCGCAAAAACCCTATCTGACGATAGGCAACCTGCGCGAGCAGCTTTCCTATCCGGCGGCGCCCGATACTTTCGACGACGCCGCATACCGCGAGGCCCTCGCCGACTGCGGTCTGCCACACCTCGCCTCACGGCTCGACGAAGAGCAGCACTGGGCGCAGCAGCTCTCGGGCGGCGAACAGCAGCGCATCGCTTTCGCGCGCGCCTTCCTGCACCGGCCGCAGTGGCTGTTCATGGATGAAGCCACTGCGGCGCTCGACGAAGCGAGCGAAGCGCGGCTCTACCGGCTGCTCGGCTCGAAGCTGCCGCAAACGGCGATCATCAGCATCGGCCACCGCCCCACGCTCGCTGCACTGCACGACCGGCATGTCGCGCTGCGCACCGATGGCAACGGCGCGAGCCGGCTCGCGCCTTTTGCCGTGCCCGCGGCCTGATACCGGCGCGCGATTGCGACGCCGCCCTTTGCATCGCCGCCCCGGCTCCTGAGATAATGGCGCAGTGCCGGGCGCCCCCGGAATCTGAAAAAAAAGATGCAGCAAACCCTGATCCAGCTCCTCGGCAACGATCTGATCGGCTTCGCGCTCAGCGCAGCCATCCTTGTCGCCTATCATCTGTTCCTGCGGCACAGACTGAAAACCGACCCCGCCTATACCATCCAGGCGGTGAACGCGACTGCGCGTCTGGCGTGGGTGGAAAGCGTCATGGGCAGGGAAGGCCACGAAGTCCTCGCCGTGCAGACGCTGCGCAACGCCATCATGGGCCCCACTTTTCTCGGCTCGACCGCAGTGGTCCTGATGATCGGCACGCTCACCCTCATCAGCCAGGGCGACAAGCTCGAACACGGCTGGCACGCGTTGAATGTCATCGGCGCGGTGCAGCGCGAGCTGTGGCTCGCGAAAGTCCTGCTGCTGCTGCTGGATTTTCTCATCGCCTTCATGTGCTTCGCCCAGGCAATCCGGCTTTTCGTCCACGTCGGTTTCATGATCAACGTCTCGGCACAGGATTCCCGGCGCAACTCCCCGCAGTTCGTCGGCGCGCAGCTCAACCGCGCCGGTCACTATCACTGGCTGGGAATGCGCGCCTACTATCTCGCCGTGCCGCTTGCCTTCTGGCTGTTCGGACCGCATTTCATGCTCGCCGCGAGCATCATCGAAGTCGTCGTCCTCCACCATCTCGACCACGCCCCCAGCTGACAGGCAGGTGCGTGCCACCGCATCGAGACCGCGCTATGTCCGCCCGGCCGCTCCCGCAATCGCCTCGGCTTTCTGCAACAGGTTCTGTGCCATGCGGATATTGGCGATATCGACCAGCCGTCCGTCGAGTTGCACCGCGGCGCGGCCCTGGCGGGCGGCCTCGGCCATCGCCGCCATGATGCGGCGTGCCTTTTCGATCTCTTCGGGCGAAGGACTGAACACCTGGTTTGCCGGCTCGATCTGCGCAGGGTGGATGACCATCTTGCCTTCGAAGCCGAGAACCGCGGCGCGGCGCGCCGCAGCGAGGAAACCTTCGGGATCCTTGAAATCGCTGTAGGGACCATCGATCGGCCGCAGGCCATAAGCGCGGCACGCGGTCACGATGCGCGAGAGCGCATAGTGCCACTGGTCCGCCAGGAAATAGCGGCGTTCGCCCGCGGCATCGCGATCGGCAAGCACGCCATAATCGGGACTCACGCCGCCGATCACCGTGGTGCGTGCGCGCGTCGAAGCCGCGAAATCGCCGACGCCGAAACAGATCGCTTCCGTGCGCCGGCTCGCCTGGGCGATGGTTTCGACATTGCACAGGCCGAGCGCGGTCTCGATCTGCAGTTCCAGCCCGATGCGCTTCGTCCTGCCCTTCGCCTGCTCGATCTGCGTCACCAGCATGTCCACGGCATAGACATCGGCCGCCACGCCGACCTTGGGCACCAGCAGCAGGTCGAGCCGCGGGCAATTTTCGACGATATCGACGACGTCGCGGTACATGTAGTGCGTATCGAGACCGTTGATGCGCACCGAGACGGTCTTCCTCCCCCAGTCGATGTCGTTCAACGCCGCGATCACGTTGCGGCGCGCCTGCTCCTTGTCGTCGGGTGCCACGGCGTCCTCGAGATCGAGGAACACCACGTCAGCGGCCGAGCGCGCGGCTTTCCCGAACAGCGCCGGCGTCGCACCCGGCACCGCCAACTCGGAACGGTGCAGGCGGGGCATGGCTTGCTCAACTGCGGTAAAGCTCATGTTGGTTCCTTTTTTTCGTGAGCCGCGAACGGCGCAGCGCCGTAACCACCGGCTTTTCCCGCTTACCGCTCACGGCTTACGGTTTACTCATCCCTTCCACCACCTTGATCAGCGCGGAAAGGTCGTTTCCGCCTTCGCCCCGGCCGACCAGGGCGTTGACGCTTTGCATGGCGAGCGCCGCCGCCGGCGCCGCCATTCCCAGTTCATGGGCGAGATCGAGCACGATGTGCAGATCCTTGTGGTACAGCCGGCTCTCGATGCCGGCCGTGAAGTCGCGCTCCACCATGCGCTTGCCGAACAGTTCCAGCACGCGGCTCGCGGCAATGCCGCCGAGCATGACTTCGCGCACTTTCGCCGGATCGACGCCGCAACGCGCCGCAAGCGCCAGGGCCTCGGCCGATCCCTGCGCCGTCACCAGCAACAGCAGCTGATTGCAGGCCTTGGTGATCTGCCCCGCGCCGTGATCGCCGACATGGACGATGGTCTTGCCGAGGCACTGCAACAGCGGCTGCACGCGCTCGAACACCACGGGCTTGCCTCCCGCCATGATCGATAACGTCGCCTGCTCGGCGCCCATCGGCCCGCCCGAGACCGGCGCATCCAGCATGTCCATGCCTTTTGCCGCCAGCGCCTGCGCGATGCTGCGCGCCACTGTCGGCGAAATCGTCTCCATGTCGACCAGCACGCTGCCGGCGCGCGCACCGTGGATGATGCCGTTTTCGCCCAGCACGACCTCCTTGACGTCGCTCGAATGGGTCACCATCGTGAACACCACCTCGCTCGCGGCGGCGAGCTCGGCCGGCGTTGCGTAGCCGGCGGCGCCGGCGGCAAGCAGCGGCTCGAGCGACTGCGGCCGCCGCGCGTAAACCCCCAGTTGATGACCGTGCTTCATCAGGTTGAGTGCCATCGGGCGCCCCATCACTCCCAGACCTATAAAACCCAGCCTCATAACGAAATCCTCTCTGCCTTCAATCAAGTCCAAAACGTGAATGGTGATTGGTAAATGGTGAATAGTAAAACCATTAGCTCAACCATTTACCATTCACGATTCACCGAATTAAACCCAACGCCATGATCGCCGGCAGCGTCAGCCAGAAGAGGATCGTGGTCCAGCCGATCAGCAGCGCCGCTGCCCGGGAATCGAGATGAAAGCGGTCGGCGAGCAGCAGCGTGGTCATCATCGCCGGCACCGTGCCCTCGACTACCGCCGCGTACTGCGCCTCGCCCATCGGCACATAGAATATTTTCGCCGCGCCCCACACGATGAGTGGTGTCGCGACCAGCTTGACCGCTGCCGCCGACAGGATCTCGGGCCGCGGCGTCAGATTGCGCCACGGGATGGTCATGCCGAGCACGAACAGCGTGACCGGAATGGTGGCCTGGCCGATGAACCACGTCGCTGCCGTGAGCGGCGCATAACTCAGGCCGAGCTGCTGCGATGCCGTGCCGAGGATGAACGCCCAGATCGGCGGCATCGACAACATGATCCGCCACACTGCGGGCCGCGCCGCCTTGTCATGCGTGCCGAGCCGGGTGCAGATCCACACGCCGATGCTCCACACCACCGGCATGGTCATCAGCATGTCATTGAACACCGCATAGCGCGTGGCGTCCTTGCCGAAAAAGAATATCAGCACCGGCACGCCGATGTTGAAAGTGTTGCCGAACATGCCCCCCACCACCAGAATGGCGCGCGTGCGGTCGGCAAGACCACCGCCGACCGGAGTCAGATAGAGAATGCCGTAGATCACCACGCCCGAAATGAGCGAACCGATTCCCACCAGCAGCGGCACCGAAAGCAGCTCCCCCGAGATCGGCGTCGTCGATGCCACCGAAAACAGGATGGAAGGCAGGAACAGATACATCACCATGCGGTTGAGCAGCGAACGCGCGCCGTCGAGCGGCGTGTCCGGGAAAAAGCGCGGCCACAGCCCGCCCACCGCCACCAGCAGCGTGAGCGGCAGCATCACCTCGACCATCAGGTTGAAGAGCTGCGTGAAATAGCTCATGGGGGGGCAGGGATTCGCCGGACTCGGTTCCGGCAAACTCCAGAAATGAAAAAAATCAGGAACGGCGCGCCACGACAGCCGCGTGTACCGTCAGCCGGCGCTCGAAAAATATTGTTTTTAATCAATATGTTACAAAACAACCCGATTATTTTTTGACTTCGGGATTGAGCAGATTGGGCGGGGTGCCGCCGCTCAGTGCCGCCACCAGATTCTTCGCCGCGGTCATCGCCATGGCGCGGCGCGTGGCCTCGGTCGAGCTGCCGATGTGCGGCGTCAGCACCACGTTTCTGAGCTGCAGGAAACCGGGATTGAGCCTGGGCTCGTTCTCGAACACGTCGAGACCGGCGCCGCGCAGCGTGCCGTTTTTCAACGCCTCGATCAGCGCCGCATCGTCGACCACGCCGCCACGGGTCGAATTGATGAGAATCGCGGTGGGTTTCATTTTCTTCAATTCCGCAGCGCCGACCAGATGATGGGTTTCGGGCGTGTACGGAACCTGCAGCACCACGAAATCGGCCTGCGCCAGCAATTCATCCTTCGTTACATAAGTGGCGTTGAGCCGCCGTTCGGTCTCGGCGCTGACGCGCTGACGGTTGTTATAAATCACTTTCATGTCGAAACCCGCCGCGCGCTTGGCAATCGCCTGGCCGATGCGCCCCATGCCGATGATGCCGAGTGTTGCGTGATGCACATCGACGCCCAGCCATTGCTTGAGCCGCCAGCCGGTCCATTCGCCGGCGCGGATATAACTCTCGACCTCGGTGATGCGCCGCGCCGCAGCCAGCATCAGCGCCCACGCGAGATCGGCAGTGCTGTCGTCGAGCACACCCGGGGTGTTGGTCGCCATCACGCCACGCGCCGTGCACGCCGCGAGATCGATATTGTTGTAACCGACCGCGATATTGGCGACGACCTTGAGCTGCGGACAAGCCTCCAGCAGTCTCGCGTCGATGCGATCGGTGAGACAGCACATCACGCCGTCCTTGCCGGCGAGACGCTGCGCCAGGACATCGGGCGCGAACGCCGCGTCCTGCTGGTTGGACTCGACTTCACAGTAGCGGGAAAGATAATCGAGGGTTTCGTCGAAAACTTCTCGGGTGACCAGAATCCTGGGTTTCATTTTTGTTCCTGATGATTGTTCTCAGACCAGATATTACGACAGTGCGTCTCGCGGATAAACAGCGCGCCGGCAAAACCGATCGCGGCGAATGCCGCCAGCACCGCGAGCGCCGGACGGAATGCCGCCAACGTGGAAGCGGCGAGCCCCGCCGCCAGGCTGCGGTCGAGCGTCCAGCCGACCAGCGGCTGCAGTATGCCCACCGCCAGGAAACCGCCGGTGTTGGCGAGACTGGTCGCCATGCCCGAATAGCGCGGCCGGTTCGCTTCCTTGGCGCAGGTCCACGACAGCGTAAAGCCGGTGGCGCTGAGACCCATCAGCGCGAAAATGGCGTAAGTCATGCCGGGCGCAAGCTCGGCGGCGCCGGCAAGCCACAGCAGCCAGCAGCCGAAGTAGACCGCCGCCGCCACGATGAGCGGCGGGCGGCGGCGCCCGATGCGGTCCGAAAGCGCGCCTATGCCCACTGCCGAAAACGCGAATACGATCAGCATCAGACTGGTATGACGGCTCGCCGCGAGCGGCGACATGCCATGGACCTCGACCAGGAAAGGCACCGCCCACAGGCCGATGAAACTCATATAGCTGCCGGACAACCCGAAATTCACCCAAAAACCCGGCCAGGTGGCGCGGTTGCGCAACACCTCGGCGAGCCCGTGATGCCAGCGCTCGCCGAAAGGCGTGACCGAGATTTCGGGCGCCGCAGCAGCGGGATGATCATGGACCCGCTGCCAGGTCGCGGCCGCGAGTGCGAGCGACAACACGCCGATGACGACGAATACCACACGCCAGGAGACCAGCGTCACCAGCCAGGCGAGTGGCGCGGTAGCGAGCAGCGCTCCGCTCATGCCGAAAATATTGGACAGCCCGACGGCGGTGGCAAACTCGCGCTCGGCGAACCAGTTGGCGTTCAATTTGAGCAGGCAGATAAAAGCCACCGAGACGCCGAACCCCACGAGGGTGCGGCCGAGCGCCGCCATCGCGACCGAATCGGCAGTGCCGAAAATGATGGAACCCATGCCCGCCACCACGCCGCCGGCGGCGAGCACGCGGCGTGGTCCCAGCGTGTCGGCCAGCACGCCGGTCGGCAGCTGCATCACCGTGTAGATATAGAAATAGGTCGCGGCGAGCGCGCCGAGCGCAGCGCCGCTCACCTCGAAGGTCCGCGTCAGTTCTTCGGCGATCGCGGCCGGCGCGACGCGATGGAAAAACGACAGGAAAAAAGCCGCAGCACCCAGCGAAAACACGACCCAGCGGATGCCGGATGCCGCCGCGGAGCGCTGATCGATTTTGTCCATGGATAACGAACGTCACGCCGGGCGCCGGGCGCGCCGCGACCGTCGTGAAAATTATGGCGCTGCCGGAATCACTGCGCCGGCGAATCTTCCAGCGTCTGCTGCACGTGATTGACCAGCCAGCGCGCGGTGCGCAGCAGCCGCGCGTCGTCGCCGCGCCTGCCCACCAGCTGCACGCCCAGCGGCAGGCCGTTTCCGCCGCGCATCAGCGGCAGCGTCACGCTCGGCATGCCGCACAGTGTCCACAAGGTGCAGAAAGCGGGGTCGCCCGTGGTATCGAGCCCCCGTGGCGCCGTACCCGTGGTCGCGGGCGTCAGGATGACGTCGCAACGCTGCTCGAGAAGCTCGGTCAACACCGCGTTCAGGACCGGAATCCGGTCGAGCGCCTGATTGTAATCCACCGCGGATACACGCCGGCCGCGTTCGATCTGGGCGCGCAGCGATGCGCTCAAGCGGTCCGCGCCGCGCTCATACTCGGCAGCGAAGCTTTTGGCGAGATCCGCTTCCATGATGGTGCGGTGCCACTCCAGCGCCTGTCCGAACTGCTCGGGCAGTTCGCACTCCACGATCGGCTCGCCGATATGCGCCACCAGCTCGGCAAAAGCTTCCTGCGTCTCCGCTTCCGCTTTGTCCCACACCGGCGTCTTGACGAACATGATCCACGGCCGGATTGGCGGTTCCTGCAATGCCGTCGCCAGCAGCGGCGGGCGCGCGACCGGCCGCGTGGCGGGATCGTTCTCGTCGAAGCCGATCAGCGATTCGGCGATCAGCGCGAGATCCTCCACGCAGCGTGCGAACACGCCGATCTGGTCGAGCCAGCGCGACTGCCTGAGCACGCCGTGCCGCGAAATCAGCCCGAAAGTCGGCTTGTAGCCGAATACGCCGCAATAGGCGGCCGGCCGGATCACCGAGCCGTTGGTCTGCGTTCCCACCGCGAGCGGCACCATATGGGCGGCCACCGCCGCCGCCGAACCGCTCGACGAGCCGCCGGGCGTGTGATCGGGATGATGCGGATTGCGAGTCTTGCCCGGCGCGTAGGTGGCGAGCTCGGTGGTGACGGTCTTGCCCATGATGACTGCGCCTGCTTCGCGCAGCCGTGCGACCAGGGTGGCATCCTTCAAGGGAGTGCGGCCGGCGTGCAGCACCGTGCCGTCCTCGGTGGGCATGTCGTGGGTGTCGATGATATCCTTGATGCCGACCGGAACACCGTGCAGCGCACCGAGCGCCTTGCCGTCGAGGCGCCACTCGTCAGCCGCACGCGCCTGCTGCAACGCGTGCTCCGGATCGAGAAAGGCCCACGCCTGCACGGTCTCGTCGACCGCCTGAACGCGGTCGAGGCAGCTTTGCACCAGCTCCTCCGAGCTGAATACCCCTTCGCGTGTGCCGCGTGCAGCATCGACGGCATGGAGCTGGTTGAGCTGCGCCGTCCCCGCACCGCCGGAGCCTGAAACATCGGTAGCCATCGCCACGCTCCGTTACTTGTAGAGCACCTGGGGCAGCCACAGCCCGATGGCGGGGAACGTGTAAAGCAGCACCAGCGCGATCACCTGGATCGCCATGAACGGCAGCATGCCGGCAAAAATCTGGTTCAAGGTCACGTGCGGCGGCGCCACACCCTTCAGGTAGAACGCCGCCATCGCCACCGGCGGCGACAGGAAAGCCGTCTGCAGGTTGAGCGCCACCAGCAGACCGAAGAACAACGGGTCGATGCCGAAGTGCGGCAGCAGCGGAATGAAAATCGGCATGAAGATGACGATGATCTCGGTCCATTCGAGCGGCCAGCCGAGGATGAAAATGATGAACTGGGCGAGGATCATGAACTGCACCGGCGTCATGTTGAGCGAAAGCACCCATTTCTCGATGATCTCCTGGCCGCCGAGCAGCGCGAACGCCGCCGAGAAAATCGCCGAACCGACGAACAGCCAGCACACCATCGCGCTGGTCTTGGCGGTGAGGAACGACGACTCCTTGACGATCACCCCGAGCTCCTTCAGCGTGCCCGCGACCACGGCGCCCACGTTGCGGCCTTGCGCCCCGGCGGCCTGCCGGTTGGCGACAAAGCGATAGGCGCTGGCCAGGACGAAACCGCCGAACGCGCCGACCGCCGCCGCCTCGGTGGGCGTCGCAAAGCCGAACACGATGGAACCGAGCACCGCGATGATCAGCAGCGCCAGCGGAAAAAACGAGGTGAGCAGCATCTTGAATACTTCGAGCCGCTCCCAGTTCCAGAGCCCGTAAACGACGGCGAGCACGACGGCGCCGAAGCCGAACAGCGCCCACAGCCAGGTCGGCACCGGCAGCCGCTCGGCGGTGGATGCGGCAGCCGCTTTTTCTGCAGGCCGGGCTTCGGCCGTTGCCGCTGCGCCCGGCTGTTGCTGCCCGCTTTCGGGCTTGAGCTGCTCCACGCCGGGAAGCGCAGCGGGTTCCTTCGCACCTTCCGCCGGAGGTTCCTGACCCCCCGATTTCTCCTCGGACACTTCGGGCGCGCCGATGAGGCCCGCTTCCTCTTTCGCGTCCGTCGCAATCAGCCCGCCCGCCTCGACCAGCCCGGTAGTGTCGACTTCAACCGCCGGCGCAGTCGCCACCCGATAAGCGACCCCCAGCACTGCGACGACGAATAGCGCCGGCAGCAGGGAGACGAACAATTGTGCGAGCACCGTGCGTTTCGCGACCCCGGCGCCGTTTCCGGCAAGCGCGCGCACCAGCCCCGCCAACGCATTGCGGCTGTGCTGCGCCAGCGTCCGCGCCAGCGGCGGCAGCGCCACGCGCCGCTCGTCTTCGGGAAGCGGCGGCATGAGTTCGGGCTTCCATTTCGCGAGCACGATGACATAAGCCAGATACAGTCCGGCGAGCATGATGCCGGGGAAAAACGCGCCGGCGTAGAGCTGCACCACCGAGACGCCTGCGGTCGCGCCGTAAACGATCAGCAGCACCGACGGCGGAATCAGGATGCCCAGACAGCCGCCGGCGGTGATCGCGCCAGCCGAAACCTTGACGTTGTAGCCGGCCTTGAGCATCGCCGGCAGCGCGAGCAGCCCCATCAGCGTCACCACCGCGCCGATGATTCCCGTTGCGGTGGCGAAAATCGCGCAAGTGACGATGGTCGCCACCGCGAGCGACCCCGGTATGCGCACGGTAGCGAGGTGCAGGCTCCTGAACAGGCGGTCGATCAGCGCCGCGCGCTCGACGAGATAGCCCATGAACACGAACAGCGGCACCGCGATCAGCACGTCGTTCGACATCACGCCGTAGGCGCCGCGCTGCACCATCAGGTCGAGCACCTGCTGGACGGCAAGCGCCGGATTCACGCTGCGATAGGCCAGCCACGCGAAGAACATGCCGAGCCCCATCAGCGTGAAAGCGGTGGGAAAACCGAGCATGATCGCCACCACGATCAACGCCAGCATCAGCAGGCCGAGGTGGCCGTTGGTGATATTGCCCCACGGCATCAGCACTAAAATGGCGATCACGATGATCGCCATCAGCGAGAAGCCGAACCACAATTCCTTTCTGATTTTCATCGAATTTCACCTTTGCGCTCAGCGGTGTGCACAGCGCCACCGCCTTCGTGCCCGACCATTGCCTGGTCGGCGCTCTCGTCCTTGACGTGGACCATTTCCTTGAGTTTGTCGACGTCGACTTCCTCGATGTCTTCCTCACGCGAAGGCCATTTGCCCTGTTTGATGCAGATCGCGCAGCGGATGATCTCGACGATGCCTTGCACCAGCAGGAACGCCCCCGCCAGCGGGATGACGGTCTTGAAGGGATAGATCGGCGGCCCGCCGGCGGTAATGTTCGAATGCTCATTGATCGCCCAGGATTCGGCAGCATAGGTATAGCCGGCCCAGGCGAGCGCAACGACACCAGGAATGAAAAACACAATGTAGAGCACGAGGTCGATGGTGGCCTGGGTGCGCGGCCTGAAGAAGCCGTAGAGCACGTCGCCGCGTACGTGGCCGTTTTTCGAAAGGGTGTAGGCGCCCGCCATCATGAACAGCGTCCCGTACATCATGATCATGGCGTCAAAAGCCCACGCGTGCGGCGCATCGAGCGCGTAGCGCGAAAACACTTCCCATGAAATAAGCAGCGTCAGGCCGACGATCATCCAGGAAAACGCATGGCCGATCCAGGCGCTGATCCTGTCGACGAAAAGCAACAGTTTCTGCATTGCAAAAAACCTCGAATGATAGGGCGGCGGAAAAACAAACTGTCATTATGCCAGTTTCGTGGCGATTTCCCATGCCGCCAAAAAAACACCACCCGGGGGCACCGGATGGTGTTTTCTGCCAGCATGCGCGGCATCAGGACTTCTTGGCAGCGGCTTTCTTGGGCCCGAAGTAATGGTTATAGGCCATGCGCGGGCTAACCTGGGTGTCGAGATACCAGCGGACCGCGCGCTCGGCAAATTTACGTTGTGATTCGATGACTTCCTTGAACAGCGGGTTTTTCTCCGCATATTTCGCCATGACGCCGTCGAAGATTTCGAGCTGCTTCTGCAGCACCGAATCAGGTGTCTTGTACATGCGCACCTTGTCCTTGACCTGCAGTTCGATATGATCCTTCGAGTAACGATCGATGGCCTTCCACGACATGTCGGCCGAAGCGGCTTCCACCGCGTGGGCGATGATCGCTTTCAGCTTGTCCGGCAACGCGTCGTACTTCGTTTTGTTGAACGTGATTTCGAACTGCTCGGCGCTTTGGTGATAGCTTTGCAGCATGAAAACCTTGGCGACATCGGGGAAGCCCAGCAGGCGGTCGGAAGTGGCGTTGTTGAACTCGGCCGCATCGAGCAGGCCGCGGTCCATCGCCGGCACGATTTCGCCGCCCGGCAGCGCGTTCACTGCCGCGCCGAGGCCCTGGAACAGGTCAATCGAAATACCCACGGTGCGGAACTTGAGGCCCTTGAAATCATCCGGCTTGGTGATCGGTTTCTTGAACCAGCCGAGCGGCTGCGTCGGCATCGGCCCGTAGGGGAACGACACCACATTGGCGCCGATGGATTTGTACACCTTTTCGAGCAGCTCCTTGCCGCCACCGTATTTATGCCAGGCGAGCATCATGTTGGCATCCATGGCGAAAGCGGGACTCGAACCCCACAGCGCCAGCGCATTCTGCTTGCCGTAGTGATAGACCAGCACGCCGTGACCGCCGTCGAGGGTGCCCTTGGACACCGCGTCGAGCAGGCCGAAAGCCGGCACCACCGCGCCCGCCGGCAGCACCTCGATCTTGAGATCGCCGCCAGTCATGTCGTTCACTTTCTTGGCGTAGTCGAGCGCGTATTCGTGGAAAATGTCTTTCGACGGCCAGGTGCTTTGCCAGCGCAAGGTAATCGGGCCGGTCTGTCCCTTGGCGATCATCGGGAAGCCTGCGATGGCCGTGCCGGCCGCCGCCGCGGTCGCGCCGGTCAGGAACTTGCGGCGGGAAGCGCTGGGTTTGGACGACACGGATTTGTCTTCGAGCGGTTTCTTGATCATTTTTTTCCTCCTTGAGACGTGGTTACGAGAAAACAACTAAGCAGCGGGTCAATGATACTCAGATTTACACAGCAAAGCATTTGCCGCATTTTTGCATGCAACAGGACAGAATGGCTCGGCGAGGGTGGGATGGCTTGATTTCAGCATGTGCAACGCTTTTCTGCTTGCCGATAATGCTATACCGGAGTATCCGCAAAATCAAGCTTGCGGCCCCTGCCATCATGCCTTTTGATCGTGGCCGCCCACATTAGCATCGAAGCCTTACAAAATGCTGACGGCGGACATACCGTCCTACCTAAGGAAGCTCTGAAATTCCAGGGTTAACAAACACCATGATTGCGCGAAGTGGCATGAAGGCATTGAAACGATCACGCGACAGCCGCCGAGATGCCGTTTGCCCGGGTTCTTGTTGGGT
>JBKBXX010000008.1:0-45359 GCA_046313915.1 Burkholderiales bacterium | reverse complement strand
CTCACCCCGCCCTATCAGGCCACGCCGGTGCTCGACAAACCGCCGGCCGATACTGTGGAATTCGGCACGCGGCTGCGGCAGGCCTTTTCCCAGAGCGGGCTGTTCTACGAAGCGCATCAGGCACAGTGGCTGGCGGGACAGCGCACACGCGAGCAGCTGCTACAGGAACCGCAGGGTCGGCTGCCGGCCATCGCCGCATCCACTGTCGCAAAAGCGGTCACCGCGGCTGCCGTGCAGCACGACAGCGCGCCGGCCGTCGCCGATCCCGCATCGCCGACCATTGCGCGCGCCGAAACGGCGCGGGGTGATGCGCCGCCCGCCGTGGAGCGGCTGGTCCACAAGGATGCATTGCCGCTGGTGCAGCAGCAGCTCGTCGCGCTCGACAGCGGTCAATTGCAGTGGCGCGGCGAAGTGTGGCCTGGACAAACGCTGGACTGGGAGGTGGGCAGCGAGCCGCCCGCGGGCAGCGACGCTGCGCAAACGCGATGCTGGCACAGCCGCCTCAAGCTCACGCTGCCGCAACTGGGAACGGTCACGGCGCTGCTCGCGCTCGATTCCCACGGCTTGCGGATCGCGGTGAATGCGGACAGCACGGCGGCGGCGGCACGGCTGCGCGGCGGCCAGGCTGCGCTGGTCCATGCCATGCAGCGATCGGGACTCCATGTCGGCGGCATCGAAGTCCAAACCGATGGCCACGAATAACGGCCGCGGCGGCCCTGCCGCAGACGCCGAGCGCTCACGGCAGACGGCGGTGGCACTCAGTTACCGCACCGGTCAGGCCGCGCCGCGGGTGGTGGCAAAAGGACGCGGCCTGCTGGCCGAGGCGATCATCGCCCGCGCCAGGGAAAGCGGCATTTACGTGCACGAATCGGCGGAACTGGTATCCTTGCTGATGCAGGTGGACCTCGACGATCATATTCCGCCCCAGCTCTACCTGGCAGTGGCGGAGTTGCTGGCCTGGCTCTACCGCCTCGAGTGCGGCGATACGGCGCCACAGGATGCGATCGGCAGACAAGGCGAGCCGCTTTGATGGAGTGGAACGGCCACATGACGATATACGACAAGACCGCAGCACCGCTCGAAGTGGCGGACGAAGACCGCAAATACCTGATCCGCTCGCCGGGCGAAATCCTTTTCGTCCTGCGCGCGGTCATGCAGCAAGGCGCGCCGGTCATGCTGCAGTTCGGCAGCGATGCGGACTTCATTTCGACTTCGATCCTGGAAGTCGACGGCGACGCCGACCGGCTGGTCATGGACTACGGCGACAATCACAAACTCAGCCAGCAGGCACTGGGTGAAAGCCGGCTGATCTGCACCACGGTCGACCACCAGGCGAGAGTGCAGTTCGCGTGTAACGGCGTGCGCAAAATCCGTTTCGACGGCAGGGACGCTTTCGGCACTGCGCTGCCGGATGCGCTGCTGCGCGTGCAGCGTCGTGAGAGTTTCCGCATCGCCACGCCGGAACTGAAACCGCTCAAATGCGTGATCGCGATGCCGGCGGGCCACATCCCGTCGACCGTGGAAGTGACGCTGCTCGACATCAGCTGCGGCGGCATGGCGGTGCTCGACCCGCGCTCGGAACTCGCGCTGGAGCCGGACACCGTCTATTCCAGATGCCGTCTCGACCTGCCGCAAATCGGCAGCATCGTATTCTCGATGCGCGTAAAAAAATCCTTCCCGCACAAACTCAAGAACGGGCAAGTGTGCACACGCATCGGCTGCGAGTTCGTGGAGATGCCGGAAAGCACGGTCGCGCTGATCCAGCGCTACATCATCCAGCTCGAGCGGGAAACCAACGCGAGGCGCAAGCACCTGTTCTGATGCAGGCCGGGTTCGCGCCGCTCGCCCCGCCCTGCCGGAAAACCGGCCTTACACCTGCATGTTCATGATCTCGTGATACGCCGAGATCAGCTTGTTGCGCACCTGGACCATGGTCTGGAAGGAAATGTTCGCCTTTTGCAGCGAGACCATGACGTCCTGCAAGCCTGCCTGGGGATCGCCGAGCTCGAACTGCCGCGCCAGCGTGCCCGCTTGCTGCTGAGTAGCGTTGACCTGATCGATCGCGCCCTTGAGCACCGCGCCGAAATCGACGCCTTGCGGCCCTTCCTTGCCGGCGGCGGCGCCTTGCGAAGACTTGCCCGCGGCCATTGCCGCTGCCGCGCGCAGTTGCACCAGCACGTCTTCGATCGCCGTAGTCTTCATAGATTCGCTCCTGCCAGACGATATTGCTGCAGTTTGTAGCGCAGCGTGCGTTCCGAAATTCCCAGGCGCCGCACCGCCTGCTTGCGTGAGCCGTTGACCGCAGCCAGGGTTTCGAGTATATGCGTGCGTTCGAGCGACTTGATGTCCATCGGCGCTTCGGCCCGCGGCTCGGCTGTCGGCGCGCCGGCGGGGGCGTCGAGCGCCAGGTGCCGGGCCTCGATGACGCGCTCCGGCGCGACGATCGCTGCCCGCTGGATCACGTTTTCGAGCTCCCTCACGTTGCCCGGCCACCAGTGCTGCTGCAGCCGCTGCAACGCCGCTTCGCTCAATGCAAGCCCCGGCCTGCCGAATTCCTCCGCCACGGCCGCGACGATGCGCTGCGCGAGCGGCGCGATGTCCTGCACGCGTTCGCGCAGCGGCGGAATCAGCAGCGGAAACACGTTCAGGCGGTAATACAGGTCCTCGCGGAAACTGCCGCTTCCAACCGCCGCCTGCAGGTCGCGATTGGATGCGGCGAGCACGCGCACATCGAGCGCGATCGCCCTGCGCCCGCCGACGCGTTCGACCTCGCGTTCCTGCAACACGCGCAGCAGCTTGGCCTGTAGCGCGAGCGGCATTTCCGAGACTTCGTCGAGCAGCAGCGTTCCGCCCTGCGCCTGCTCGAACTTCCCCGCCTGCGACTGCGCCGCACCGGTGAAAGCGCCTTTCTCGTAGCCGAACAGCGTGGCTTCGAGCAGATGCTCGGGAATCGCCGCGCAGTTGATCGCCACGAACGGCCCTTTCTCGCGCCCGGAGTGGCGGTGGATGAAGCGTGCCAGCACTTCCTTGCCGCAGCCGCTCTCGCCGCTCAGCATCACCGTCACCGTCGATTTTGCCACCCGCCGCGCCAGCTCGAACAGCTCGACGCTGCGCGGATCGCAGGCAACGACATTCGCATCGGTCGCAGCATCGGCTCTCGTCAGATGTTTGCCGACGCGGTCGAGCAGCGCTTCCGGTTCGAACGGCTTCAACAGGTAGTCGCTCGCGCCATTGCGCATCGCCGCGACCGCTTTTTCGACTTCGCCAAAAGCCGTCATCAGCACCACCGGCAGCGCGGGATGGCTCGCCTTGACGGCGGCGAGCAGCGCGTGACCGTCCATGGGCTGCATCTGGACATCGGAAATCACCAGGCCGACCGGCTGCCGCGCCAGGACTTCCAGCGCGGCGCGACCGTCAGCCGCCGCCACCACTTCGTATCCCGCGAGCTGCACCGTCGCACACAGGGCTTCCCGCAAATCCTGATCATCCTCGACCAGCAGTACCGGTAATGTCTTGATCATGGCACTTCGCTTTCAAAATCGCAGTTACATGTCGTCGTATCGATCACCGCGCCCGCCGTAGGGCAAACGCATCACGAACTCACTGCCCGCCCCCGGCGCCGATGTCACCTCGATCGTGCCGCCGAGCGACTGCGCCACACCGTGCGCAATCGCCAGCCCCAGTCCGGTGCCTTCCTTGCGCGTGGTGAAAAACGGCTCGAACAACCGCGCCTGGAGATCGAAAGGGATACCGCAGCCTTCGTCGCGCACCCGCAATGCCAGCGTCTGCCCTTGCACATCACAGCTAAGCGTCACCTTGCCGCCCGGCGGCGAGACCTGGATCGCGTTTTCCAGCAGGCTGACGAGCGCGCCGCACAATGCCTTGTGGTCGGCCATCACCGTCACCGCCTGGCCGTTGCCGTCGACGCTGAAATGCAGGCCGTGGCGCGTCATCTGCGGCTCCATCACCTGACGCAGTTCCGCGACCACATCCGCCACCGCGAGCTGCTCGAGAACCCCGGTTTCCCCCCTGACGAACAACAGCATGTCGCTGATCAGCCGTTCGAGATGCCGCAGGCGCGCCAGCATTTTTTCGGCGAACTGCGCACGCACTTCGTTCTGCAGAGACGGCTGGGTCAGATGCGCGCCGTACAGCAGCGCCGTCGCGAGCGGCGTGCGCAGCTGGTGCGCAAGGCGCGCGGCCATCTCGCCCATCGCCGACAGACGCTGGCTGCGCCGCAGCTCGTCGTGCATGCGCTGCAATTCGGTCACGTCGTGCAACAGCAGGATGTGGCCGCCCGCGGCATCGCGCGCGCTCGCCTCGATGCGGATGCGGCGCGGCCGTTCTTGCGACGCAGGCGCAGCGAACCATTCGCCGCAGACACCGGCCGGCTCCAGCCGCTGCGCCACCTGCTGCCATTCGAGCCCGAGCAGCGGCCCGCCCAGAATCCCTAGCGCGGCCGGATTGAATTCCTCGACCCTGCCCTCGCCATCGATCGCCACCACCCCCGCCGGCAAGGCCGCGAGCAGCAGCCCCAGGCGTTGGGCGAGCGCCTGTTTTTCGGAAAATTCGCGCCGCAGCTCGCCGTTGGCGACCGCGAGCTCGCGCGTCAGTCGCGCCACCTGGTCCTGCAGCTCGCGATAGGCGTCCGCGAGCTGTTCGGAAGCCTCGGTGAACACCGCAAACGCCTGCTGCAGGTTTTGTCGCTCCGTCGCTCCGGAGCCCGCCATCACAACGCTGGTCATCGTTTGAACGCCTTCGTTCGTGGCCCTGAATTACCACACTGGCGCAGGTTAGCAGGCGCGCGGCGACCGGCTGCCGCAGATAAGTGGGCATAAAGCCGGTCTTTTCCGCGGATAGAAACGATGCGATGTCGCGATAATCGTCGCGTGAACAAGTGAAGCGAAGCACGTTGCGGTGCAGCCAGGCAGCGAGATCGTCGGTCCGCCTGCCTGCCGGCACGCCAGCCGTGCCGCAGTATGCCGGTTTTCAGGAGAGAAACAGCGTCATGTCAGATATCGTGGCAAACCCCGCGCAGTCCGTTGCCCCACGCCTGACGGTTCTGGCCCAGATGCCGAACCAGCAAAAGCTGGGGCTGATGCTGGTCATCGCCGCCTTCATCGCCGTGGTGGGAGGCGCGTGGATGTGGAGCCAGACCCCCGACTACCGCGTTCTGTATCCGAGCGTTTCGGATCGCGATGGCGGCGCGATCATCGCCGCGCTGCAGCAGATGAACGTGCCCTATAAATTCGTGGACGGCGGCGCGATTCTGGTGCCCGGCGACAAGGTACACGAGACGCGCTTGCGCCTGGCGAGCCAGGGGCTCCCCAAAGGCAGCATCAGCGGCTTCGAGCTGATGGAAAACCCGAAGCTGGGTACCAGCCAGTTTCTGGAACAGATCAACTACCAGCGCGCGCTGGAGGGCGAGCTCGCGCGTTCCATCCAGTCGCTGCAGGCGGTGCAAAGCGCGCGCGTCCATCTCGCGATCTCGAAACCTTCGGTCTTCGTCAGGGAACAGCAGAAACCCAGCGCTTCGGTGCTGCTCAACCTCTACCCCGGCCGCACGCTCGAGCCCTCGCAGGTCAACGCGATCGTGCATCTGGTTTCCAGCAGCATCGCCGAGCTCCCGGTCAAGAACGTGACGGTGGTGGACCAGAACGGCACGCTGCTGAGCTCCCCCTCGGGTGTCGCCAACAACGCCGGGCTCGATGCCGGACAGCTCAAATACGTGCGCGAGCTCGAACAAAGTTACACCAGCCGCATCGAGGCCATCCTCGCGCCCATCGTCGGCGCGAACAACGTGCGCGCGCAGGTGGCCGCCGATGTCGATTTCTCGCAAGTCGAGCGCGCCGAGGAAATCTACAAACCCAACGGCACCGCCGCCGACGCCGCGGTCCGCAGCCAGCAAGTCAGCGAATCGACGACCGGCGGTGCGAGCGCCGCTGGCGGCGTGCCCGGCGCGCTGTCGAACCAGCCGCCGCCTCCGGCAAGCGCTCCCATCACCGCCCAAGGGGCGGGCGGCGCCGCGACAGCCGCGGCAGCGGCGGGCGCTGCGGCGACCCCGCTGAATGCCCGCAAGGATTCGACCATCAACTATGAAGTCGACAAGACCATCCGTCACGTGCGTCAGCCGACCGGCAGCATCAAGCGCCTGTCGGTCGCGGTGGTGGTCAACCACAAGCGGGAAACCGACGCCGACGGCAAGGCGAGCTACAAACCCCTGGCTGCGGAGGAAATCGCCAAGCTGACAGATTTAGTAAAAGAAACAATGGGTTATAACAAGGAACGCGGTGACAGCCTGAACGTCGTCAACAGCCCGTTCAGCGTCACCCCGCCCGAAGTGGTCCCGGAAGTGCCGCTATGGAAAAAACCCGAAACCGTGCTGCTCGTCAAGGAAATCGGCAAGCATCTGCTGATCGCGGCGGTCCTGCTCTACGTGGTGCTCGGCGTGTTGAAGCCGATATTCAAGGTCCTGATGCGGCGGCCCGACCCCGCCGTGCTTCCGGACGCCGTGATGCAGGGAAAGCAGGCCGAAGCCGTGCGGCAGCAGATCAACCTGAGCTACGAGCAGCAGTTGCAGGAAGCAAGACAACTCGCGCAACAGGAACCGAAACTCGTCGCCAACGTCGTCAAGGACTGGATGGCCGGCAATGAGCAGTGAAGGCATTGAAAAAAGCGCAGTGCTGCTGATGTCGCTCGGCGAGGACGCGGCGGCCGAGGTGCTGAAGTACCTGGCGCCGCGCGAAGTGCAGAAGCTCGGCGCGGCGATGGCGAGTCTCAAGCAGATTTCGCGCGAAAAAATGGATGACGTGCTGAGCGACTTTCGCACCGTCGCCGACCAGAAGACCACGCTCGGCATGGCTTCCGACGAATACATCCGCAGCGTGCTGGTGAAAGCGCTCGGCGACGACAAGGCGGCGAGCCTGATCGAGCGCATCCTGCACGGCGGCGACACGAGCGGCATCGAAGGGCTGAAATGGATGGACTCGGCTTCGGTGGCCGAGCTGATCAAGAACGAACACCCGCAGATCATCGCCACCATCCTGGTGCACCTCGACCGCGACCAGGCTTCCGAGGTTCTCGGCTTTTTCCCCGAGCGGCTGCGCAACGACGTGACGCTGCGCATCGCCACGCTCGACGGCATCCAGCCGGGCGCGCTGCGCGAGCTGAACGAGGTGCTGACCAAACTGCTGGCGGGCTCCAACAACATCAAGAAAAGCGCGCTGGGCGGCTCACGCACCACCGCGGAAATCCTCAACTTCATGCCCAACGCCCAGGAAAACGCGATCATCGAGAACATTCGCCAGCACGACGCCGATCTCGCGCAGAAGATCCTCGACGAAATGTTCGTGTTCGATGACCTCATCGACATCGAGGACCGCGACATCCAGCTGATCCTGCGTGAAGTGCAGTCGGAGTCGCTGATCATCGCCCTGAAAGGCACGACCGAGGAAGTGCGCGAGAAAATCTTCAAGAACATGTCGCAGCGCGCCGCCGACATGTTGCGCGAGGATCTGGAAGCGAAGGGTCCGGTGCGCGTGAGCGAAGTCGAGGCCGAGCAGAAGGAAATCCTGAAGCTCGTGCGGCGCCTCGCCGACGAAGGCCAGATCTCGCTGGGCAGCAAGGGAGACGACGCCTATGTCTGAAGTCATCATCCCCAAGGAACGGATGCCGGCCTACCGGCGCTGGGAGCTCGCCTCGTTCGACAAGCGCTCGGCACGCGGCAACGTCGACCTGCCCACCGCCGAGGAGCTGGAGCGCATCCAGCAGCAGTCCCACGAGGAAGGCTATGCCGCGGGCTACCGCGAAGGCCGCGCCCAGGCAGCCCAGGAAGCGCAGCGCCTGCACACCCTGCTGCAAGGCGCCGCCGCCGCGCTCGGCAAGCTCGACCAGATCGTGGCCGACGAGCTGCTGGCGCTGGCACTCGACATCGCCCGCAAAGTGCTCGGCGAATCACTCAAGTTGCGTCCGGAGCTGGTGCTGCCGGTGATCCGCGACGCGGTGCGCTGCCTGCCGCAGTTCGACCAGGCGGTGCGCATCGTGCTGCATCCCCACGATGCGGCGCTGGTACGCGCCTATATGGTTGAGCACCCGGCGGCGGCCGGCTGGACCCTCGTCGAGGACGCGAGCCTCGCGCGCGGCGGCTGCCGCGTGCAGACCGCAAGCAGCGACATCGACGCCACGCTGCAAAACCGCTGGCAGCGGGTCGTGGCCGCACTCGGCAGCGCCGAACCTTGGCTCGCGCCATGAGCGAAATGGCTTACGGCGAACGCTGGCGCGCTTTCCTGCGCGATTGCAGCCATTCGGTGGAAAATTCCAATCCATTGAATATAAACGGTTATTTGACAAGAGCGGCGGGGCTGGTGATGGAGGCGGTCGGGCTCAAGGTCGCGGTGGGCAGCGGCTGCACCGTGCTGCTGCCCAACGGCAACAGCGTACAGGCCGAAGTCGTGGGCTTTTCCGGCGACCGCCTGTTCCTAATGCCCGCCAACGACGTCTACGGCCTTACTCCCGGCGCCCAGGTGACCGCGGCCGAACCCGCCGTGATGCCCCCCCAGATCGGCGCGACCCGGCATCCGTGGCGGCGCGCCACCGATCTCGCCAAACACCTGCCGGTCGGCGCGGGCCTGCTGGGACGCGTTCTCGACGGCACCGGCCAGCCGCTCGATCGCCTGGGACCGCTCAACGCCGAGCACAGCGCACCGCTGCAGAACCGTCCCAACAACCCTCTCGAGCGCACCCCGATCACCGAAGTGCTGGATGTGGGTGTGCGCGCCATCAACGCGCTGCTCACCGTCGGCCGCGGCCAGCGCATGGGCCTATTCGCCGGCAGCGGCGTGGGCAAGAGCGTGCTGCTCGGCATGATGGCGCGTTACACCAGCGCCGATGTCATCGTCGTCGGACTGATCGGCGAGCGCGGCCGCGAAGTGAAGGAATTCATCGAACACATCCTGGGTGAGGCCGGACTCGCGCGCGCTGTGGTGGTCGCCGCACCGGCGGACACCTCGCCGCTCATGCGGCTGCAAGGCGCGTCCTACGCCACCACCATCGCCGAGTATTTCCGCGACCAGGGCAAACACGTGCTGCTCATCATGGACTCGCTCACGCGTTTTGCCATGGCACAGCGCGAAATCGCGCTCGCCATCGGCGAGCCTCCCGCGACCAAAGGCTATCCGCCGTCGGTGTTCGCCAAGCTGCCGCAACTGGTGGAACGCGCCGGCAACGGCAATTCGGGCAGCGGCTCGATCACCGCGTTCTACACCGTGCTCACCGAAGGCGACGACCAGCAGGATCCGATCGCCGACAACGCACGCGCCATTCTCGACGGACATATCGTGCTCTCGCGCAGCCTCTCCGACCAGGGCCACTATCCGGCGATCGACGTCGAGACTTCGATCAGCCGCGCAATGACCAATCTGATCACCTCGCCGCAGTTCGAAATGGTGCGGCGCTTCAAATCGCTGTACGCGCGTTACAACCGCAGCCGCGATCTGATCAGCGTCGGCGCCTATGTCGCCGGCAGCGACCCCGAACTCGACCGCGCAATCGAAATCTACCCGCGTCTGGAAACTTTCCTGCGCCAGGACATGGGAGAACGGGAGAACTACTCCGACAGCATCGGCAAGCTCGCGCAGCTGCTCGCCGAACAACACTGAACCGCGCACCCCGGACACACCGAATCTCTGCATGAACCAGGACAAGGAGCAGAAAATGGCACGGCCTTCGCCGCTCAACCAGCTGGTGGATCTCGCCCAGAAAAAAACCGAGCTCGCCGCGAGGAATCTTGCGCTGCTCAACGTGAGCTCGCTCGACGCCGAGCACAAGCTTCGTCTGCTGTTGAGCTATCGCGACGACTACTACGCGCGCTTCCGGGAAACCGCGGGCAACGGCATCGACCAGGCCGCGTGGCGCAATTTCCACGCCTTCATGGCCAAACTCGACGCCGCGATCGCCGAGCAGCGCAAAGCGGTCGCGGAATCCCAGCGCGGGGTGCAGGACGGCCAAACCGCATGGCAGGCCGAGCAGCGGCGCCTCAAGTCCTATCACACGCTGGTCGAGCGCAACCGGCGCACGGAAGCAACCCGCAGCGCCAAGCGCGAACAGCGGGAACAGGACGAACACGCCGCCAAGATTTCCCTCAACAACAAGACATCGACGTGACCGCCCGCCGCGGCTTTATTGGCACAGCAATTGCTTGCACGACAGGCCGGATCTAGCGACCAGAGACGGAAAAAATCATGGAAAACCTGCCCATACTGAACGTCGTCCTTCCGCCGCGAGCCGGCAACGTCAATGGCACCGCCTCCGCGACCGATGCGGCAGCCGCGGATTCCGGTGAAAACGGCGGTTTTGACGCCGCGCTGCAGCGCGAGCTCGCGCGCGACGACACCGCCGCTGCGCCAGCAACCCCCGGCAAAGATGCCACCGCCAAACCCGCGGAAGGCGGCGACGCCGCAGCGGATGCGCAGCAGGCCGCCATCGAGATCGGCGATTTCGTGGCAACGCTGGTGGCCCCCCCCGTCATCCCCGCCGCTCAACCGGCATCTCCGCCGGCCCTACCGCACGCAGGCGGTCCATTCCAGGCCATAGCCACCGCTCCGGCGGCCGTCGCGACGGCGCGGCTCGCGACTTTGCCAGCCAACGACGACGGCCAGTCCCGGCCAGTGGCAGCCAACGACGGGCGGCTCCTGCCGGCGGCGGCCAACGATGGGCGCATCCTGCCGGCAGCCAGCGGCGGCGGGGCTCTGGCGGCAAATGTCGAGGCAAATTCTGCCGTCAACGGCAAAAACTGGTCTGCGCCCACCGCGGCCAACGATCCCGCCTCGCGCGCGGCCACCCCCGGCGTGGGGGGAGCCGCCGAGACCGCGAGGCTGCAGGCAGCCCATGGCCTCGCGTCCGCACAGTCCCCGGCCAGCGGGCCGGCGGCACCGAACGAGGCGCCGATGACGACGCCCGCCTTTTCCGCCGCTCACAGCGCTGCGATCGAAGCCGCCGCCTCCCGGGACATGAAACTCGCGCCGCAGGTCGGCGCTCCCGGCTGGGACGGCGCGCTCGCGCAGAAAGTGGTGTGGCTCGTCGGCGAACGCCAGCAAACTGCACAACTGCATCTGAACCCCCCTCAGCTCGGCCCTCTCGAAGTCAGGGTCAGCGTCACCCCGGCGGACCAGAACGCCGTCGCCAACGCCCAATTTGCTTCACCGCATGCGGCAGTGCGCGAAGCCCTCGAAGCCGCGATGCCGCGGCTGCGCGAAATCCTGGCCGAAAGCGGCATCACGCTGGGCAATGCGACGGTAGGCAACGGTTCATTCCAGCAGCAGGGCTTTGCCTCCGGCGACGGTCCGTCTCCGTCGTGGCGCGCAGACGAGCACGGCGGCACGTTTTTCCGCACGGAATCTGCGATTGCCGTCGTGCGGCGCACGAACGACGGCACGGTCGACGTTTTCGCCTGAACCGAGCGTTGCATGCAGGAGAGGCGCGATCCGCCCGCGGCGCCAAAACGCGAGATGACGGCATTTAGGCATTCTATTCGCCGGATCACCGTGCAGTGCTCCCCCACATAATACGCGGGAAAATTCCAGAAAACGGAGTACCCAGATGGCCAAAGCCCCCGCCAAAGCGGCAGCCCCCCCACCGGAAGCCGAGACCGCGCCGCCGCCCAAGAAAAAGAAACGCGGCCTTGTGATCGCCATCGTGCTGCTCGTCGTGCTCGGTGGCGCTGGCGCGGGCGCATGGTTTTTCCTGGGCGCAGAACACGAGGCGGGCGCCGAAAAAACCGAAGCGCCCAAGGAGCCCGAAAAACCGCCGGTTTTCCACGCGCTCGAATCCTTCACCGTCAACCTGCAGCCGGAGGCGGGCGACCAGTACCTGCAAGTCGGCCTGGCGCTCAAGGTCAAGGACAGCGCGACGGTGGAACTGATCAAGGCGAGAATGCCCGAAATCCGCAACGGCGTGCTGCTGCAGCTGTCGAGCAAGCGCGCCTCGGAGATTTCCACCATCGCCGGCAAGGAAAAACTGAGCGAGGAAATCCTGGCGGTGGTCCGCAAATCGCTCGCGCCCGCAACCGTCCAGGAACAGGTGCAGGCCGTGCTTTTCACCTCTTTCGTCATCCAGTAACCCGCAATGGCCAAGGAATTCCTTTCCCAGGACGAAGTCGACGCGCTATTGCGCGGCGTCACCGGCGAGAGCGAGGATCAAAAGGACGATCAGGACAGCAGCGGGATCCGCCCCTACAACATCGCGACCCAGGAGCGCATCGTCCGCGGCCGCATGCCGACGCTCGAGATCATCAACGAGCGCTTCGCGCGCCTGCTGCGCATCGGATTGTTCAACTTCATGCGGCGCACTGCCGAAATCTCGGTGAGCCCGGTGCGGGTGCTCAAGTACAGCGAATTCGTGCGCAACCTGGTGGTGCCCACCAATCTCAACCTGGTGCAGGCGCGGCCGCTGCGCGGCACGGCGTTGTTCATTTTCGACCCCAACCTGGTGTTCCTGGTCATAGACAACATGTTCGGCGGCGACGGCAGGTTTCACACTCGGGTCGAAGGCCGCGATTTCACGCCGACGGAGCAGCGCATCATCCAGAACATGCTCAACGTGGTGTTCGAAGACTACGAAAAATCCTGGAAACCGGTCTACCCGATCAAGTTCGAGTATGCGCGCTCCGAGATGAACACCCAGTTCGCGAACATCGCCACGCCCAACGAGGTGGTGGTGACCACGACATTCAACATCGAGCTCGGCGCCTCCGGCGGCGAATTTCACATCTGCATGCCGTACTCGATGATCGAACCCATCCGCGATCTGCTCTACAGCAGTCTCCAGGGCGACCAGATGGAAGTGGACAAGCGCTGGGTGCGCCTGCTCTCCAAGCAGATCAAGAGCGCGGAAGTGGAGCTCGTCGCCAATCTCGGCCGCAAGAACATCACGCTGAAACAGATACTCAAGATGAAAGCCGGCGACATCATCCCGCTCGACATTCCGAAGAGCATCGTCGCCGAAGTCGACAACGTGCCGGTCATGGAATGCAATTACGGCATTTTCAACGGCCAGTATGCGCTCAAGGTCAACAGGCTGCTCGCGCCGGACGTCGATGAGGACGACAACATCAGAAAACCGAATCTCTAATGGAGACGAACATGGTCAATCCAACAGCCGAACAACAGATCAGCACCGACGACTGGGGCGCCGCCCTCGCCGAACAGGCCGCGGTCGCCAACGAAGCCCCCGCGAACACTGCCGCCGTTTTCGACCAGCTCGCTTCGGGAAGCTCGGCCAACGACACCCGCAACGACATCGACATGATCCTGGACATCCCGGTCCAGCTCACCGTCGAACTCGGGCGCACCAAGCTCGCGATCAAGAACCTGCTGCAGCTCGCGCAAGGTTCGGTGGTCGAGCTCGACGGCCTGGCCGGTGAGCCGATGGACGTGCTGGTCAACGGCTGCCTGATCGCCCAGGGAGAAGTGGTGGTGGTCAATGACAAGTTCGGCATCCGCCTCACCGACATCATCACGCCGTCGGAACGCATCCGCAAACTCAACCGCTAGGCGCAGCCGATGATCCGCAATCCGCTTCACGGCGCCGCCTTGACCTTCGCACTATGGACGGCGGAGCTGCCGGCGCAGGCTGCCGAACGAGCGGCGGCCGTGGCCCCACCCGTGGTCGGGCCGGCAGCCGGCATGCTGCAGGTGTTCGCCGGCCTGCTGCTGGTGCTGCTCGCCGTGATCGGCCTCGCGTGGGCATTCAAGCGCTTCGGCCCGCGTCAGCACGGCGCCGTTGGCGTGATCAGGGTGGTCGGCGGCGCGCTGGTGGGGCAGCGCGAGCGCGTGGTGCTGGTCGAAGTGGGTGATACCTGGCTCGTGCTCGGCGTCGCGCCGGGGCGCGTCAACGCCCTGCACAGCATGCCGAGAAAAGAAAGATTGCCCGACAGCCCTGCCACGCCACAGGCAGCGGCCGGATTCCAGGCGTGGCTGAAGCAGATGATGGACAAGCGTGACCATGGTTAGCGACGGGTCGATGGCGACCGGCCGCGTCATCGCGCGCATCGCCGGCAAAAAATCGCCGTTTCGCGCACCCGCCGGTAGCGCGCGCCGCGGCGCCAGGCTCCGCTCGCTGCTGGGCCTCGTCCTGGTTGCCGGCATCGCGAGCACACCTGCGCTCGCCCAGCAGGGGCTGCCGGCATTCACCAGCTCGGCGGCGCCGGGAGGCGGTCAAACCTACACGCTGAGCATCCAGACGCTGCTGCTGCTCACCGCGCTCACCTTCCTTCCCGCGGCGCTGCTGATGATGACCGGCTTCACCCGCATCATCATCGTGCTGTCGCTGCTGCGCCATGCGCTGGGCACCCAGAGCTCCCCGCCCAACCAGGTCATGATCGGACTCGCGCTGTTTCTGACTTTTTTCGTGATGTCACCGGTGATGGACCAGATTTACGTCCAGGCCTACAAGCCTTTTTCGGAAAACCGCATCAGCATGAACGAGGCACTGGAAAAAGGCGGTGCGCCGCTCAAGACGTTCATGCTACGGCAGACGCGCCACACCGACCTCGCGCTGTTCGCCAGAATCTCCAACAGCGGCGAGCTGCAGAACCGCGATGAAGTGCCGCTGCGGATCCTGGTGCCCGCCTACATCACCAGCGAGCTGAAAACGGCGTTCCAGATCGGCTTTCTAGTGTTCCTGCCCTTTCTCATCATCGATATGGTGGTGGCGAGCGTGCTGATGTCGATGGGCATGATGATGCTCTCGCCGGTCATCATTTCGCTGCCTTTCAAAATCATGCTGTTCGTACTGGTGGATGGCTGGCACCTGCTGATCGGATCGCTGGTACAAAGCTTTTACACCTAGCGCAAAGCCCGACGCGCCCCCTTCATAAAACGCCTCATCAGGAAATCCCGTCCATGACCCCGGAAAGCGTAATGACCATCGGCAGGCAGGCAGTGGAAATCACCATCATGGTGTCTGCGCCGCTGCTGCTGGCGGCCCTGGTGACCGGTCTTCTGGTCAGCATTTTCCAGGCCGCGACCCAGATCAACGAGATGACGTTGTCGTTCATCCCCAAGCTGCTGGCGATGTTCGTCACGATGGTGATCGCCGGCCCCTGGATGCTGAACGTGCTGCTCGACTACATGCGCAGCCTGTTCACCAACCTGCCGTTGATGGTCGGCTAGCCATCCGGCGCACCTTCCCCGCTCCGCCGCTTTCATGATCAGCATCAGCAGCGCCGAGCTCAATGCGCTGCTCGCGGCTTTCCTCTGGCCGCTGGCGCGCATCCTGGCGCTCATCATGAGCGCGCCGGTATTGAGCAACCCGGCGCTGCCGCTGCGCGTGAGAGTGGCGCTCGCCCTGCTGATCACCGCGATCGTGGCGCCCACGCTGGGGCCGCCGCCCGCGATCGACCCCGGATCGCTGCTCGGCCTGCTGATTCTCGCGCAGCAGATCGTCATCGGCGTCGCGCTGGGGTTCGCGATCCGCATCGTGTTCGTCGCGGTGGAAATGGCAGGCGAGCTCGCAGGGCTGCAAATGGGTCTCGGGTTCGCGGTATTCTTCGATCCCCAAAACGCGGGGCAGTCGCCCGTGGTCGGCCAGTTCCTCGAGATCGTGGCCATCCTCGCCTTCCTGTCCATGGATGGCCATCTGCAGATGATCTACCTGCTCTCGGGCAGTTTCACCGCCCTGCCTGTCGCCGCTGCAACGCTGGAAGCGCCGACTTTTTTCATGCTCGTCGAATGGGGAGCCGAGATTTTCCGCGTCGGGGTGCTGCTGGCGCTGCCCTTGCTCGCTTCGCTGCTGATCGCCAACCTCGCCTTGGGCGTGCTGACCCGCGCCGCGCCGCAGCTGAACCTGTTCGCCGTCGGTTTCCCGCTGACGCTGGCGCTGGGACTGCTCATGCTCGGTCTTGTCCTGCCTTTCCTGACCCCGGCGCTCACACGCCTGTTCGAAAATGGTCTGGGCGCGATGGCGCGGCTCGGCGGTCCGCTGTGAGTATTCGCCCGTTGCCGGCCAGGACGTGGAGCGCCTCGCGCGAAGCCGTGAAATGGAGGGGTTTTTGCCGCCTGTTCGCGGCCTCCGTCGCCGGCGAAGCTTGATACTGTAACGACAAATGCAAGCCCAATCGCGCCCTTTGCAGACCGTCGCCGCAGCCGATCCGTCGCTCGAAAACGTCCCCGCTGCCGCACAGCCATCGGCGCCGGAACCGGTAGCGAACGCGATCCTGCCTCCGGATATCATGGCAGAGCCGGCCGCCCGGCTCGCCGCCGAGAAAAAAGCACGCATCCTGGCCGAAGACGAGGCGATCCAGGAAGCCAGGGCCCACATCACCGCCGAAGCCAGGGCGCGCGTGGCGGCGGAGGCGCGAGGCCGCGCCGAAGCGACTGCCGCCGCCATGGCCCAGGCACGCGCGGCGGCCGAGGTCGCCGCCACCGAAGAAGCACGCGCCAGGGCTCGCGCCGAAGCCGCGCTGGTCGCCAAGGCCAAAGCGCGCAAAGCGGCCGAAGCACGCGGCCGCGAAGCCGCCGAAGCGCGCGCCCAGCTGGAACAAAAAGCCGTCGAGCTCGCCGTCCGCGAGGCCGCAGCCCGCGAACAGGCAGCCACGGAAGCGGAAGCGCGCGCCGCGGCGCAAGCCGAAGCGCTCGCCCACGCCCAGACCAAGGCCGCCGCCGAGAAACAGGCACGGGAGGCCGCCGAAGCCCGGGCCCGCGCCGAGCAGCAGGCCGCCGAACTCGCGCTCGCCGAAATCCAGGCGCAAAACGATGCCGCGGAAAACGCGCGCGCGAAAATCAGGGCGCAGGAACAAGCCAATGCGCTGGCGCGCGAGCAGGCCGAGGCCGAGCGCCTCGCAGCCGCGGAAATGGAAGCTCGCGCCCAGGCCGAAGCGCGCACGCTCGAACAGGCGCGCCTGCGCCTCGAGGCGGAAACCGCGGCGCGCAAAGCCGCAGAAAGTCGCGCCCAGGCGGAAGAGGAGCTCGCGGCGAAGGCTGCCGCCCGCGTCGAGGCGGAAGCAGCCGCCGCGCGCGAAGCCCAGGGCCGGGAAAAAGCGGAAGTCTTGGCGATAGCCGAAGCCCAACGCCGCCTCGATGCCGAAACCAAGGCGAAAGAAGCGGCCAGAATCCGGATCCAGCTCGAACAGGAAGCCCACGCTTTCGCCCAGGAACGCGCGCAGGCGGAAAATCTCGCGATGCTCCAGTCGCAAGCGCGGACGGCGGCCGAAGCGAAAGCGCTGGAAGAAGCACGCGCACGCATCACCGCCGAGGCGCGTGCGGAAGCCGCCGCGCTCGAAAGAGCACGCGCCGAGCAGGAAATGGCGGCATTGGCGCTGGCAAAAGCCGAAGCGGAAAACCTCGCCGGCGAGGAAACGCAGGCGCGGATCAGGGCCGAGGTGCGTGCAGTCAAGGAAGCGCGCGCGCGCGCCGAAGCCGACGCCCAGGCCCAGGCCGCGGCCGAAGCGCGCGCACGCGCCGAAGCCCAGGCCAAAGCGGCGGCGGACGCGCGGGCCAAAGCCGAAACCGAAGCCGCCGAGCAGGCTTACGCCCGCGCCAGGGCGGAAAACGCGATCATCGAGGAAACGCGCCTGCGCGCCGAAGCCGACGCCAAGGCGCGGGCGGCAGCCGAAACGCGCCTCCAGGCTGAACAGGAAAGCAGCGCGCTCGTTCGCGCCAAAGCCGAGGCCGAAAGCCTCGCCGCGGAACAGGCACAAGCGCGAGCGCAAGCCGAAGCGCGCGAACTCGAAGCCATCAACGCGCGCCTCGCCGCCGACCGGCAGGCGTGTGCGGCAGCCGAGGCGCGGGCGGCTGCCGAACGCGAAGCGCGGGCGGCTGCCGAAGCGCGCAACCGCGCCGAGCTCGAAGCGCGACAGCAAGCGCAAGCGCGTGCGGCGGTCGAGGCCGTAGCCGCCGAGGAAGCGCGGGCGCGGCAGCAGGCCGAAACGATGGCGAAGGAAGCCGCGGAAAAACGCGCCGCCGCCGAAAAGCAGGCCGCGGCGCTGGCGGAAAGCCGCGCCCACGAAGAACTCACCGCCGAAGCCGAAGCCCGCGCCAGGGCCACGGCCGAGGAAAACGCGATCGCAGCAGCGCGCCAGCGCGCCGCGGCCGAACGCCGCGCCGCCGACGCAGCCCGCTCGAGAGCACAGGCCGAAGCCGCCGCCCAGACCGCAGCCGAAACCCTCGCCCGTGCGCACGAAGAAGCCGCAGCGCTGGCACAAGCGTGTGCCGAGACCGATGCCGCAGCCGCGCAGCAAGAGCAGGAGCGCATCCGCATCGAGCAGCAGGCGCTCGCCGCCACCGAATCCCGGAAATGGGCGGACGCCGAAGCCGCGGAGCGCGCCGCTGCCCGCGCCCAAGCCGAGGAAGCGGCGGCAGCACAAGCCCGTTCGCGTGCGCAAGCCGAAGCCTTGGCACTGGCTGCAGCCGAAAAGCGCGCCGAGCTCGAAAATGACGCCGAAATCGCGGCCAAGGCAAGGCTACAAGCCGAAACCGAGGCCCTGGAAGCGGCGCGCGGGCGCATCGCCGTTGAAGAACGGGTGATGAACCAAGCCCGCTCCCGCGCAACGGCTGAAACCGCCGCCAAGGCCGCGGCGCGGATCCGCATCAGGATCCACAAGGAAGCCGAAACCGCGGCAGCCGCCCGCGCCCAGGCCGAAACGATGGCCGCCGAACTGGCGCGTGCGCGGCTCGATGCCGAACAGGCGGCGCTCGCTGTCGCCGAAAATCGGGCCCAGGAACACCGTACGGCGCTGGAACAGGCCACGGCCGCTCTCGCCACCGCCTCCGCCGCCAACGAAAACCATGCCCAACCAATTGTTTCAGAACGAAAAATAGGCAAGCCTCGAAGCCAGCCCCAGCGCCGCCTGGCGCTGGCCTTGGCACTGGCCGCCAGTCTGGTGGCGGTTGCGCTCTATCCGCTTTCCCCCGCCCTGCAGTTTTCCGAACCGCACCCTTTGACGGCGGTCGCCGGTCATCAGGCCGCCTCGCCCGCCGCAGCCGGGCCCGCCGCGACAGACGATGGTGCAACGGCATCCCCCGGCGGCTGGCCTGCCGTTTCAGCACGCGGCGCCGAGATCGTCTGGAATGGCTTGAAGCTGAGCGGCGAACTGTCGGTGAATTCGGCGAACGGCCCGACGCCGCCGCAAGCATTCCACCAGGCCGTGGCCGCCGTGAACGGCGGCACCCCTTCCGCCGACTGATATCCTCGAGAGTTTTTGGCGCGGCGCGCAGCCGCTGCTAGTGCAGGCGGACGACGCCGTGGGACACCCGCTGCGCCAGCGGCAGCGTCGATTCTATGCCTTCGGTGAATTCCACTATCGTATAGCCGCTGCGCCCGTGGTCGCGGGCGAGCTGTTCCGCACGGCGTTGCAAAACCTGCATCGCTTCGCCTTCGCCGCCGCTCGCGAACGGCTTGCGGCGCAAAGCGAGACGAAAGGCGTCGTCGCCCGCGCGCGACTCCTCGATACGCCAGTTGGGACTGAGCGGGTCCACCACCAGATAGATCGCGGTGCCGAGCAGCAGGCCCTCGAGCGGGATCTGCAGCGAGCGCGAAAGATTCAGCGACTTGTTGGGAACGATGGTCTTGATTTCGTTGCCCGCGCTGTCGTTGCCCGGCGACGAGTTCGTGCCCAGCGTCCCGCAGCCGGCGAGCCCGAGCGCAAGCATCACAAAAATATTCTTCATAAACAATTACTTATAAAAAATCGAACAACGACATGCCGGTCACCTTGAGGAATGATTTCTGCGCCGCCTCGAGGTAGCTCTGCTGCCGTGTCAGATCGGAAACCGCGCGCGAATAATCGACGTCCTGCAGCTGCGACAGCGTCTGCTGGTATTGCAGCGCCATGTCATCGCCGAGGCTTTCGAGGGCATCGATTTCCTGCAGGCGCGAACCGAGGTCGGCGCGCACCCGCAGCACGTTGTCGAGCGCGTGATCGAGGTCCCGCAAAGCCGCGGCCACGCCGTTGGCAAGGCGGGCGCGACCGGCCGCATCGCCGGCCGGCGCCTCGACCGACGCGATCAGTTTTTTCAAGGTCACGAACAGGCTCTGGTTGCCGCTCGGCGCGATCGTGAAGCGGTCGCCGCTGGCGGGAGCGCCCTGGATATCGAACTGGATGCCGTCGAAAGCGACGGCGTTGCCGCTGGTAAAGGGGTTGCCCGTCGACAAGGTGGTCGACGTCGTCGTGTCGATGACGTCGTAGGTCGTCACCCCGCCGGCGACGGAAAAATCGATACGGTAGCCGTGCCCGGTGAGCAGCGTCGAATCGCTCACCGCGCCGCCGCTGATCACGCCGGTGCCGGCGTTGGTCGCGTTCGCCGCAGTGACGAACACCCCGTTGCCGTTCCTGATGCGCTCGAAAATGTCACTTCCCGAATCGCTGATGGCCACCTGGCGCGACGGCCCGATCTGCACCAGGCGCTGCCCCTGGTCGCCGTCGTACTGGGCGCCGGTCGCGGTCGGCGTGAACGGCCGGGTGGTGCCCTGGTAACCCGAAAACAGATACAGGCCCGAACCGTCGGCGCTGTTGGCGAGCCCGACGAGATGATCGAAACGGTTGCGCAATTCGGCGGCAAGTGCCGCGCGATCGCTGTCCGACAAGACGGGGTTGCCGGCATTGACGGCGGTGGTGCGCACGTCCTGGATCAGCAGGGTAAGGCTTTGCAGCACGCTTTCTTCCAGGCCCAGGCTGCTCTGGGCGCTTTTGCGATTGACGGAATACTGGGTGTTGACCGCCGCCGCCTGCGACACGTCGAGCGCGCGCGCCGCCGCCACCGGATCGTCCGAAGGCGTCACCACGCGGCGGCCGGTGGCCACCTGCTGCTGGGTTTTGAGCAAATCGGCGAGCTGCTGCTGCAGGGTGCTGATGCTTTTGTCGTAGACCGTGTTGGTGCTGATGCGCATGAGGTTGCCTTTATCTGCCGAGATCCAGCACGGTGCCGAACAGGCTGTCCGCGATCTGCATCAGCTTGCCCGCCGCCTGGTAGATCTGCTGATAGCGCAGCAGATTCGCCGCCTCTTCGTCGATATTGACGCCGGACAGCGCCTGCAGCGCCTGCTCGGTCTGGGCCACGAGGTTGGCCTGGGCCTTGCTCGTCACGTCCAGTTCGCGCGATTTGTTGCCCACGCTGCTGACGAGCTGGCCGTAAGCCGCCTGATAGGTCGCGCTGCCGCCCAGCAACGGCTTGCTGTCGCGCAGCGCCGCCAGCAGCAAGGCATTGCGATTATCCGAAATGCCGCCGCTGTTGGCACCTATGGTAAAGACATCGCCGGCAACGGCATTGCCGCTGATCGCCGCGCTCCAGCCGTTCACCGAAAGCGGATTGGAAACGGTGTTGTCGTAGGCGATTGCGGTCGCGGGGCGCGCGTGGAAGGTGGACGCCGTCGCGCCGCCGCCCGCGGCAGGGATGGTGATGGCGCCGCTCGCCTCGTCGATGGTGATGTCCATTCCCTTGAAGGTCGTCGAACCGTAATAGGAACCCCCTTCCACCGTCAGGGTCGCGCCGCTGATCGTGATGGTGCCGGAGCCGACGCCGGCGATGGTGCCACCGCTCACGGTCGTTTTTACGCCGCTCGAGGTATAAGCCCCCACCCCGCCGCTGCCTATGGCGGCCGCCGCGCCCGTCACCGTGATGCCGGCATTGGCGCCGTCGGCAAGCGTGCCGATCGGCGGCGCAAACGTGCCGCCGGTGATCGAGCTGCCGCCGCTGATGTTGTTGGTCGTGCCTTCGAGATGGAAAGTCGTGGCGCTGTCGAAAACCACCCTCACGCCATTGGTCAGGAAAGAGTCCACCGGTGAAGGCGAATTGGGTGACGCATTGGCGATGGTGGCGGTGCCCGAAGTGGTGGAGGCGAGCAGCCGGTCGATGCTGAAGGTGTCCCCCGCCACGGGAGCACCGCTGATCTGGGTCGTCCAGCCGTTGAAGCTGATGGTACCGCCCGAGACATAAGCCATGTTTTTCGCCAGCACCGCGCCTGTCGTGCTGTCCACCACGTCAAAAGCCGTGCCGCTGGTGAAGCTGATCACCACTTTGTCGTTGAAGCCGTTGACCGCGCCCGCGCCGATCTGGGCCGTGCCGGCATTGCCCAGCGCCGCCGCGGTGCGGAGCGGCGCGGCGGCCGCCACTTTCGAGGTATCGCTGATCGCCACGGCAAGATCGCGCGCGCCGTTGCGCGTGGGCTGGATCAGAAAACTTTCGCCAGCGGCGAGCGGTCCGGACGAAATGCTGACGCTGATGCCGTCGAAAACCAGCGGCGCAGCGGCAGAAGGCGCGGTCGCGGTGCTCGTTTTCGTTCCGTCGGCAAGACGGGTCAGCGTGTAGTTGGTGCCGTCAAAGCCGAAGCTGTAATCGCTGGCGGTCAGGGCGCCGACGCTGGTGATGCTGGCGGCGACGCCGTGCGCCGGATTGTTACCGCTGTTGGCGACGACTTTCGGCACCGGCACCTTGAAAAAATCGCCACCCAGCGCACCATCCAGATCCTGCCCCAGCCGATGCTGGTCGTTGAAAGTCTGCGCAAGACCGATGGCGATGCGTCCCAGCGCGTTCTGGGCGGCGTCGAGCGTCTCGTTGCGGAATGCCAGGTATCCGCCGAGGCTGCCGCCGCTCAGGCTCGCTTCGGGGACCAGGACCGTGCCGCCGCTGGAAGCATAGCCGATCATCATGCGTGACGGGTCGGCGGGCGAAGCGGTCGCGGCGAGCTTCAGTGCATTGTTCCCCACCACCAGTGCCTGGCCGTTGCCGATGAAAACGTTGTAGCTGCCGTCGCCCTGCTTGACCACGGTGGCGGCGACTTCCTTGTTGAGTTCCGCCACCAGCTGTTCCCGCTGGTCGCGCAGATCGTTGGCCTGCTGGACGCCGCTCGCACTCTCGGCAACCATGATGGTGTGATTGAGGCCGGCGACCTGCTGCGCGAGGGAGTTGATCGCCGCTATGCTGCTCACGATCTGGCTGTTGATGCCGCTGCGGATTTCCGCGAAACGTTGATCGAGCGCGCGAAAACGCGACACCAGCGACTGCGCGCTGCTCAATAGCGCCTGGCGCGAGGGCACCGCAGATGGATTGGCGGCAACGTCGTCCACCCCCGAAAAAAATCCCTGCAGCGCGGGGGACAGTCCGGAACTGGGATCGCCCAGGATGTTGTCGATCTGCTTGATCTGGGCGTAATAGGCATCGAGCTGGCTCGCCTGCGTCTGCGCCTGGGCCACCTGGCGCGTCAGGAACTCGTCGTAGATGCGCTTGATCGTGGCGACCTGCACGCCTTTGCCGATGAAGCCGGCACCGGTCAATTGCGGAATGCTGCTCACCTGGACGGTCTGCTGGCGGGTGTAGCCGGGGGTGGCGGCGTTGCTGATGTTGTGACCCGCAGTGAGCAGCGCGAGCTGCGCCGCGTTGAGTCCGCTCAGGCCTACGCCAAAGATGCCATTCGCCATCGAAGCTCTCGTCCCGTTTTGTCTCTATAACGGCAGCGTCTGTGCCGCACCTTAACCGATCGCGCCAAATCTTGATTCTATGCCATTGATTATATTTGTTAATTTTTCGGCATAGCGAGGATCGGTCGCGTAACCCGCGCGTTGCAGTCCGCGCGCGAAGCCGGCCGCATCCTGTTGCGCGAGCACCTGCGAGTAGCGGGGATTGCCAAGCAGCAGATTGGCGTAATCGCGGAAGCTCTCGGCGTACGAGCCGTAGGCGCGGAAACGCTCGGTCGTTTTGCTCGCCACGCCGCCGCTATACTCGGTGGTTAGGGTCTCCACCACCCGGCCCGACCAATTGCGCCCGGCCTTGATGCCGAACAGATTGAAACTGGCAGCGCCGTCGGCACCCCTGATTTCCTGGCGTCCCCACCCCGATTCCAGCGCTGCCTGTGCCAGCAGGAAACGTGCCGGCACGCCGGTGGCCTCGCTCGCCGCGCGCGCGCTTTCCCAATGTCTCGCCATGAAATCCCGGATCGCAGCCGGGGTGCCGGCACCAGCCTCGCCCGGCTTCTGCGGTGCGACGGCGCCGGCCGCGGGCGGCGCCGTCTGCGCACCGCCTTCCGGCAGGCCGCCGGCTGCCTCGGTTCGCGCCTGCGCCTCGGTCGCATTGGCTGCGGAAAGCCGCGTGAGCTGCCTGATCATGATGTCGGCAAGACCGATGCCGCCTTGTTTGGACAGACTTTGTGACAGCTGCTGGTCGAGCAGCGAGGTATAAAGCCGCGTCTGGTCGTTGTCGAACATGCCGTCCTGGGCACTCGCCTCGCGCATGCTCTTCAACAGCATGTTCATGAACAGTGCTTCGAACTGCCGCGCGGCCGATTTCAGCGCACGGTCGGGATCGCGTTGCGCCTGCGCGCGCAGCGCGTCCACGCCCTGGGTGTCAAAAGCGAGTCTCGCGCTGATTTCGGGGGAACCGATCGCCATGGGTAAGTAACCGCCCGTCAGATGATTTCCAGATCGGCGCGCAGTGCGCCCGCCGCTTTCATCGCTTGCAGGATCGCCAGCAGGTCCTGAGGGGTCGCGCCGATCACGTTGAGCGCCTTCACCACCTCGCCCAGCGACACGCTGCTCTGCAGCATCACCAGCCCGCCTTTGTCGGCGCGGATTTCCACGTTCGAGCGTTCGGCCTGCACGGTCTGTCCCAGCGGCGCAAACGGGCCCGGCTGGCTGATCACCGGTTCGCTGCTGACGATCACCGACAGATTGCCATGAGCCACCGCCACGGTTTCGAGCGTCACCGACTGGTTCATCACCACCGAGCCGGTGCGCGCGTTGATGATCACCTTGGCCATCGATTGCGCCGGCCGGATTTCGAGGTTCTCGACCTGGGCGAGAAACGCCACGCGCTGGTCGCTGCTCGTTGGCGCGCGCACCTGGATCACGCGGCCGTCGAGCGCGGTCGCGGTGCCTTCGGCCACATGGGTATTGATTGCATCGACGATACGCCGCGTCGTCGTGAAATCGGTAGTGTTGAGCTCCAGATTGATGAATTCGCCCTGCCCCAGCGGCGTAGCCACCGCGCGTTCGACGGTCGCGCCGGCGGTGATGCGTCCGACGCTCAGATGATTGACCTGCACGCTGCTGCTGCCGCTCGCGGAAGACGCGCCGGCGCCGCCCACCAGGATGTTGCCTTGGGCCATGGCATAGACCGCGCCGTCGGCGCCTTTCAGCGGCGTCATCAGCAGCGTGCCGCCGCGCAGGCTCTTGGCGTTGCCCATCGACGACACGGTGACGTCGATCGCCTGGCCGGGTTTGGCGAAAGGCGGCAGCGTCGCGGTCACCATCACCGCGGCGACGTTACGCAGCTGCAAGCTGGTGCCGGGCGGCAGGTTGACGCCGAGCTGTCCCAGCATGTTGGTCAGGCTCTGCACCGTGAACGGCGTCTGGGTGGTCTGGTCGCCGCTGCCGTCCAGCCCCACCACGATGCCGTAACCGATCAGCTGGTTGCTGCGCACGCCCTGGATCGTCACCAGATCCTTGATGCGTTCGGCGTTGGCCGACGCCGCAGGAAAAAAAACCGACGCCGCTGCGGCGCAGACGGCAAGGCTATATAAAAACCTATTTAAAATCATCAACTTGTGCCTCAGAACGGCAGGAACGACATGAAAAACCGCGTGAGCCAGCCCATGACCTGGGCGCTGTCGATGGCGCCGTCGGCGCGGTATTCGATGCGCGCATTGGCCACTTGGGTCGAAGACACGGTATTGCCCGCGACGATGGTGGTGGGATTGACCACGCCGGAGAAGCGGATGTATTCGGAGCCCTGGTTGATGCCGAGCTGTTTTTCGCCACTCACCACCATGTTGCCGTTGGGCAGGATTTCGATCACCGTCACGGTGATGGTGCCGGTGAAATCGTTGGCGCTCGCGCTCTCGCCCTTGCCGTCGAAACTGGTGGAGGAATTCGCCGCCAGTTCCGCGCCCTGCAGGCTTTTCCCGGGCAGCCCGAACACCGTGGGAACGGAGAAGCTGGAACTGCTGTTGCGGTTGGTGTTGGTGTTGGATTTCTTGCTGGCGTTGATCTTTTCGTTGATGGCAACGACCAGCGTGTCGCCCACGTTGCGCGCGCGCCGGTCTTCGAACAGCGGCATGTAGCGCGTTCCCGCCTGTGCGTACAGCACCGGCTGGTAGATCGCGCCGTTGCCGTCAGGTGCAGCCGACAACGGCTGCGGCCGCACCGACAGCGGCTGATGCACGCTGGTGGGCGGCGTGGTGGCGCAAGCCGCCAGCGCCAGGCAGGCGGCGCCGGCGAGCCGTTCAAGACCGCGCAACAAGGTTCTCATATCGATTCCCCGGCTTTCGATTCACACCATTCACGCGGCATCCTAGAGCTGCGCCAGCTTCTGCAGCATCTGGTCGGAAGTCTGGATCGCTTTCGAATTGATCTCGTAGGCGCGCTGGGTCTGGATCATGCTGACGAGTTCCTCGACCACATTGACGTTGGAGGTTTCGACATAACCCTGGTTGAGCGTCCCCAGGCCGTTGGTGCCGGGAGCGTTGGGCGTCGGCGTGCCGCTGGAAGCCGATTGCAGGTAGAGGTTTTCGCCGTAGCTTTGCAGGCCCGCCGGGTTGATGAAACCCGCGAGCTGGATGGTGCCCACCTGCACCGGCAGCGGATTGCCCGGAACCAGCACCGTCACCGTGCCGTCCTTGCCGATGGTGATCGACTGCGCATTGGGCGGAATGGTGATCGCCGGCTGGATCGGAAACCCGCTGGCGGTCACCAGCTGGCCCTGGCTGTCGGTCTGGAACGAGCCGTCGCGCGTGTAGGCGGTGGTGCCGTCGGGCAGCGCTACCTGAAAAAAACCGTTGCCCTGGATCGCGACATCGCGGTTGTTGCCGGTCTGCATCAGGTTGCCCTGCGTGAACAGGCGCTCGGTCGCTACCGGGCGTGCGCCGGTGCCCACCATCAGACCCGAAGGCAGCTGGGTCTGCTGTGAGGACTGGGCGCCGGGCTGGCGCAGGGTCTGATACAGCAGATCCTCGAATACCGCGCGCGCGCGCTTGAAACCGTTGGTGCTGACGTTCGCCAGATTGTTGGCGATGACATCCATCTGCAGCTGCTGGGCTTCGAGGCCGGTGCGGGAAATCCATAGTGAACGTATCATGTCGGTGTGCCTTTATCGGTTCATGTTGAGTATCTGGCTTGCCTGGCGCGAATTGTTTTCGGCGTTCTGCAGCATTTTCATCTGCATGTCGAACTGGCGCGCCAGCGCGATCATGGTCACCATCGCTTCGACCACGTTGACGTTGCTGCCTTCGAGCGCACCGCTCACCAGCTTCAGGGCCGGATCGGCCGGCGCTTCACCACCGCCGCGCAGCCGGAACAGGCCGTCACCGCCCTTGACCAGCTGCGACTCGGGAGGATCGACGAGCTTGATGCGGCCGACGTTGAGGACGTTGTTGGGGCGGTTGCCGCTGGGGATAGCGGAAATCGTGCCGTCCTTGGCGATGACGATATTGGTATCCGGCGGAATCGAGATCGGACCGCCGTCGCTCTGGACATTGAAACCTTCCCGCGTCTGCAACAGACCGTTGGCGCTGACCCGCAGGCTGCCGCTGCGGGTATAGGCTTCGCCGCCGCCGGGCGCCTGCACCGCGATCCAGCCCCTGCCTTCGAGCGCGATGTCGAGCTCGCGGCCGGTCTTCTGGATCGGGCCCGGCGCGAAGCTGGCCCCCACCGTGGAATCGACCACGAACGCGCGCGTCGGCGCCGCGGTGCCGATGACCGGCACCGCGCGGAACACGTTGAACTCGGCGCGATAACCGGTGGTGCCGACGTTGGCGAGATTGTGGGAAACCGTCGCCTGCTGGTTCAGCGTCTGCGCCGCTCCGGTCATTGCGACATAGATCAGCTTGTCCATGTAAATCCGCCGCGGTTATCGGGAAAGACCATTCGAGCGCGAGCCGGCATTCGTCACTACCTCAGGTTCACCAGCGTCTGCAGCACCGCGTCCTGGGTCTTGATGCTCTGGGCGTTGGCCTGATATACCCGCTGCGCGGTGATCATGTTGACGAGTTCCGCGGTCAGATCGACGTTCGAATCTTCCACTGCCGCCGATTGCAACACCCCCAGGCTGCCAGAACCGGGGGCACCGATCAGCGGCGGACCTGAGTCAGACGTCTCCGCCCAGCCGTTGTTGCCCAGCGGCTGCAGCCCCTGCGGATTGGTGAAATTCGCGAGGATCACCTGCCCCAGGCTGCCCGACTGGCCATTGGTATAGCGCCCGAGGATCATGCCGTCGGCACCGACCGAAAATCCCGACAGACGTCCCGAGGTATAGCCGTCCTGCGACAGCGCGTTGACACCGAAACCGCTGCCGAACTGGGTGGAACCGGCAAAATCGAGATTGAAATCCAGCGGCGTGGTAGCACCGGTGGTCACGGGCACGGACAGGCTGAAAGGCAGGGTCGTCGCCGTGGTGTCGATGGCACCGTTGGAATTGAACGTGAGCGTGCCCACCGCGGCGGAACCGACCTGCGTGCCGTCGCTCGCCGCGAAAACCTGCCATGCCAGGCCGCTCGCGACACCGGAATCCTTGACGAAATACAGCGACAGCGTGTGCGAGCTGCCGAGACTGTCGTAGACTGCCACCGAGGTGGAGTAGTTGTAGGTCGCCGGATCGGTCAGATCGAAGCTCGCGGGGGCAAGCGCGGTTGCGCGCGAATCGACGTTGATGACCGCGCCCACCTTGCTGGTCGGATTGGGGCTCAAGTCGCTCGCCGGGATCTGCAGCTCCTGCGGCACCGCGGTATTGAGCACGCCGCTCGAATTGGCCACATAGCCGGTCAGGCGCAAGCCGTCGCCGTTGATGATGTAGCCGCTCTTGTCGAGCTGGAACTGGCCGTTTCTCGCATAGGAAATCGCACCGTTGTTGCTCAGGCGGTAGAACCCCTTGCCGTTGATCGCGATGTCCAGCGGATTATTGGTCACCGTGATGTTGCCCTGGGAAAACTGCTGGGCGACAGTCGAGATCTTGGTGCCGATGCCGATCTGGGTGCCGCCCGAGCCGTTGAGCGTGTTGGCAAACACGTCGGCAAATTTCGCCTGCGACAGCTTGTAGCCGACGGTGCTCGCGTTGGCGACGTTGTTGCCGATCACGTCCAGATTCTTGGAAGCGGCGTTCAGTCCGCTCAATCCCTGCTGAAAGCTCATCTGTTGCTCCTTGTGATTGCCGTAGAGTCCGGTTTCGGGCGCTGCGCGACTGCTTACATGATGATCTGCTTGATGTCGGAGAGAGCGATGCTGCCGAGCTCACCGACGGTGAGTTGCGCACCCTGGGTTCCCGGCGTCACCGCCACGACACGCCCGAATGACAGCGGGGTGGCGGCAACCTGCTTGCCTGCCTGCGCCGCCTCGACGGTGAAGCTGTAGTTGCCGGGGGCGGCGGTGCCATTGGCCGTGGCGCCATCCCACTGGAACGCAGTTATGCCCCCGGCATGGGCGCCGATGTCCATGCGTTCCACCACGTTGCCCGCGGCATCGCGAATGGAAACGACCACCTGATCAGCCGGCCCCGCCAGTTCGATTCCGGCGTACGACGCACCCGCCTCGAGGACGATCGCCGAGCCCGGAACCAGCACGCCGCGTCCGATCATCGAGGTGGCCTGCAGCGACTGGCCGGCGTTGAAACTGGTCGCCATCGACTGCAGCGTGGTGTTGAGTTTTTCGATGCCGTTCACGGTGCTGAGCTGCGCCATTTGCGAGGTGACCTGGGCGTTGTCCAGCGGGTTGAGCGGATCCTGGTTTTTCAACTGCGTGACCAGCAGCCTGAGAAAGCGGTCTTCGGTCCCGGAAATCCCGCCGGCCGCGGCTTTCTGCGGGGAAGCGGCGGGAACCGCGAAACCCTGGGTCGTGGTGACGTCCTGCACTATGGCCATATCTTTTCTCCTTTGCCCTACTGTCCGAGCGTCAACGTCTTCATCAGCAGCGTTTTCGCGGTATTCATCATGTCGACGCTGTTCTGATAGGAGCGCGATGCCGAAATCATGTTGACCATCTCCTCGACCACGTTGACATTGGGCATGGTCACGTAGCCTTCCTTGTTGGCGAGGGGATGCTTGGGTTCATACACGAGCTTCATCGGCGACGGATCCTCGATCACGCCGGTCACCTTGACGCCGGCCGCGCCTTGCGGCGAAACGGGCGCGGTGCTGAACACCACCTGACGGGCGCGGTACGGCTGGCCGCTGGAACTGGTCGCGCTGTCCGCGTTCGACAGATTGCTTGCCACCACGTTAAGCCGCTGTGACTGTGCGGCCATCGCCGAAGCGGCGATGTCTATGACATTGAACAATGACATGATCGGTTAGCCCTGGATCGCCGCCAGCATGGTCTTGATCTGGCTGCTCAGAAACATGAGATTGGCTTCGACGTGAACCGTGTTGTCGGCAAACTGCGCGCGTTCCACATCCATGTCCACGGTATTGCCGTCCACGCTGTCCTGGTGGGGCACGCGGTACTGCAGATCGGGCGCGTTGCCGCTGCCCGCCACGGGGGCGAGATGCCGCGGCGAGGTCGCCGCCAGCACGGCTTCCGCGCGTGCGCCGCCCTGCGACAATGCGCTTTGCAAAGCCTTGGAGAAATCGATATCCCTGGCCTTGAACTGCGGCACATCGGCGTTGGCGATGTTGCCGGCGAGAATCTGCTGGCGTTGTGTGCGCAGGTTCAATGCCGTCTGGTGAAAGTGCAACAACTGATCCAGTTTGGAGACCATTTTCCCTCCTTGAGCCTCAATTGATTTCCGCGCTTGCCGTTAAGCATTAGCCGTGCCAGCGATACTATTCCCGCCCCCTTTCCCGCGGCGGCTGGAATAACGACCGGAATCGACCTCTGTTCTCGGCTCGACGCGGCGCGCCCGCTGCTACCATGGCATCGCTGCGGCAATTTTTGCCGGTCGCGGCAAGAAAGCACCGGCACAACCAACCGACTTTTTGCGAGCCATGACCAGCCGATTCTTTTGTCGTTATCTCGCGGGACTGATGCTGCTGACCGCCTTTCCCGCCACCGCGTCGGAACCCGCACGCCAGCAGGAGGCGCTGGCCGTCAGGAAAGCCGTGGAAAACCATCTGCGGCGCGAGACCGCCGGCTTGCCGGGCAAGGTGAACTTTGCGGTGGGCACGGTCGAAACCGGACTCAATCTGCCGGCGTGCCCGGCACTGGAACCTTTTGTCCCGCCGGGCAACCGCCTGTGGGGCAAGGCCTCCGTGGGGGTGCGGTGCAACGGGGCGACCCCGTGGCTCATTTATGTTCCGGTCGAAGTGAGGGTCACCGCGGAAGTGGTGCACAGCGCCCGGCCGCTGGCCCAGAACCAGCCTCTCACGGAATCCGACATCACCCTGCAGCAAGCCGATCTCACGCAGATGCCCGCCGGCATCCTGACCGACGCCCGCCACGTTCTCGGCAAGACGCTGACGAGCAATGTCGGCGCCGGCCAGCCGCTGCGCCACGACATGCTGCGCTCACCCACAATAATTCAGCAAAATCAATCAGTTAAACTCGTCGTCCAAGGCCGGGGCTTCAGCGTCAGCGCAGAAGGCAAGGCGCTCACCGCGGCTGCCGAAGGCCAGCCGGTGCAGGTGCGCGTCCAGTCGGGGCAGGTGGTGAGCGGTGTTGCCCGCGCTGGCGCCGTAGTGGAGATGCGCCCTTGAAGCGGGCGGGCTAAAGTTTTGTTTCGGGCTGCCGTAATGAAACTGTTGAATTTTTTTGTGGCCGCGGCCTAAAGTTCAGGGAAAAAGTGCCGTTCAACAAAACGCGGTGGGCCAATACTGAGGGACTTATCTATGAAAATCGACAATTCGACGAAAACCGTGGTCGGCATCGCTACCGGTGAGACCACGAAACGCCCCGACAAGGCCGGCAATGCCAATCCGCCGCCTGTGGATACCAGCGAAAAGGTCGAGCTGAGCCCTCTTTCGTCACAACTGCAGTCGATCGAGAGCAGCCTCGCCAGCGAAGGGGTGTTCGACGCAGCGCGGGTAGAGGAAATCAAGCAGGCAATCAGCGAAGGCCGCTTCAAGGTCAATGCCGAAGTGGTGGCCGACCGGCTCCTCGATACGGTAAAAGAACTGTTGCAACCGCACGATGGCGGGCGCAGGATCCAATGAAAGCGGTGACGAATGCGGCTGAATTCATAGCCAACCTGCTCATCGAACGCAACGGCGCGGGGGAATTCGTCGGTCTGCTGAAAACCGAGCAGGAAGCGCTGCGGGACGGCGTCGCGGAACGCCTGGAAACCCTGGCGCGCGACAAGCTCAAAATGGCCCAGCAGTTGAGCGCGCTCGCCCAGCAGCGCGCACGTCATCTGGCGGCGGCGGGATTCAGCCCCGATGCGCAGGGCATGGAATCATGGATCGCCGCCCATTCACGGAATGCCGGCGCCGCCGCGGCGTGGCGCGATTTGCGGCGTTTCGCGGAAGAAGCGCGCGCACTGAACCAGGCCAACGGTGCCCTGATCAACCTGCAACTGCGTCATCACCAGCAAATGCTCACGGCCCTGGGAATCGCCTGCGGCGCCCCGGCATTGTATGGCCCCCACGGCCAAGCACTGCCGGTATCCCACGCGCGGCAGCTCGGCGCAGCATAAAAAAACATTCACCGGCCCGCGCTCCCGTCCGTCTGAAACGGCAACGGGCGTTTTCGCAATGCGCCAGATCGCTGCCGCCCGCGTCGCCAGCTACGGCTACGGACGGGCATCGTTAAAACCGGATCACAGTTTCTTCATTTTGGCGCGCAGGCGTGCGACCGCCTGGCTGTGCAGCTGGCAGACCCGCGACTCGCTCACGCCGAGCACTTCGCCGATCTCCCGCAGGTTGAGCTCCTGCTCGTAGTGCATGCCCATCACCATTTTTTCCCGCGGCGGTAGCTCCTCGATGGCCTTGATCAGCAGCCCGCGGAGATTCTCGTCGATCAGCATTTCGAGAGGATTGGCATCGTTTTCGATACGGTGGCTGTCCAGAAAGTGATCGCTGTCGGAGCCTTTGAGATCGTCGAAATAGATGAGCTGGCAGCCGCGTGAATCCTGCAGCATTTCCTGATACTCGGCGAGCGGCATACCCATTTCGCGGGCGAGCTCGGGCTCGGTCGGCGGCCGCCCCAGACGCTGCTCGAGCTTGCTCACCGCGGCTTCGATCCGCCGCATGTTCTTGCGTATGCTGCGCGGCAGCCAGTCGGCCTGCCGCAGTTCGTCGAGGATGGCGCCGCGTATGCGCTGGGCGGCATAGGATTCGAACTGCGCGCCTAGCGATCCCTGGTAGCGGCTGACGGCATCCAGCAGGCCGATCATGCCCGCCTGGATGATGTCGTCCAGCTGCACCGAAGCGGGCAGTTTCGCCATCATGTAATGGGCGATGCGCTTCACCAGCGGCGCAAATTGATTGATGTATTGCTGCTTGTCGACGCTTCCGGTCGCGGTATACATAGACGGGCCTATATTCCGATGCTTGCCGCGCCAAGGCGGCTCGATTGAATCAGTCGCTGCATGAAACCTTCGATACTTTCTTCCCCCCCTCCCCGACGGGACCATCCTGTCATTGCGCCTGCCATCGCGCGAAAAGCCATGGCGGACGCAGCCGCGGGGAAGGCTTCCACTACCGGCGCGCACAGCGCCGTCGCGCGCTCGAGCTTGTCATCGGGAGGAATGAAACCCAGGTAATCGAGGGATACCGACAAGTAACGCTGCGCCGCCTGCGCCATGTTCAGGAAAATGGCTTTCGCCTCGCGTTCGGTGCGGACCTTGTTCACCAGCACCCCGAAATGGCGTTTCGCGTATTGCAGGCTCATGGTCTTGATCAGCGCATAATTGCCGGTAATGGAGGTTGTCGACTTGGACAACACCAGCATCGTCTCCTGCGCGGCAAGACTGACCGGCAAGGCTTTGCCACCGTTGCCGGTCGCGGTGTCGACCAGCACCACGTCGACCGGATTGGGCAGCCTGCCGAAGCACGCGATCAGCCGGTCCTGGTCTTCGCGGCCGATCCCGGCAAGGCGCGCGACGCCACGCGCCGCCGGCAGCACGCAAATGCCTTCCGGCCCCGCCACCAATACCTGTTCCAGCGTCTTGTCGCGATTGATGACGTCCAGCAGATCGTAGCGCGCATTGATTCCCAGGACGCCGCTCACATTGCTGCGTCCTGCGCTTTCGTCGAGGATCAGCACATTGCGCCCGGCTTTCACCAGAGCCACGGCAAGGTTGACGACGCAACTGGTTTTCCCGACACCGGCGGTGGCGCTCGCAACCGTGATGATGCGCAGCGAATTTCTGGCGAGCAGGCGTCGCAGGCCGTCAGCCTGATCTCCCGTGATCCTAGCCATGGAACACCCCGCCTGCGGCAGCGAGGCCGCGGGACGCCGCCGCACCCGCCCCGCCCACCGCCGCCAGCCCCGCCGCCACCAGGGAAAATTCGTTGTCCGACAACGCAAACGGCGATTCGCCGGTCTGCGGCTCGAATGCGCAGTGCGTCAGATTGGGGGCATTTGCGGGGTGCAGGTCTTCGGGCACTTTCTGGCCATTCGCCACGAAATGCAGCACCAGCCTGTTGCGCACCACGGTATCGAGCACCACGCCGAGATTCACCGCTTCGTCCATTTTGGTGATGATGCAGCCGTGTGCGCTCTCGCCGTGGAACGCCCGCACCACATCGTCGAGCGTGCCGCCGGTGCAAGTGGCATTGAGCAGCAACATGCGCCTGATATCCGCTCCGCAGCCTCCCAGCATCGCTTCCTGCTCGAGCACGACCTGGTCGCGCTGCCCCACGCCCACGGTATCGATCAGCACCATGTGCTTGTGGCGCAGCTCGGCCAGCGTCAGCCGCAGGTCTTCCGCATCTTTCACGGCGTGCACCGTGACACCCAGCAACCTGCCGTAAATGCGCAGTTGTTCGTGACCGCCGATGCGATAGCTGTCGGTGGTGAGCAGCGCCAGCTTGTCGGCGCCGTGTTTGACCACGCAGCGCGCCGCGATCTTGGCCGTGGTGGTGGTTTTGCCCACACCGGTGGGACCCACCAGCGCATAAACGCCGCCGCGGTCGACGATATTATCGGCGTCCGGCGCAATGCGCAGATTGTGGGCAAGCGCCGCCTTGATCCATTTCAGCCCCTTTTCGAAGTCGCAGCCGGCCGGCATTTTCTCCAGCACCTGACGCGACAGCAAGGCACTGAAGCCGGCGTTCAGCATCAGGCGCAGCAATTGCGCCTTGGCGGGTTCGCGCCGCTGGCTTTCGCCCCACGCGAGACCGGCCAATTGCTCCTCCACCAGACCGCGCAGCATTTTGATTTCGGCGATGAGGCTCTGGGTGGTGGCATCGGGCACCGGATTCTGCGGCGATGACGCAACCGGCTTTTCCGGCGACACAGCCATTTTTCTGATGGCAGGCGCCTGTCGTTCTGCAACCGCATCCCGTCCCTTGACGGCCGAGCCGGAATGGCCGTCGAACTGCGCAATCTCCTTTCCTCCCATGGCCACGATTTCCACGCCGCCTTCGACTTTCCGGTTTGCCAGAATCACGGCATCCGGGCCGAGCGCGTCCTTCACCTGACGCAATGCTTCGCGCGATGTTTCGGCAAAAAAGCTTCTGGCCTTCACACTTTACCTCCGAGTATGGACGTAACCTTGATGGTTCCCGAATGCGAAATTTCAGAATGGGAAATGACCTTGAGCTGCGGGATCGCGCGCCGCAGGAAACGCGACAGCACTGTCCTGAGTTGCGGCGGAACCAGCAACACCGGCGGGAACCCCTGCTGCTCCTGGCGCTGGACGGCGGCCTGGGCTTCCCGCACCAGTGTATCGGCAAGCCCGGGCTCGATGCCTGCCGGCTGCGCGGCGTTCTGCTGCAACGCCTGGGTCAGCACCCGCTCCAGCTCGTAGTCGAGCGCGATCACCTGCAGTTCGGCGCCGTGGGGATAAATCTGCTGGGTGATGGCACGGCCCAGCGCGACACGGACGGCAGCGGTGAGTTCCATGGGATCCTGGGTGCGCGGCCCATGTTCCGCCAGCGTTTCCATGATCGATGCCAGATCCCGGATGTGCACGCCTTCCGACAAAAGGTTCTGCATGACTTTCTGCACTGTTGTGACAGGCAGCAGTTTCGGCACCACATCCTCGAGCAGTTTCGGCGAATCGCGATTGAGTCTGTCGAGCAGCTGTTGCAGCTCCTGACGGCCCAGCAACTCTGCCGCATGGTTGTGGATCAGCTGATCGATATGGGTTGCCACGACCACGCTGGCGTCGACCACGGTGTAGCCGAAAGCCTGCGCCTGTTCGCGCTGTGCTGCATCCACCCACACGGCAGGCAGGCCGAAAGCGGGATCCTGCGTCGCGGTGCCCGGGAGCATGCCGCTCGCGTGCCCCGGATTGATGGCAAGGTACATGCCGACGTAAGCCTCGCCGCTGCCGATTTCCACACCCTTGAGCGTGACGCGGTAGGCATTGGGACGCAGCCCGAGGTTGTCGCGTATATGCACCGCAGGCACCAGAAAGCCGATTTCCTGGGCGAATTTCTTGCGGATTCCCCGGATGCGCCGCAACAGATCGCCATCCTGGTTCTTGTCCACGAGGGGAATCAGGCGATAGCCGACCTCGAGCCCCAGAGTGTCGACGGGGGTGACGTCGTCCCACGTGGCTTCCTGCGCTTCCTGGGGCGGCGCTTCCATGCTCGCCACGGCGGCAGCAGGTTCGACGGCGGCGGCTTTGTTCGCCAGCAAATAGGCGCCGGCGCCGAGCAACAAGGCGAGCAGCAGAAACGCCATGTGCGGCATTCCGGGTATCACGCCCATTACGCCGAGTATGCCCGCCGTGAGCATCAGCACCTGCGGCTTGCTGAACAGCTGCCCTATCATCTGCTGCCCGACATCTTCGTCGGTCGACACACGGCTCACGACGATGCCCGCAGCGGTCGAAATCACCAGCGCCGGTATTTGTGCCACCAGACCGTCGCCAATCGTCAGCAAGGTGTAGTTGCGGGCCGCGGCGGCGATGTCCAGATCATGCTGCAGCACGCCGACCGCGAAGCCGCCGACAATGCTGACCAGCATGATGATGATGCCGGCGACCGCGTCACCGCGCACAAACTTGCTGGCGCCGTCCATGGCACCGTAAAAATCAGCTTCCTGGGCAATCACGGCACGGCGCTTGCGCGCCTCCTCCTCACCGATCAGTCCCGCGTTGAGATCGGCGTCGATCGCCATCTGCTTGCCGGGCATCGCATCGAGGGTGAAACGCGCGCTCACTTCCGCAATGCGTCCGGCGCCCTTGGTCACCACCACGAAGTTGATCACCACTAGAATGACGAATACCACGAGGCCCACAGCGTAGTTGCCGCCGACCACGAAATGACCGAAAGCTTCGATCACCTTGCCGGCGGCATCCGCGCCGGTATGCCCTTCCAGCAGCACCACCCGGGTGGAGGCCACGTTGAGCGACAGCCGCAACAGAGTGGTCACCAGCAGCACCGTGGGAAACACCGCGAAATCCAGCGGTTTCATCGCGTAAAGACTGACCAGCAGCACCATTACTGCGAGCGCAATATTGAAGGTGAACAGCACATCGAGCAGAAACGGCGGCAACGGCAAAATCATCATCGCCAGGATCATGACGATCAGCACGGGGCCCGCCAGCCCGCGCCAACTGGCTTTGCTGCCGATCAATGCAGGCAAGCCGATACTCTGGTTCATTTCACACCTGCCTCAGGATCAAGGCCGTCGGGAACCGGCAAATCCAGCGGCGCAACCGGCAGCGGGCCGCCAGATTCCCGATAACGCCGCAGCTGGAATATGTAAGCGAGAAGCTCGGCGACGGCGGTGTAGAGCGTTTCCGGTATTTCATCGCCGAGCTCGGTGTGGTGATACAACGCCCGGGCGAGTGGCGGCGCTTCCATGATCGGGACGCGATGCGCCTCGCCCAGCTCACGGATACGCTGCGCCAGCAGATGCGCGCCCTTGGCCACCACCCTCGGTGCGCGCATCGTATCGCTGCTGTAGCGCAGCGCCACGGCATAATGCGTGGGGTTGGTAACGATGACATCGGCTTTGGGGATCTCGGCCATCATGCGGCGCCGCGCGGCCTCGCGCTGAATGCTGCGAATACGTGCCTTGAGGTGCGGATCGCCTTCGCTCTCTCTTGCTTCCTGGCGCACTTCTTCGCGCGTCATTTTGAGTTTGTTGTAATGGCTCCACAGCTGGTATGGCACATCGATGGCAGCGATCAGCAGCATGCCGCATACCACCGTCAGGATGCTGGATCCCAGCAAACTGCCCATTTGCGCAGAGCCGCTTTCGATCGAATTGCCGGTGAGCGACAGCAATGCTTCCCGGTTATGCCACATCACCCACGCGGCAATGCCGCCGATCACGAGCGCCTTGGCCAGCGCCTTGAACAGTTCGGCCGCGCCAGGCAATGAAAACATCCTACCCAGTCCATGGGCCGGGCTCAGACGCTGAAAATCGAGTTTGGGCGGGATGAATATCCAGCCGCTGAGGAGCAGCGGCGCCGCCAGTGCCGCAACCAGCACCAACGCCAACAGGGGCAGCAGCCCAAGAAGCGCATCCCCCATCAATTCGTGCAAAGCCGTCACCATCAAGTGGGGATCGGAAGCCGGTCCGCTTCTGAACTGCAGCCCGCGTTTCATCACGCCGGACACTCGCTCGAAAAGGCTGCCGCCCATGAATACCAGGCCGCCCGCGCCGGCAAGCAGGACGACAAACGTCGAAAGTTCCTGGGAACGTGCAACCTGCCCCTTTTCCCGCGCCTCTTCCAGGCGCTTGGGTGTTGCAGATTCCGTTCGTTCCAGATCGCTCTCTTCGCTCACATCCCACTCCCGATGTCGAGCAAAGATTATTGAACGCCGGCTAGTCGTTCAATGCGGTGAACAGGCGGGCATTCCTGCCGCTATTTGGGAACACGCCGGGTTCCGGCGTTGCGGGAAGACGCGTAAAAAAGGAGAAGCGGCGGGACGGAAATCGCCGCCGGCGAAGCGGCGCTTCGCCAGCGGCCGGAATCCGTGGTCGGGCAGGGTGCGTGTCAGAAGCCGAGGCTTTCCAGCAGGTCGTCCACCTGGTCCTGGCTGGTGACGACATCGGGCCTACCGTCGGCATTGATTACCGGACCGTTCAGCAGACTGGCATTGTCCGCTCTTTTCTCCGGCGGCACATTGTCGAGCAGCAGCTGCACCAGTTCCTGTTCCACGGTCTGTACCATGTCGGTGATTTTCTTGATCACCTGCCCGGTCAGGTCCTGGAAGTCCTGCGCCATCATGATTTCCAGGAGCTGGGCATTGGTTGCTCCGACATGCCCCGGGACATCGTCCAGATACATGCGGGTGCGATCGAGCAGCTCCTTGAACTGATCGATGCTGAGCTGCCGCTGGTAGAGCTTTTGCCAATCCTCGGACAGCTCCTTGGCATCCTTGGCGAGCTTGTCCTGGATCGGCTGCGCAACGTCTGTCGCGTTCAGCACGCGCTGCGCGGCGTTCTCGGTCATGGTGGCAATATAGTTGAGCCGGTCACGCGCATCCGGAATCGCCTCGGCGGCCTTCTCGATCAGCTTGTCGTAGCTGATCTCGCGCAGATTGTTGTGCAGCACGCGGGTCAAATGTCCGACCCGCGACAGCACTTTGTCCATGTCGCTGCCCTCCTTGGCTACGGAAACGGCGGCAACGGCGGAAGCTTCGTTGCTGGCAGCCTCCGACCCGCCTTTCGCCGCGTTGTCGAAGAGTGCCTCGAGATCTTCCGTGTCATTCTGCAGATGGGTGGCTTGGGTCACGATCCGGCTCACTTATTGGTTTGAATGTCTTTGAATCCGTCAGACCGGCGTGCTAGCCATGTTCTGAAGGATCTTGCTCAGCTTCTCGTCGAGTGTCGCCGCGGTAAAGGGCTTGACTACATAGCCGCTGGCCCCCGCCTGGGCGGCAGCAATGATGTTTTCCTTTTTGGCCTCGGCGGTGACCATCAGAACCGGCAGTTTCTTCAGTTGTTCGTCGGCCCGTATGCTCTTCAGCAGGGCGAGGCCGTCCATGTTGGGCATGTTCCAGTCGGAAATCACGAAATCGAAAGGGATGCTGCGGAGTTTCTGCAGTGCGACCGCACCGTCCTCGGCCTCGTCGACGTCGGTAAAACCCAATTCCTTGAGCAGGTTACGCACAATCCTGCGCATCGTGGAAAAATCGTCCACCACAAGGAATCTCATGTTTTTATCTGCCATCAAGGCCTCCGTTCACTGTTTCCTGACCGGCGAGCGTGTGTCGAAACCGGTACGCACGCGCGCCGGCTTGTCGCCGTTCTATCATCTGATAACGGCAAAATCGGTTGCGGGTTTAGCCACTGCGTCCCTCGATTCTCATTGGACTTGAGGCGGAACCGCCGGGCTGCCCGCGGCGTCAGCGTCTCTGCGCAAGGAGGCGCCGTCCGATTTGGCCGACTCTTCCGCCTTTCTGTTCATCACGATGATGCTGATCCGTCGGTTGATGGGGTTGAACGGATCGTTGGCGTCCAGCAGCACCGAAGAGGCGAGCCCCACCACCCGCACGATTTTGCCTTCGTCTATGCCCCCGGCAACCAGCTCCCGGCGTGAGGCATTGGCCCGGTCGGCGGACAATTCCCAGTTGCTGTAGCCTCTTTCGCCCGACGGATAAGGTTTGGCATCGGTGTGTCCGGACAGGCTGATCTTGTTCGGCATTTCGTTCAGCACCCGGCTGATTTCACGCAGGATTTCCCGCATGTAAGGCTGCACGTCGGCCTTGCCTATGGCGAACATCGGCCGGTTCTGGGCATCCACGATCTGTATCCTCAGCCCTTCGGTGGTGATGTCGATCAGCAGCTGTTTGCGGAAATCCTTGAGCGCAGGGTTGGCTTCCAGCGCTTTTTCGAGCTTGCCCTGCAGCCCTTTCATCTGGGCGAATTCCAGGCGCTCGAGCTGCGCCTCCGCCGATTTGAAATTGATGGTCTTCTTCTGCGCCTTGATGTCGCCCTTGCTGATCTCGCTGTCCCTGCGCGTCAGGTCCTTGCCGCCGCCCTGGATGACGCTGGAGCTGTTGCCGCTGCCGGAACCGCCGGCAAGCGCCACTTTCAAGGGCGTCTGAAAATACTCGGCAATGCCCTGCAGATCGCCCTGCGAGGTGGAACCCAACAGCCACATCAGCAGAAAAAACGCCATCATGGCGGTGACGAAATCGGCATAGGCGATTTTCCACGCGCCGCCATGGTGGGGGTGCTTGCCCTTTTTTATCCGCTTGATGACGGTGGGCTGCTGTTTGATGTCTTTTGCCATCGGCTATCGGGCCGCAAGAAAATGCCGGCGTCCTTCCGTCATTTTCATTTGCCCTTGCTCTGCTTGATGTGCTCCTCCAGTTCGAGGAAAGTGGGACGCTCGGTCGAATACAGCACTTTCCTGCCGAATTCGACGGCCAACGCCGGCGAATAGCCGTTCAGGCTGGCAAGCAACGTGACCTTGATACATTGCAGCAATTTCGATGATTCATGCAGCTTGTGTTCCAGCAGGCTCGCGAGCGGGCCGATAAAACCGTAAGCGAGCAGAATGCCGAGGAAGGTTCCCACCAGCGCCGCCGCGATCAGCCTGCCCAGCTCCGCCGGCGGCAGCCCCACCGATCCCATGGTATGCACCACGCCCATCACTGCGGCGACGATCCCGAACGCCGGAAGACCGTCGCCCACCTTCTGGATCGCCAGCGCCGGCACCTCCCCTTCGTGGTGGTGGGTGTCGATTTCGCTGTCCATCAGGTTCTCGATTTCCATGGCGTTCAGGTTGCCACCCACCATCAGCCGCAGATAATCGGTCATGAATTCGACCGCGTGATGATCCTTGAGGATCTTGGGATATTTGGTGAACAGCGGGCTTTCCGCGGGATTGTCGACGTCGCCCTCGATCGACATCAACCCTTCCTTGCGGACCTTGGACAGGATTTCGTAAAGCAACCCCATCAGCTCCATGTAGGTTGCTTTGGTATATTGCGAGCCCTGCAGCAGCCGCGGCAGGGATTTCAGGGTTGCAATGATGGCTTTGCCGGAATTGCCGACGATGAAGGCACCGAGGGCGCCGCCGGCGATGATCACCAGCTCCGTCGGCTGCCACATGGCGCCGAGATGCCCGCCACCCAGCGCATAGCCGCCGAAGACCGCGCCGAGGATGACGAAATAACCGAGGAAAACCAGCATAGCGTGATGCCTGCCCGTCAAACCAACCGCAAATTTCCTTCGCAACCCGGTCAGGCCGCGCGCCCAGTAAACAACCCTTTATCGGACTAGCGTAGCACGCCGTATTGCACCCGAATTCCCAAATAAAGGTGCAAACGTCCTGCAATTTTCCGCACCGCGTCCACGCGTTTTGCGGTCGGCGGAAAACATGCCGCGACAGAAAGGCCGGAGCCGGCATCCTGTCCCGTCGCGTTTCGCTCCGCCCGCAGAAGCCGGGAAGCGGTGGCAGAAGCATTCTGCGCCGGGCATCATCCGGCGCGACCGCCCCTGCGGACAGCGGGTCAGGCAGCCAGTTTCGGCAAATCGGTCACCCCGGCGTGCCGGGCTTTCCTGGTTTTGCCGGCACGCGATGGAACGTTGCACAATCCACAAACATAATTCGCATGAAGATCCTGCGCATGCATCACGAAGTGGCCACCGCATTTCACGCATGGCACGGCTTTCAGCACGCGCCCTTCCAGGAAGCGCACCAGCGTCCACGCCCTTGTCATGCTCAGCACGCATTCGAGCTCACCGGCCACGACATGCTCGAGATAAAGCTTGTAGCTCTTGATGATCGCCTCGATGCCGCGGCAGTCGGTATGCGCCAGCAAAAAACGGTAAATATCGACAAACAGCGACGAATGGATGTTCGCCTGCCAGCTGAGAAACCAGTCCACCGAAAACGGCAACATCCCTTTTGGCGGGGAAACACCCTTGATTTCCTTGTACAATTTCAACAGCCGTTCACGGCTCAGGTCGGTCTCGCCTTCCAGCACCTGGAGCCGCGCGCCGAGACGGATCAGCTCACTGGCCAGTTGAATCTGCCGCGCTTCCGATAACATGCTCTTGTTGCGCATGAATGTCTCCGTTGTTGACCTCGAAGACCGCGTTACGCGGCTTGCTCCAGCGGCTGGCCAGCCATGAGTATCGCCGCGTGTGACTGCGACATTGCATGACTGTGGCCGTGGTTGGCCAGCATTTCCATGACCAGCCGATCGTCGATCCGGAATCTGCACAACAGCAGATTCGCACCGACCATTCTCATGATCTGCCCATGGGTCAGGTTCTCGATGATGTCAGCGAGCTCCTTCTTGATTCCCAGCCGGTAAATTGCGGCCGCCTTGTCCTGCTGCACCATCTGCTTGGCAAGCAGCATATATGCAAGATTGACTTCCCTGATTTCCTCAGCCATTTGCTCCGGATTCATTTCGAGTCTCCAATCCATGGGTCAATGATGACACCTGCATTGTTACGCGATCGCCGAATCCGGAAAAAGATGTACTTTTCCAAACCTTTTGTAAGCACGCCGCTCAATCTTGCGTAGGAATTCTTCTTACACGAAGACCGCGGCGCGTCTCACAATTTTCACAATTCTCCGGTAGATCAATGGAATAATGTTTCATATGTGTCGTTTCAATGCACTGTTCCCATCACCGCCGCATCATCGAAGATGGCAAGACGTTCCTGCCGCTTCGCCAGGTCCGAATTCAGACGGCGTCTGGCGAAGAGAAATTCCATGAATTCGTCTGCCGGCAAAGGCCTGCTGAAAAAAAACCCCTGCACCCTGTCACATCTTTCGCGTCGTAACGGTTCGAGCTGTTCCGCCGACTCTATTCCCTCGGCGACGACCGAAAGATTCAGGCTTTGCGCAAGCGCCGCTATCGCGCGCACGATCGCATGGTCATCGCCGTTGCGATTGATGCCACGGATGAATGACTTGTCTATTTTCAGGACGTCTATCGGGAAGCGGCTGAGATAACTCAGCGACGAATAGCCGGTGCCGAAATCATCCAGCGAGATCTTGACTCCCATTTTTTTCAGCGCCCGCAGCATGTCGATGGTGGTCTCCGAATCCTGCATCAGGACCGACTCGGTGATTTCCAGCTCGAGGCACTGCGGGTCGAGTCCGCTTCCGGCAAGAGCATCCGCTACCTGGTCGAGCAGCCGGGGGTGTCCGAACTGTGCGGCCGAGACATTGACCGAAATCGTCAGCGGGAACAGGCCCTTGTCATGACACCGCTTGGTGTGCCGGCACGCTTGCGACAGCACCCATTCGCCGATTTCGACGATCATCCCGATCTCGTTCGCGAGCGGAATGAACCTGTCCGGCGAAAGCATGCCGTAGTCGGGGTGCTGCCAGCGCACCAGCGCCTCGCTTCCCGTGATGGCGCCGGTGGCGAGATTGACCATGGGCTGATAATGCAAAACCAGCTCGTCGCGCTCCACCGCCTTGCGCAACGCCGCTTCCAGCGCCAGACGCTCGGATGCCGTCTCGCCAATTTCCCTGACGTAGTATTTGTAGTTGTTTCCGCCCAGCTTCTTGGCCAGAGAAGCCGCGCCTTCGGCATTGATCAGCAAGGCCGAGATATCGCTGCCGTCACCCGGATAGACGGAAATTCCGATGCTGGCGGTAATGTAGAACTCGACACTGTCGGCTGTCAGCGGCGCCGCGAAGCAGCGCATGATCGCATCGGCTGCCAGCTGGATGTCAGCGTGGCTTTCGAGGTCGCCCCTGAAAACGGCAAATCGGTCGCCGCCGAGCCGCGCCAGGATGCCCTTGTCTCCGACGCACTCGCCCAGGCGGGCCGCGACCTGCCGCAGCAGTTCGCCGGCCTTGATGAAACCAACGACATGATTGATGCGCATGAAACGGTCGAGGTTGATGAAAAAAACCGCCGCCAGTCCGCCAGCGGCAGATTTCGCGCTCAGTGCCCGGTTCGCCTCCTCGAAAAACAGATTGCGGTTCGCCAGGCCGGTGAGCTCATCGTAGTACGCCAGTTTGCGGATGTGACTCTCGGCGCGCATCCGGGCGCGCCGCACCGCTGCGTTTTCCAGCTCGCGCTTGATCGAGGGAATCAGTCTGGCGACGTTGCCCTTCCTCACGTAGTCATGGACGCCGTTATGCAGCGAGGACAGCGCGATCTGTTCGCTGATGTTGCCGGAATAAATGATGAACGGAATGTCCTTGCCGCTCTCCTTGAGCACGCTCAGCGCCTCGATCGAGCTGAAACAGGGCATCGTATGGTCCGAAATCACGAGATCCCAGTCGTGGTCCTGCAATGCCGCGCGCATGTCGACGTCGCAATCGACGCGCCTGTATTCCAGATGACCGCAAATGCCCGTCAATTCGGAGCGCAGAAGCTCGGCATCATCTTCGCAATCCTCTACGACCAGCACTTTTATCGGCTGCTGAAGCATATACAGCTTTCCCCGGACGTGATTGTCC
>JBKBXX010000007.1:0-48347 GCA_046313915.1 Burkholderiales bacterium | reverse complement strand
CCGGGGCAGCAGCGGCTGCCACTGCGGCTGCCGCCGCCAGTTCCGGACTACCCGCGACATCCCTGGCCGGCGGCGGTGACGACGGTTCCACCGGCTCGCGCGCAGCTGCCGCGGCCGGCGCGGCACGACGACGGCGCGCCATCCATAAAGCGAGCCCGCCCAGCACGATCACCCCGCCGGCCGCCGCAAGATAGAGCGGCTCGTCGAGCAGGGTGTCGATGAAACCGGGTTCGGGGGGCAGCGGCGGCGGAACCGCTTTGGGTTTGGGCTGGGGCTGCTCGGCTTTTTCCGGGGCTGCGGGCTTGTCTGCCGGCGCGGCAGCAGCGGGCGCCTCCTCCTTTTTCGCTTCGAGCGCCGCTGTCGCCGTGGCCGGGGCGGGTTCCGGCCGAGCCCCGGCTTCGGGTTTGACCGCGGACGGCGCCTCGGGCGCGCTTGCCGCGGATTCCGCTTTCTGTTGCGCTGCCGCCATGCCGGCGCTTTTGATTTCCAGCAGGCGCTGCATGTCCTGGATGGTTTTTTCGAGCCGGGCAATGCGCTCGTTGGCTTCTCTGAGTGCCTTTTCCCGCGCGACGGCCTCTTCCTCCAGTGTACGCAAACGGCCTGCCATCTCGCCCGCTGCGGCGCCACCACTCGCGGGCGGCTCCCCTTTGGACAGGCGCACCACGTCTTTCGCTTCTTTTGCCGCCGATTTGTCCTCCGCCCTGACGGTGATTTTGCCAGCCGCCGCGGTGGAGGACTCCCGCGCCGCGAGCGCGGCAGCGGCGAGCTTGCGCCGATAGGCGTTCCAGTCGGCCGCGTGCAAGCGCACTTCCTTGACCGCTTGTTGCGGCGTCACCGCCATCACCTCGTCATTTGCCGGCACACGCAGGATCTTGCCGCTTTTCACGAGATTCATGTTGTCGTTGATGAAAGCGTCAGGATTGCTGCGGTAGAGGCTGACCAGCATCTGCTCGAGCGTAATGCCCTCGGGTTTGACGCTTCTCGCGATTGCCGAAAGCGTCTCGCCGCGCTGAATCGGGCCATAGTCTTTGGCGCGCGGCGCGGCAGCAACGGCCGTTTTCCTCGCGGGCGCAACAGGTGTCGCCGCCGCGGGCGGCAATGCCGGCGCGGGACGGGTTTCGGGAACCGCGACTGCCGCAGCGGGAGCGGCCGGCTCGGGCGCGAATCCGGGCGGATCGATGAGCGCCGTGTATTCGCGCACGATGCGGCCCGTCGCCCAGCTCAGCTCGACCAGCAGATCGATGAAAGCTTCGTTGACCGGGCGGGCCGAAACGATTTTGATATAAGGCTCGCCGTTGGGCCGTTTCTCGATGCCGAGCCGCACGCCGGACAATACCGGGCTGTATTGCAAATTCGCCTGCTTGTAGGCTTCGGCGGAGGCAAGACGCACCGCGAGGGTAGCGAGTTCTTCCTTTTCCACCGCCACCAGATCGATTTCCGCATTGAGCGGCTGACCCAGCGGCGACAGGATGACGAGCCTCCCCAGCCCGGCTGCGCCCGCAACCCACGGCATCAGCAAAAGCAGCATCGCCGATACCCAGCGTTTCAGAGCGATATTGCGCACAACGCCACCTTCGGGGTTATTTTGCAAATAACTAAGCTAGCATCAAACATTTAGCGGCGCAAGCTAATATTACCCCTGATAATACGTTCTGATCCGGCTATTTTTAATCGGGTTTTCCGTTAAATGATCCCGGCATTTCCGCGGTTACGAAAATGCCATGACGATGCGCCGGAAGAACGCGCGGCGGCGCCGGTATCCGCTGGCTTCGGGACAGGAGATCAGGCGGCCACCGAGACCGGCGCGGTCTGCCTGGCACCGGCTTCGAGCAGGATGCGCAGCATGCGCCGCAGCGGTTCGGCCGCGCCCCACAGCAGCTGATCGCCGACCGTGAATGCCGCGAGATACTCCCCGCCCATCGGCAGCTTGCGCAGCCTGCCCACCGGCACGCTCAACGTGCCGGTGACGGCCGCAGGCGTGAGCTCCCGCAACGTCGCCTCGCGCTGGTTGGGGATGACTTTCACCCATTCGTTGGCCGCTGCGAGCAGCTTCTCGATTTCGGGCAGCGGCACGTCGCGCTTGAGCTTGATGGTGAGCGCCTGGCTGTGGCAGCGCATCGCGCCTATCCGCACACAGATGCCGTCGACGGGAATCGGGTCGGCATCGCGTCCCAGAATCTTGTTGGTTTCCGCCATGCCTTTCCATTCCTCGCGGCTCTGCCCGTTGCCGAGATCCTTGTCGATCCACGGCAGCAGGCTGCCGGCCAGCGGATAGCCGAAATTGGCGGCCGGGAAATCCTTGCGGCGCAGGGTGTCGGCAACCGCCCTGTCGAGTTCGAGGATGGCCGCATCCGGCGCCTCCAGCAGGCCTTTGGCAGAGTCGTGCACCACACCCATCTGCTGCACCAGCTCGCGCATGTTCTGGGCACCCGCACCCGAAGCCGCCTGATAGGTCATGGCCGTCATCCACTCGACCAGCCCGGCCTTGAACAGCCCGCCCAGCGCCATCAGCATCAGGCTCACCGTGCAATTGCCGCCGATATAGTTCTTGATGCCTTTCGCGAGCGCCTGCTGGATCACGTCCCTGTTGACCGGATCGAGGATGATCACCGCGTCTTTCTGCATGCGCAGTGCGGAAGCGGCATCTATCCAGTAGCCGTTCCAGCCGGCGGCGCGCAGCCTCGGGTAGACCTCATTGGTGTAATCGCCACCCTGGCATGAAATCAGGATTTCCAGCGCCGCGAGTTCGTCGATATCGCGCGCGTCCTTGACGGCGGGCACCGCCTTGCCGATCGCCGGTCCTTTGCCGCCGGCCTGCGAAGTCGAAAAGAAAACGGGGGTGATGAGGTCGAAGTCACCTTCCGCCTGCATGCGCTGCATCAGCACCGAACCCACCATGCCGCGCCATCCGATCAAACCCACTTTTTTCATGATAATTGCCTTTAAAACCAACAGCCTGATTTTAACAAGCTCCCGCGATTCCCAGCGCGGGAACAACCGGGGTTTCCCCCTTCACCTCCCGCTTTCCTCTTCGCCCTTCGCTGCCTTATAAGGCCGCTACCACCGCGTCCCCCATTTCGCTCGTGCCGACTTTTTTCGCGCCGCTTTCGAATATATCGGCGGTGCGATAGCCCTCGCTCAGCACTTTCTCGACCGCGTTCTCGATGCGACGCGCCCACGCTTCCTGATTGAACGTATGACGCAGCATCATGGCCGACGACAATATCGTCGCCAGCGGATTGGCGATGTTTTTTCCGGCAATGTCGGGCGCCGAGCCGTGGATCGGTTCGTAGAGCCCCTTGCCGGCGGCATCGAGCGAGGCCGACGGCAGCATGCCAATCGAACCAGTCAGCATCGAGGCCGCGTCCGACAGGATGTCGCCGAACAGGTTGCCGGTAACGATGACATCGAATTGCCTGGGCGCGCGCACCAGCTGCATCGCTGCGTTGTCGACATACATGTGGGAGAGCTCGACCTGCGGATACTGCCTGCCGAGGTCGGTCACCACTTCCCGCCACAGCCGGCTGGTTTCCAGCACGTTTTCCTTGTCGACCGAGCACAGCTTTCGGCTGCGCTTCAGGGCCGTGCGAAAGCCGGTTTCGGCAATGCGCCGAATCTCGGATTCCGAATAATGCATGGTGTCGTAGCCTTCGCGCTCCCCCGCGGCGTTGATACGCCGCCCGCGCGGCTCGCCGAAATAGATGTCGCCGGTGAGTTCGCGGACGATCATGAGATCGAGCCCGGACACCACTTCGGGTTTGAGCGTCGAAGCCCCGACGAGTTGCGGATAGAGCAGCGCCGGGCGCAGGTTGGCGAACAGTCCGAGTTCCTTGCGGATGCGCAAAATGCCCTGTTCCGGGCGCTGCGGGCGCGGCAAGGCGTCGTATTTCGGCCCGCCGACCGCGCCACACAGTACGGCGCCGGCCTGACGCGCCAGCTCGAGCGTGACCGCCGGCAGCGGATCGCCATAAGCGTCGTAACCCGCGCCGCCGAACGGCGCTTCCTCGAGCTCCACCCTGAGGCCGTCGCGCGCCAGCGCCTTCAGCACCTTGACGGCCTGGGCCACGATTTCCGGGCCGATGCCGTCACCGGCCAATACTGCGATTTTCATCATTTTTCCCAAAATGTGCGAGGTGTAAGGAGTGAAGAGAAAAACCGCTTGGCGACGTCACACCTGTCGCCTATCGCTTATCGCTTCACGCCTCACGCGAACAGCCAAGGCTGTTCGCGACGATGCTTCGCCTCGAACGCCCTGATCTTGTCGGCATGCCGCAGCGTGAGCCCGATGTCGTCGAGTCCGTTCAGAATACAATGCTTGCGGAACGGATCGATTTCGAACTTGAAGCTTTCGCCGCCGGGAGTGGTCACGGTCTGCTGTTCGAGATCGATCGCCAGACGGTAGCCCGGCGTCGCCTCGACTTCCTGGAACAGCTTGTCGACGATTTTGGCATCGAGCTTGATCAGCAGCAGCCCGTTCTTGAGGCTGTTGTTGTAGAAGATGTCGGCAAAACTCGGCGCGATCACCGCCGTAAAACCGTACTGCAGCAGCGCCCACGGCGCGTGCTCGCGCGAAGAGCCGCAGCCGAAATTCTCGCGCGTGAGCAGCACCTGCGCACCGCGGTAACGCGGCTGGTTGAGCACGAAATCCGGATTGAGCGGACGCCCGCTGCAGTCCTGGTCCGGTTCGCCGCGATCGAGATAACGCCATTCGTCGAACAGATGGGGGCCGAAGCCGGTGCGCTTGATCGACTTCAGAAACTGCTTGGGGATGATGGCGTCGGTATCGACGTTGGCGCGGTCGAGCGGCGCCACCAGCCCTTCCCGGGATTGGAATTTTTCCATGGCTATTTCGCCGACTTCTCTATTTTTTCGCCGGCTTTCCTGAGGTCCTTGCCCATGCCCTCGACGGTATTGCAGCCGGCCAGGACCGCGGCCCACGCCACGATCACCAGAACAGCGATCGGTTTCATCGTCATCTCCGTCACTTGAAGTTGCGAACATCCACGAAATGCCCTGCGATCGCCGCTGCCGCCGCCATCGCCGGGCTCACCAGATGCGTGCGTCCGCCCGGCCCCTGCCGCCCTTCGAAATTGCGGTTGGAAGTCGAAGCGCAACGCTCGCCCGGCGACAGCTGGTCCTCGTTCATGCCGAGGCACATCGAGCAGCCCGGTTCGCGCCATTCGAAACCGGCCGCGGTGAAAATCCTATCGAGACCTTCCGCCTCGGCCTGCGCCTTGACCAGACCCGAGCCGGGCACCACCAGCGCGAGCTTGATGTTGCTCGCAATGTGACGGCCTTTCACCACCGCCGCCGCCGCGCGCAGATCCTCGATGCGCGAATTGGTGCACGAGCCGATGAACACCTTGTCCGGCCTGATCGCGGTGACCGGCGTACCGGGCTCGAGCGCCATGTACTTGAGCGCGCGCTCCATCCATTCGCGCTGCACCGGGTCTTTTTCCTGCGCCGGATCGGGTACCCTGCCTTCGATGCCGGTCACCATCTGCGGCGAAGTGCCCCACGACACCTGCGGCTGGATGTCCTCGGCGCGCACCGTCACCACCTTGTCGAATTGCGCGCCTTCGTCGCTTTTCAGGGTGCGCCAGTAAGCCACCGCCCTGTCCCACATTTCGCCCTTGGGCGCAAACTGCCGGCCTCTGACATAGTCGATGGTCTTGTCGTCCACCGCCACCATGCCGGCACGCGCGCCGGCCTCGATCGCCATATTGCACAGCGTCATGCGGCCTTCCATCGACAGGTCGCGGATCGCGCTGCCCGCGAACTCTATGGTGTGCCCGGTGCCGCCGGCAGTGCCTATCGTGCCGATCACGGTGAGGATGACGTCCTTGGCGGTAATGCCCGTGCCGAGCTTGCCTTCGACCGCGACCAGCATGGCCTTGGACTTCTTCATCACCATGCACTGGGTCGCAAGCACGTGCTCGACTTCGCTCGTGCCGATGCCGAAAGCGAGCGCCGCGAATGCGCCGTGGGTGCTGGTATGCGAATCGCCGCATACCACCGTCATGCCGGGAAGTGTTGCGCCCTGCTCGGGGCCGATGACATGCACGATGCCCTGCCGTTTGTCGAGAAACGGGAAATAGGCCTTGGCGCCGAACTCTTTGATGTTTTTGTCCAGCGTTTCGACCTGCAACCGCGAGACGGGATCGGTGATGCCCGCAAGCCCCTTGTCCCAGTTGCGGGTCGGCGTGTTGTGATCCGCGGTCGCCACTACCGAATCCGGCCGCCATACCTTGCGGCCGGCGAGCTTGAGCCCTTCGTAGGCTTGCGGGCTGGTGACTTCATGCACCAGATGGCGGTCGATGTATATCAGCGTCGTGCCGTCTTTTTCTTCGTGCACGACGTGGCTGTGCCACAGTTTGTCGTAGAGGGTTTGCGCCGTCATGGCCAACGTAAGCTCATGGAAACTTTGGATTATTGCACATCGCGCCGCCCCCGAACAGGGGAAAGCCGGCAATCGGTCGCTCAGCGTTCGTCCAGCCGCAATTTCCACCACAGAATCAGCATGCCCGCGAGCGCGCAGCCCGCCGCCAGCGTGAAGGTGACGGCCGCGCCCCACCGCTGCCAGGCATAGCCGCTCGCCAGACCGCCGATCATGCCGCCCAGCCCGAAAGCGAGGCTGCCGTAGATCGCCTGGCCGCGCGCCTGATGGCGGCCGCGAAACAGCTTGTGGATGACGCCGATCGCCGCAGCGTGAAACGAACCGAAAGTCGCGGCGTGCAGCGTCTGCGCGACCACCAGCCACGCTGCGCTGTCCGCCGCCCAGCCGATCAACAAAAAGCGCACCACCGCCAGCGCAAAACTCGCGATCAGGATCTGGCGCAGGGTGAAGGCGCGATAAAGGCGCGGCATCCCCATGAAAATCCCGATTTCGCACAGCACCCCCAGCGCCCACAGCCAGCCGGTGAGCGTCTTGCTGTAGCCGTGATCGACGAGGTGGATGGAATAAAAGGTGTAATACGGACCGTGCGCCGCCGCCATCAGCGCGCAGGCGGCAATCAACGCCACGACTTCGGGTTTTTTCAGGATGTGCCAGATCGGCTGGGCATCGGTCGCGTGGGGCGGAATGTTCGCCTCGGGAATCCGCCAGCAGAAAACGAGGATGCCCGCCATCGCCGCCAGCACGATTCCCGGCAGCACCTCGATCGTAAGCCGGTCGAGCACATGGCCTACCGCCACCACCGCGACGATGAAGCCGATCGAGCCCCACACCCGGATCCGCCCGTAACGCGCGGTTTCCTCTCCCAGATGGCCGAGCGTGGTCGCTTCGACCAGGGGCAGCGCAGCGCTCCAGAAAAAAGTCATGGCGAGCAGCACCGCGAACAACAGCGCGAAGCCACTGCCGGCGAACACACCGAGGAAGCTCGCGATGCCTGCGCTGCCGGCGAGCCGCACGATCGCCAGACGGCGCGCGCTGCGGTCGGCGAGCCAGCCCCAGACGTGGGGCGCGACGATGCGCGTGAACTGCGGCAGCGACATCAGCACGCCGATCTCGATCGCGGAAATGCCGGCCGCTTCCAGGTAGAGGCTGAAAAACGGCGCGAACGCGCCGAGATAGGCGAAGTAGAAAAAATAAAAACCGGCCAGACGCCGGTAGAGCATGAGCTGCATCGGCGCCGTCCGGCGTCAGGCTTCGTCGGGGTCGGGGTCTTCGGTCGCCGCAGCGGCCTTGAGCCGGTCGATCACCGACTGCGGCGCCTGCGCCGGGATTTTCGGCGTTGCGCACACCACATCGGCGTTCTGCGCGCGGTGACGCAGCGCGTGGTCGATTAGCGTCAGCGCCATCATCGCCTCGCAGATCGGGGTGGCGCGAATGCCCACACACGGATCGTGCCGGCCATGGGTTTCGATCAGCGTCGGCCTGCCCTGCGTGTCGATGGTATGGCGCGCCAGGCGGATGCTCGAAGTCGGTTTCACCGCGACGCTGACCACGATGTCCTGCCCGGTCGAAATGCCACCGAGAATGCCGCCGGCGTTGTTCGTGACAAAACCCTGCGGCGTCATCTCGTCGGAGTGCTCGGTGCCTTTCTGGGTCACCGCGGCGAAGCCGGCGCCGATCTCCACGCCTTTCACCGCGTTGATGCTCATCATGTTGCCGGCGAGATCGGCATCGAGCTTGCCGTAGACCGGTTCGCCCCAGCCGACCGGCACGCCGCTCGCCACGGTCGTGATCCTCGCGCCTACGGAATCGCCGGACTTGCGCAACTTGTCCATGAATTCCTCGAGCCGCGGCACGATGTCGGCATCGGGTGCAAAAAAGGGATTGTCATTGACCGCCTCCCACGACTTGAACGGGATCACGATCGGACCCAGCTGCGCCATGTAGCCGCGGATCACGACGCCGTATTTTTCGCGCAGCCATTTTTTGGCCACCGCTCCCGCCGCCACCCGCACCGCAGTCTCGCGCGCCGACTGGCGCCCGCCGCCGCGGTAATCGCGGATGCCGTACTTCTGCCAGTAGGTGTAGTCGGCGTGCCCCGGACGGAAGCTGTCCTTGATTTTGGAGTAATCCTTGCTGCGCTGGTCGGTGTTGCGGATCAGCAGCGCGATCGGCGTGCCGGTGGTGATACCCTCGAACACGCCGGAAAGGATTTCCACCCTGTCCTCCTCGCGCCGCTGCGTGACGTGGCGCGAAGTGCCCGGCTTGCGGCGGTCGAGCTCGGCCTGGATGTCGGCCTCGGTCAACGCCAAGCCCGGCGGACAGCCGTCGACCACGCAGCCGATCGCCGGCCCGTGGGACTCGCCGAACGAGGTCACGCAGAAAAGCCTGCCTAAGGTGTTGCCGGACATGGTGTTTTCACTCGCCAATCGATGGCAGCGAGTTTAACATACCGGTTCCTGTTCACGGTGACGGACCATGCCCGACAAACCCGATCCCGACAAGCTCAAAGGCCCCGGCGGCATCACCATGCGCGAACTGCACGAGCTGGTCAAACGCAGCGTCGAGCGCGACCGCAAATTCGCCAAGGCGCATGACAAGCTCCGGCAGCCGCAGAACCGCTGGCAGCGTTTCGTGCGTTACGTGTGGGACAAAAACCGCGGGCGCGGCTGACAGGGCAGCAGCGCTCAACCCGCCCGGCTCAGCTCCACTCTTAGCAACTCGAACCCCCATGCCACGCCGAAACCCGTGACATCGCTTGCCACCGCGCCCAGTCCGCCTTTGCAGCTCGAAGCGGAAAGGTCCAGGTGGAGCCACGGCCGCTCATCGGTGAAGCGCTTGAGGAAGCGCGCGGCGAGGATGTGGTCGGCCTCGCCTTCCATCGTGCATTGCTTGACGTCGGCGATTGTGCTGTCGAGCGCGGCGTCGTAATCGTCGTCCATCGGCAACACGCATACGCGCTCGCCCGAGGCCGCGCCGGCCGCGACCGCCTTCTTCGCCAGCTCGTCGCTGGTGGCAAAAACGCCGCTGTAGCGGTCGCCGAGCGCAACATGCATGCTGCCGGTCAACGTCGCGAAGTCGATCACGAGATCGGGCTTGACGCGCGCGGCGAGCGCGAGCGTGTCCGCGAGCACCATGCGGCCTTCGGCGTCGGTGTGCACGATCTCGATCGTGGTGCCGTTCAACGCCGTCACCACGTCGTTCTGTTTGTAGGCTTTGGGGCCCAGATGGTTTTGCGCCAGCGCCATCCAGCAATCGATGCCGACGGGCAGCTTCGCTTCGCTCGCCGCAAGCAGGATGCCGAGCGCGACGGCCGAGCCGTTCATGTCTTCGTGCATGCCGTGCATGTGGCGCGCAGTTTTCAGATTATGTCCGCCGGTGTCGAAACAGATGCCCTTCCCAACCAATGCTATGTTTTTATTGGTTTTTTTTCCTCGATAGCGAAGATGCACGATGGCCGCGTCAGCCTCGTCGCTGCCCTGGGCCACGGCGACGAAAGCGCCCGCGCCCATTTTGCGCAACCGGGCGAGATCGTATTCGGCGCAACTCCAGCCGTGCTGCCGGGCGAGTTTTCTCACGCGCTGCCGGTAGGCACCCGGCGTGAGCTCGTTGGGCGGCAGCACCGTCAGTTCGCGGCACAGCGTGTTGCCCGCGGCCTGCGCCCGCAATTGCGCAAAGCCGTCGGCGGCCTTGCAGCCGAACAAGCGGATGCGCCCGAGCGCCTTGCCTTCGGATTTTTTCTTGCGCTGCGGCAAAGGCGCGCCGTTGAGCCACGCGGCGTACACCGCGAGCTCCGCGGCGCGGCGGCGCTGCGCTTCGTTACCGAAAACCCCGATGACGATTTCTGCCGGTTTCTCGGCGAGCAACGCCTGCACGCCCTTGCGCACCAGCGTCTGTTGCTCGAAGACCGGGCGGCTCGTATCGAGCGCGAGCCAGGCGGCGAGTGCGCCTGATGGCAAATCAGCCGTCAGCGGCTCTTTTACCAGATCGGCGGCTTTCTTGCGCCGACGCCTGAGCGCGGCCGCCAGCGCGACCGCAAACGGCGTTCGCGGCGCGCCGTCGTCATCGCCGGATTTCGGCACGATCAACAGCAGATGGGTCGCGCGCCGTACGGTCGCTTCCGACAGGAGTTCGGCATTCTGTTCGAGTCTGGCCAGCATCGTTCACCCTTCAAAAATTTGGCAGCAAAGGAAACCCGGATTATAACCAGCCGTCACGCGACGCCACCGCCATCCGGCATCGCTTCCACTGCGGCACGCCAAAATCCATTAAAATCCCGGTGTGCGATCCCGTTTCACCTTCTACACGCCCGTACCACCCTGATGCCGCGTTGCCATCCACAAATCCCTTTTTTTTTTGCGCAATAGCCACGCCCACGGCGCGCGCAAACACGACCGCACCGGAACCGGCACGCTCAGCATTTTCGGCGCGCAGCTGCGCTTCGACCTCGATGCAGGCTTTCCGCTGCTCACCACCAAGAAAGTCCACCTCAAGTCGATCATCCATGAACTGCTGTGGTTCCTCAGGGGCGAAACCAACATCAGGTATCTGAAAGACAACGGCGTCACCATCTGGGACGAATGGGCGGATGCCAATGGCGAGCTGGGGCCGGTCTACGGCTACCAATGGCGTTCGTGGCCGACCGCCGACGGCCGCCACATCGACCAGATCAGCCAAGTGCTCGAGCAACTCAGGACCAACCCCGACTCGAGGCGCATGATCGTCTCGGCATGGAACGTCGCCGACCTCGACAGGATGGCGCTGATGCCGTGCCACGCCTTTTTCCAGTTCTACGTCGCCGATGGCCGGCTGTCGTGCCAGCTCTATCAGAGGAGCGCCGATGTTTTCCTCGGCGTGCCGTTCAACATCGCGTCGTATGCGTTGCTCACCATGATGATGGCGCAGGTATGCGGGTTGAAGGCGGGCGATTTCATCCATACTTTCGGCGATGCCCATCTTTATCTCAATCATCTCGAGCAGGCGCGCGAACAGTTGGCGCGCACGCCGCGGCGGTTGCCGGTGATGCGGCTCAATCCCGGGGTGCAAAGCATCTTTGATTTCAAATACGGCGATTTCACGCTCGAAAACTACGATCCCCACCCCGCCATCAAGGCGCCGGTGGCGGTATAATCCGGCGTTCTGCTGCGGCTTGCAGTCGCCCCACGCTGGCCGCCCCCGCAGCCGCCACAGCAGCAGACAATCGAAATACACCGGAGGTTGCTACATGGCAGTCGGACCCACTGCCCCCAACAGCGCTGTCGAGCTCTCGACCTACATGCGGAACAATCTTTCCACCCTGCTGGGAATAGAACTGTCGCCGGCCAGCGCGCAAAACCTGGCCACCACCATCGTGCAGCACGTCGCGCAGCTGCGGCCCGGCGGGCCGGGCGTCGTCCTGTCCCGCGACCTTTACGAGACATTCGTTTCGGTTCAACTCGAAAGCGGCCCGAAAATAAGCTGCTGCGTCTCTTTCGACATCAAACCGGACGGCCGCCGCGTGATCAGGCGCATCAGGCGCAGCAGCCACTAGAACCGCCCCGCAAACCCGCCCCATGACAATGCCCGCAAACGATCGGCGCAAACCCCGCGTCTCCCTCGTGGTCGCCATGGCAAAAAACCGCGTCATCGGCGCCGGCAACGCCATTCCCTGGCACCTGCCCGACGAACTCAAGCTCTTCAAGCAGATCACCATGGGCCACCCCATCGTCATGGGGCGCAGGACTTATGAATCGATCGGGCGCCTGTTGCCGGGGCGCACCACGGTGATCGTCACGCGCCAGAGCGACTACCACGTTCCCGGCGCGGTAATCGTCCATTCGCTCGCAGAAGCGATGGCGGCGTGCGCCGGCGATGACGAGATTTTCGTGATCGGCGGCGGTGAATTGTACAAATCCGCGCTGCCTCTCGCCGATCGCCTCCACCTGACGACGGTGGAAGCCGAGCCGGCCGGCGACACTTTCATGCCCGAATTCGACCTCGGCGAGTGGCGCGAAATTTCCAGCAAGCTCCATCCCGCCGATGCCGCTCACCGCTACGCCTATCGCTATGCGGTGTACGACCGCGACCGCGGATCGCCCCACGGCTGAAGCGTCTGGTGTTTCTTGAGAACTGCCTCGCGCCGCGCGGCGGCGGCCAGCTCCGCGAGCTCCGCGCCGCTCAATCCGGCTGCCGGGCCACGCAGTCCACAAAATAGCGCAATCCGCCATCGGGCTGCCGTTCCACCGCCAGGCCGTGAATGTCGGTTTCAAAGCCGGGAAACTGCTGGTTGAAAGCGCGCGCAAACTGCAGATAACGCACGATGGTCTGGTTGAAGCGCTCGCCCGGAATCAGCAGCGGGATGCCTGGTGGATAAGGCGTGAGCAGCACGCCGGTCACCCGGCCTTCGAGCCGGTCGACTTCGATGCGGTCGATTTCGCGGTGCGCGATGCGCGCCCAGGCGTCGGCGGGCTTCATCGCAGGCTGCATGTCCGAAAGATACATCTCGGTGGTGAGACGCGCCACGTCGTTCGCCTTGTAGACGCCGTGGATCTGCTCGCACAGATCCTTGAGGCCGATTTTTTCGTATTTGGGATGCTGGTTCAGGAATTCCGGCAACACGCGCCACAGCGGGCGATTGTTGTCGTAATCGTCCTTGAACTGCTGCAGTTCGGTCACCATCGTATTCCAGCGGCCCTTGGTGATGCCGATGGTGAACATGATGAAAAACGAATAAAGCCCGGTCTTCTCGACGATGATGCCGTGCTCGGCCAGATATTTGGTGACCACCGCCGCCGGGATGCCGCTTTTGGCGAAACGGCCGGTCACGTCCAGTCCCGGCGTGATCACCGTCGCCTTGATCGGATCGAGCATGTTGAAGCCGGGCGCGAGATTGCCGAAACCGTGCCAGCGTTCATTGGCGCGCAGTATCCAGTCGTCGCGATTGCCGATGCCTTCGGCGGCGAGGCGTTCCGGCCCCCACACCTTGAACCACCAGTCCTTGCCGAATTCCTGGTCGACCTTGCGCATCGCGCGCCGGAAATCGAGCGCTTCGAGGATCGATTCCTCGACCAGCGCCTTGCCGCCCGGCGGCTCCATCATCGCCGCCGCGACGTCGCACGAAGCGATGATCGCGTACTGCGGGCTGGTCGAGGTGTGCATCAGGTAGGCCTCGTTGAAGGTGTTGAGGTCGAGTTTGCGCTTCTCGCTTTCCTGCACCAGAATCTGCGAAGCCTGCGACAGGCCGGCGAGCAGCTTGTGGGTGGACTGGGTGGAGAACACCATCGATTCCTTGCAGCGCGGCCGGTCGCGGCCCACGGCGTGCATGCCCTGGTAGAACTTGTGGAACGCCGCATGCGGCAGCCACGCCTCGTCGAAATGTAGCGTGTCTATCCTGCCGTCGAGCAGCTCCTTGATGGTATCGACGTTGTAGACGATGCCGTCATAGGTGCTCTGGGTCAGCGTCAGCACCCGCGGCTTGGCCTTGACATCGCGCGCAAAAGGATTGGCCGCGATCTTTTTCTCGATGTTTTCCCAGCGGAATTCCTCGAGCGGGATCGGGCCGATGATGCCGAAATGATTGCGCGTGGGCATCAGGAACACCGGCACCGCGCCGGTCATGGTGATCGCGTGCAAAATCGACTTGTGACAGTTGCGGTCGACGATCACCACGTCGCCGGGGGCCACCGTCGAATGCCACACCATCTTGTTCGAGGTGGAAGTGCCGTTGGTGACGAAAAACAGGTGATCGCAGCTGAAAATGCGCGCCGCGTTGCGCTCCGAGGCCGCGACCGGCCCCGAATGGTCGAGCAGCTGCCCCAGCTCGTCCACTGCGTTGCAGACGTCGGCGCGCAGCATGTTCTCACCGAAGAACTGGTGGAACATGCGGCCCACCGGGCTCTTGAGGAAAGCCACCCCGCCCGAGTGCCCGGGACAGTGCCACGAATACGATCCGTCCTGGGCATAGTGGGTGAGCGCCCGGAAAAACGGCGGCGCCAGGCCGTCGAGATAGGTCTTGGCCTCGCGCACGATATAGCGCGCCACGAACTCCGGCGTATCCTCGAACATGTGGATGAAGCCGTGCAGCTCGCGCAGCACGTCGTTGGGAATGTGGCGCGAGGTGCGCGTCTCGCCATAGAGGAAAATCGGGATCTCGGCGTTGCGGAAGCGGATTTCGCCGACGAAGGTCCGCAGTTCCTTGATCGTCGCCTCCGCCTCCTCGGGCGAGCCTGCGATCTCCTCGTCGTCGATCGACAGGATGAAAGCCGAAGCGCGGCTTTGCTGCTGGGCGAAGCTCGACAGATCGACGTAGCTCGTCACGCCGACGACTTCCAGGCCCTCGTCCTCGATCGCCTTGGCGAGCGCCCGGATACCGAGGCCGCTCGCGTTCTCGGAGCGGAAATCCTCGTCGATGATGAAGACCGGAAAATGAAATCTCACGGCAGGCTCCTAGGAATTCGCCGGGCTGGATCCCGGCACATCCCTGAAATGAAGAAAACCAGAAAACGAGGCGGAAACGACGCGATGCAAGCGGCGTCCGATCCGTTCACCAAGGGGTTGCGATACGCAAAACTTCCTTCTCGAGCGCTCCGTCGCCCATGCGACCGGCGATGATCCGTCAATGCCGGCCGTTGCGGCGCACGGGGCGGGATCCCGCAAGCGGCTAGATCTTGGGCAGGGTGACACCAACCTGACCCTGATACTTCCCGCCGCGGTCCCGGTAGGAAGTCTCGCACACGTCGTCAGACGCCGATTCGAGGAAAATCACCTGCGCCACGCCCTCGTTGGCGTAAATCTTGGCGGGCAGCGGCGTGGTATTGGAAAACTCCAGCGTCACATAGCCTTCCCACTCCGGCTCGAGCGGCGTCACGTTGACGATGATGCCGCAGCGCGCATAAGTCGATTTGCCGAGACAGATGGTCAGCACGTTGCGCGGGATGCGGAAGTATTCGACGGTGCGGGCGAGCGCGAAGGAGTTGGGCGGGATGATGCAGACATCGCCGCTGAAATCGACGAAGGAACGCTCGTCGAACGCCTTGGGATCGACGATGGTGCTGTTGATGTTGGTGAAGATCTTGAACTCGCTCGAGCAGCGGATATCGTAGCCGTAGCTCGAAGTGCCGTACGACACCAGCCTGTGCCCGTTCGCCTGCTTGATCTGGGTGGGCTCGAACGGCTCGATCATGCGCCGGGTCTGCGCCATGTGGCGGATCCAGCGGTCGGATTTGACGGTCATTACTGTTTGCTCTCGGCGCTATAAAAATGCGCGGCATGGCTGCGCATTTTATAGCGTAATGCCCGCCGCCGAAAGCGGATTCAGGTGTTCTGGACGACGATCTTGGGGAACGCCGCCGAATGGTCCTGCTGCCGCTCGGCGATCTTGACCGCCACGCGGCGCGCGATTTCCCTGTAGATCTGCGCCACCCGGCCGTCGGGGTCGGACACCACCGTCGGCTTGCCCGAGTCGGCCTGTTCGCGAATGCGGATGTCGAGCGGCAGCGCGCCGAGGAACTCCACGTCGTAGTCGTGGCCCATGCGGCTGCCGCCGCCTTCGCCGAAAATGCGCTCCTCGTGGCCGCACTTGCTGCAGATGTGCAGGCTCATGTTCTCGACCACGCCGAGGATGGGTATGCCGACTTTCTCGAACATCTTCAGCCCCTTGCGCGCATCGATCAGCGCGATGTCCTGCGGCGTGGTGACGATGACGGCGCCGGTGACCGGAACGCGCTGAGCGAGCGTCAGCTGGATGTCGCCGGTGCCCGGCGGCAGGTCGATCACCAGATAGTCGACGTCGCGCCAGCGGGTTTCGTTGAGCAGCTGCTCCAGCGCCTGGGTCACCATCGGGCCGCGCCACACCATGGGCGTCTCGACGTCGATCAGGAAACCGATCGACATCGCCTGCAGCCCATGGCCTTCCATCGGCTCGAGGCTCTTGCCGTCCTTGGACTCGGGGCGGCCGGTGATGCCCAGCATCATCGGCTGCGACGGGCCGTAAATGTCGGCATCGAGCACGCCGACCGTGGCGCCTTCGGCCGCCAGCGCAAGCGCAAGATTGGCCGCGGTCGTGCTTTTGCCGACACCGCCCTTGCCGGAAGCCACGGCAATGATGTTCTTCACCCCCGGGATCAGCTTCACGCCGCGCTGCACGGCGTGCGAGACGATTTTCATCGAGACGTTGACGGTGACGCCACCGACGCCGGGAATGCTTTTCAGTCTGGCGGCGATCTCTCTGCGGATCGGCTCGATCTGGCTTTTCGCCGGATAGCCCAGCAGAATGTCGACCGACACCTTGTCACCGTCTATCCTGATGTTGCGCGCGGACTTGGTCGAAACATAGTCTTTCCTGGTGTTGGGATCGACCAGCGTCTTGAGCGCATCCTGCACTTGCTGTTCCGTTACGGCCATGGCGAAATCCTCGATCAATTTCTGCGGGTAGGGCGCGATTGTAATCAGATTTGCGCCCCGCGCCTACCCATAAAAGCCCTGACAACCCCTTAAGCGGCAAGGTTTTCCGGCTCGCGGGCGGCGCCGGAACGTGCGGCGGCGGGGCGCAACTTCCAACCCCATTTGCTACAATTCCGTTCTTTAAGTTCCGGCCGCACATGGAAAAACGCCGCATTTTCGTCACCTCCGCGCTGCCTTATGCCAACGGCGCGATTCACCTCGGCCACCTGGTCGAATACATCCAGACCGACATCTGGGTGCGTTTCCAGCGCATGCAGGGGCACGAAGTGCACTACGTCGGCGCCGACGACACCCACGGCACGCCGATCATGCTGCGCGCCCAGAGCGAGGGCATCACGCCCGAGCAGCTGATCGCTCGCGTGTGGCGGGAACACAAGCGCGACTTCGACGATTTCCTGGTGAGCTTCGACAACTACCATTCGACCCACTCGGACGAAACGCGTGTGCTCGCCGAGGAAATCTACCGCCGCCTCGACAAGGCCGGGCTCATCACCCACCGTTCGGTCGAGCAGTTCTACGACCCGGTCAAGCAGATGTTCCTGCCCGACCGCTTCATCAAGGGCGAGTGTCCCAAGTGCGGCGCGAAGGACCAGTATGGCGACTCGTGCGAAGCGTGCGGCGCGACCTACAGCCCGACCGACCTCAAGAACGCCTACTCGACGGTGTCGGGCGCGGCGCCGGTGCGCAAGGCGTCCGAACATTATTTCTTCAAGCTCGGCGACTGCGCCGGATTCCTGAAGGAATGGACGCGTTCGGGCGCGCTGCAGCCCGAAGCCGCGAACAAGATGGCCGAGTGGTTTGCGGCGGGGCTCAACGACTGGGACATTTCGCGCGATGCACCGTATTTCGGTTTCGAAATCCCCGGTGCTCCCGGCAAGTACTTCTACGTCTGGCTCGACGCGCCGGTCGGCTATTTCGGCAGCCTGCGCAATTACTGCGACAAGCAGAAGGCAGAAGGCAAAATCATCGACTTCGACGCCTTCACCGATGCCGCCAAGGCCGCCACCGAAAAAACCGAAATGGTGCATTTCATCGGCAAGGACATTCTTTATTTCCACGCGCTGTTCTGGCCGGCAATGCTGAAAAATTCCGGATTCCGCACGCCGACCAGCATCTACGCCCACGGCTTCCTCACCGTCAACGGCGAAAAAATGTCCAAGTCGCGCGGCACCTTCATCACTGCAGAAAGTTATATAAAACAAGGACTTAACCCAGAATGGCTGCGCTACTACTACGCCGCCAAGCTCAACTCGACGATGGAGGACATCGATCTCAACCTCGATGATTTCGTGGCGCGGGTGAACAGCGATCTGGTGGGGAAGTACATCAACATCGCGAGCCGCTCCGCCAAATTCATTGAGGAACGTTTCAACGGCAAGCTGTTTGATCTTGGTAAACCTGTTTATTACAAAACACCTGATGGGCAAACCGCAGTCCTGGATTCAACTTTAGTTCGTGGATATTTCACCGTAAAGCCGCCGCTTGCCGAGAAAAACGACTTCACAGGGTTTGAAACCTCTCCCAGCGCAATCGCTTACGCTTATGAGAACCGAGAGTATGGAAAAGCGCTTAGAAATATTATGGCCCTTGCCGATTTGGCGAACTCGTTCGTGGATCAGTTCAAACCTTGGGAGTTAGCACGAGACGAATCCAAGAGCGAATTATTACATGCGGTTTGCACCAATTTTCTTGAGGTGTTTCGCCTGCTGACGATTTACCTAAAGCCCGTGCTGCCCAGACTGGCAGAGAACGTAGAAGATTTTCTAAATCTACAGAAACCACTAACGTGGCAGGACATTGAGTACCCGCTCTCGGCAAATCATAAGATCAAGCCCTATAAACACTTGATGGTCCGCGTCGATTCCAAGCAGATGACCGCACTGGTCGAAGCCAACAAGGAAAGCCTCAAACCCGCCGCGCCGCCGCCGCATTCGCAGCAGCGCCATGCCCAACACCAGGAGAACGTCGTGGAAACCGCCACCCGGCCCGCCACCATCAGCATCGACGATTTCGCAAAGATCGACCTGCGCATCGCCAAAATCGTCAACGCGGAAAATGTCGAGGGCGCCGACAAACTCTTGAAGCTCACGCTCGACGTCGGCCCGCTCGGCACGCGCCAGGTGCTCGCGGGCATCAAATCGGCTTATGATCCGGAAAACCTCAAAGGCCGGCTGACGGTGGTGGTCGCCAATCTCGCGCCGCGCAAAATGAAGTTCGGCCTCTCGGAAGGCATGGTGCTCGCCGCCTCCGGAGATGCGCCGGGGCTGTTCCTGCTCGTGCCCGATTCCGGCGCCCAGCCGGGCATGAAAGTCAAATAGCCAGCCACTGCATTGAAAAAATATAAATAAAAACAAATACTTATAACCACACCCGCAGCGGATGCGCTTTGCTCGTCTTTCTTCTATCAACCGGATCCGCCACCATGCACAAACGACTCCGTACCGCGTTTCTGTGCCTCGCGCTGCTGGTCGCTGCGCCGGCGCGCGCGACCAGCGATTTCGAACGGGTCGAGTTTCCGGCGCTCAAGGACTTCGACGGCCAAGCCGTGACCCTCGACGGCTGGCTCTACCGGCCGCGCGGCACAGGCCCCTTCCCCGCGCTGGTGCTGTTGCACGGCTGCAGCGGCATGTACGGCAGCCAGGGCTACGTCACGCCTTCCTACCGTCACTGGGCGGAGTTGCTGCGCGATGAAGGCTATATCGCGTTGCTGGTCGACAGCTTCGGTCCGCGCGGCTACCGTTCGATATGCGATCTGCAGAAACGTCCCATTCTCGAAAGCCGCGAACGGGTCGAAGACGCCTACGCGGCGCTGCAATGGCTCAGCCAGCAGGCCGATGTCGCAGCGGGCCGCGTCGGGCTGATCGGCTGGTCGAACGGCGGCACCGGCACGCTCTACGCGATGCGCGCCACCACGCAGCCGCAAGGCGGATTCCGTGCCGCCGTCGCGTTCTATCCCGGCTGCACCACGATTTCGAAAGCCCAAACGCCGTACACGCCGTACGCGCCGCTGCTGATCCTGATCGGTGAGGCCGACGACTGGACGCCCGCCGCGCCCTGCAAACAGGTCGCCGACCGGGCAAAAGCGCTGGGCGCGCCGCTCGACATCGTCGCCTATCCCGGCGCGCACCACAGTTTCGACCGGATCAATTCTCCCGTGCGCTACCGCCCCACTGTGCGCAATCTCAACAAGCCCGACCGCCTCGGCGCCACCGTCGGCGAACACCCGCAGGCGCGCGAGGACGCCATCGGGCGCACCAAGGCGTTTTTCGCGCAGGCGTTGAAAAACTGAAATCCGGCCCGCGGAAGCTCGCGACGGACTGGGGCCGCGCTTACTCTTTTTTTATGCTGATCGCAGTGAGTATGCCCTGCATGATCGCAAACGGCGTAGGCGGACACCCCGGCACCGCAACATCGACGGGAATCACATTCGACACCCGCCCGCAGCTCGCGTAGCTCTCGCCGAAAATGCCGCCGGTGCAGCCGCAGTCTCCCGTCGCCACCACCAGCTTGGGCTCGGGCGTCGCTTCATAGGTGCGTTTCAACGCGGTTTCCATGTTGCACGACACCGGGCCCGTCACCAGCAGCAGGTCGGCGTGGCGCGGACTCGCGACAAACTTGATGCCCAGCCCTTCGAGATTGTAATAGGGGTTGCCGAGCGCATTGATTTCGAGTTCGCAGCCGTTGCACGAACCGGCATCGACGTGGCGTATGGTGAGCGCACCGGCGAAATTTTCAAGGATTTCGGCCTGCAGCCGCTGCGCCGTGGCGCGCAGTGTCTCGTCGGCATCCGCAAACGCTTCGGTCTTGATGCCGGTTTTGACGATCTGTTTGAGCAGTTGAAACATCACAGCCCCCGCAAAACGGGAAATGGAAAACGGGCAATGGAAAAAGCCGACACCCCGCCACGCTTACGTTTCACCTTTCGCTTTTCACCCAAGTTACAAGTCGTGGCCCGCATAAGACAGGTTGAACGATTTGTTGATCAACGGAAAATCGGGCACGATGTTGCCGAGCACCGCGTGTTCCAGCAGCGGCCAGTTCTGCCACGACGGGTCGTGCGGATGCAGCCGCCGGATACGGTTGCCGTCGGCCTCGAGTGCGATGAACACTTCGCCGCGCCAACCTTCGACCCAGCCGATACCGAAAGCGCCTTCGGCCGCAGCGGGCAGCGGCACCATCACTTCTCCCAGCGGCATGCGTTCGAGAATCAGGCGCACCAGGCGCAGCGACTCGAATATCTCTTCGAAACGCACCGTGACACGCGCCGCGACATCGCCGTTGCGGTGGGTGGCCATGCGCACTTCCAGCTCCCCATAGGGCACGCACGGATGCTCGACGCGCAGATCCCACGCCTGGCCGCTCGCGCGGCCGGCGAGCCCGATCAGGCCGAGGCGGGCCGCAAGCTCCGGGGCAACACGGCCGCAGGTGATGAAACGGTCCTGCAGCCCGGCATGCTCGTCGTAGATGTTCTTGAGCACGCCGACCGCCGTTTCGAGCACATCGCACTCGTCGTGAATGCGCCGCATGCCGTCCCCGTCGGGATCGCGCGCCACCCCTCCCGGAACGACGACGTCCATCAGATAACGATGCCCGAACACCTGCCGGTTGAGCCGCAGCACGTCCTCCTTGAGACGGGAGAACTGTGCGAGACCGAAAGCGAGACCGGCATCGTTGCCGAGAAATCCGAGATCGCCCAGGTGGTTGGCGATGCGCTCGCGCTCGAGCATGAGGGCGCGCAGCCAGAGCGCGCGCGGTGGTGGCGTGACCCCGGTTGCGCTTTCGACCGCCATCGCATAGGCCCAGGCATAGGTCACCGTCGAATCGCCGGAAACGCGTCCAGCGAGGTACGCGCCCTGTGACAGGTCCAGCTGCTCGAAGCGCTTCTCGATTCCCTTGTGCTTGTAGCCGAGGCGCTCCTCGAGCCGCAGCACGCGCTCGCCGACGACACTGAAGCGGAAATGCCCAGGCTCTATGGTTCCGGCGTGAACCGGTCCGACCGGAATTTCGTGCACGCCTTCGCCCCCGACCTGCACGAAAGCGTACTGGTCGGGGCCGGCGGTGAATTTCTGCGCGGCATCGCAGGATTTGCGCAGCGGAAATACACCCGCCGGCCACGCGGCATGCCGCAGCCACGGGCGCTCGTCCGGCGCCGCCTCCGCCACACATCCCAGAAGGTCGCGCAGTGCACGCTGCATGCGGTTGGCCGCCGGGAAAATGTCGTCGATCGCCGGATAACGGCCGTCCGGCGCCGGCACGGTGACGATCATCAGACCTTCGCCGGTGAACAGTGCCGCGTGTATTGCGTACCCTTTGCCGGCGTCCGCTTCATCGCTGCCCCACAGCGCAACCAGCCTGCCGCCGTTGGCTGCGGCGCGGCGGCAGGCCTCGCGCCATTGTGCGGCATCGACCGTGGCGCGCCACGCCGCCACGGCACCGGCGATCCTGGACAATTCGAAATCGCAGCCTTCGATTCTCATCGCCTATCCGACAAGTTGCGCCGCCTGGCGGTACCATTCCGCGAGGTAGGGCGGTATATACAGGCCGAGCAGCAGCACCAGCGCGAGATGCACGAACACCGGAATCAATGCCGGCGGATGCGGCAGGCGCTTGGCGGTGGTCTCCCCGAATACCATCGACTGCACGCGGCTGAAAATCGCGGCAAAAGCCACGCCCAGCGCGAGCAGCAGGACGGGCGTGGCCCACGGTTGCTCGCGCATCGCCGTGGTCAGGATCAGGAATTCGCTCGCGAACACGCCGAATGGTGGCATACCGAGGATCGCCAGGCTGCCCAGCATCAGGCCCCAGCCTATGGTGGGATTGGTATCTGCCAGCCCGCGGATCTGCTCCATCAGCTGGGTGCCGGTTTTCTGCGCGGCATGGCCCACCGTGAAAAAAATCGCCGATTTGGTGAGGCTGTGCACCGTCATGTGCAGCAGCCCGGCAAAAGTCGCCACCGGCCCGCCCATGCCGAAAGCGAAAGTCATCAGTCCCATGTGCTCGACCGATGAATAGGCGAACATGCGCTTCACGTCCTTCTGTCGCGACAGGAAAAACGCCGCCACCACCACCGACAGCAGGCCGAACCCCATCATCAGCTGCCCGGCGAAGTGCGTGCCGAGCGCGCCATCGACCAGCGCCTTGCTCCGCACCACGGCATAGAGCGCGACGTTGAGCAGCAACCCCGACAGCACCGCCGACATCGGCGTCGGCCCTTCGGCGTGCGCATCGGGCAGCCAATTGTGCAGCGGCACCAGCCCGACCTTGGTGCCATAGCCCACCAGCAGAAAGACAAAGGCGAGCGACAGCACCGTGGGCTCGAGTTCGCCCTTGACCGCGTTGAGATGAGTCCACAGCAGCGCCGTGCCGCCGGCGCCCAGCACCTTTTCCGCTGCGAAATAAAGCAGGATCGTGCCAAACAGCGCCTGCGCGATGCCGACGCCGCACAGTATGAAATACTTCCACGCCGCCTCCACGCTCGCCGGCGTGCGGTAAAGGCTCACCAGCAGCACCGTGGTCAGCGTCGCGGCTTCCATCGCCACCCACAGGATGCCCATGTTGTTGGTGAGCAGCGCCAGCAGCATGGTGAAAATGAACAGCTGGTACATGCTGTGATAGAGCTGCAGCATCCTCGCGGTGAGTTTGCCGTGATGGTGCTCGTTCATCATGTAGGGACGGCTGAACAGCGCCGTGGTGAATGCGACGAAAGCCGTCAGTGCCACCAGAAAAACATTGAACGGGTCGACAAAAAATAGCTCGTTGTAGGCGAGGATGTCGCCTTCGCCGATCACCCGTAACGTCAGCAGCGCCGCCGCAACGCAGGTCAGCAGGTTGAACACGATGTTGAGCATGGCCGCAACCGGCCGCCCGCCTACCACCGCCTGCACCAGGCCGCCGAGCAGTGGGATGCCAAGAACGAATGCGATCTCGTTCATCCGTGGTCTCAGTTCTCTTTGAGCTTTTCCATGTGCCTGAGATCGAGGCTGTCGAACGCCTCGCGCACCTGGAAGAAAAATATGCCCAGGATCAGCATGCCGACCAGCACGTCGAGCGCGATCCCGAGTTCCACCACCATCGGCATGCCGTAGGTGGTGCTGGTTGCCGCGAAAAACAGGCCGTTTTCCATCGCCAGAAAGCCGATCACCTGCGGCACTGCCTTGCGCCGCGTGATCATCATCAGGAACGACAGCAGCACCATGGCGATCGCGATGCCGAGCGTGCCGCGGGTGATGGTGCCGGCGAGCTGCGTGATCGGCAGCGCCAGGTTGAAGGAAATCACCACCAGCAGGATGCCGACCAGCATGGTGGTCGGAATATTGATCAGCGTTTCGACGTCCCAGCGGATATTGAGCCGGTCGATGAGACGGTGCAGGATCCACGGCAGCATGATGGCCTTGAGCATGAGCGTGAGCAGCGCCGAATAGTAAAGATGATGCTGGCCGGTGGACGAGGCAACGATCACGCTGTTGGCCGCCAGCACCGCGCCCTGCCAGGCAAAAAGATAAATCAGCGACAGGATGCGCCGCTGCGACAGCATGGCGAACGCGATCAGCAGCAGCAGCGCCGCCATCAGATTGATCAACTGGGTGCTGAGTGGCATCGGTGTCTCAGGCTCCCAGCAACAAACGGATCAGCATGCCCAGCACCGCGAACAGGAACGCCATGCCGAGAAACTCGGGTGCCCGGAAAATGCGCATTTTCGCCGAAACCGTTTCCAGCAGCGCCAGCCCGGCTCCCGCCAGCGCCAGTTTGACGACCAGCACCGCGGCGGCGAACGGAAATGCCGGCCAGTTGCCGGCTTCGACCATGCCCCACGGCGCAAAAAGTGCGATGCCGATCGCGAAATAAACCGTCAGCTTGATCGCGGCCGTCCATTCGATCAGCGCCAGATGACGTGCCGAATATTCGAGGATCAACGCTTCGTGGATCATGGTGAGTTCGAGATGGGTCGCCGGGTTATCGACCGGAATGCGCGCGTTCTCGGCGAGCAACACCATGACAAACGCCACCGCCGCAAACGCCAGGCTCGGATAGATCGCAAACTCCCGGTGCGCCAGCGCGTCGACGATGGCGGTGAGCGAACTCGACTGAGCAATCAGCAGCGGCGTGAAAAACACCATCAGCAGCGCCGGTTCCGACAGACTGGCGACCAACATTTCCCGGCGGGCGCCGAGGCTGCCGAATGCGGTGCCGACATCCATCGCGGCGAGCGACGAGAAAACTCGCGCCAGCGCAAATATGCCCACCAGCGCGATGACATCGGCGGCGGGCGAGAAAGCAAGCCTGGTCTCGACCACCGGCACAATGCTCGCCGCGAGCGCCATGCAGCCGAACTGGACATAGGGCGCGGAGCGGAAAATCGCCGATGCGCGATGCGCGATCAACGCGTCCTTGTGAAACAGCTTGTGCAAGACCCGGTAGGGCTGCAACACGCCCGGCCCGCTGCGATTCTGCAGCCAGGCGCGGCACTGGCTGACCCAGCCGACCAGCAGCGGCGCCAGCACGATGACCAGCAGCGTCTGGGCCACTTGCGACAGGAAAGCTTCGACGAATTCAGCCATGTCAGCGCACGAACAGCAGCAGCGTGAGCAGCGTCACGAAGCTGTAGAGCAGATAAAGGTAAATGCGGCCGTGCTGCAGGACGCCGATCCACGCCGCCAGTCGCTCGCTCAACCGCGCGACCGGCAGATACAGCCAGTGCCACAATCGGTCTTCGGCGGTTGCTGCATAGAACGGTTGCGCATCGAACGCCCCCGGCAGCTCGCGCCGGATGCGGAAGAACGGCTCGAAAATCTGCTTGATCGGCTGTCCGAAACCTTCGGCAGTGTCCTGCATGCGCGCATTCTGCAACGGGAAACCGCAGTCCCACGCGTCGCCGCGCCGCACGCGTCCGTGATAGAAGCGCCGCACCAGCGCGAAGGTGAGCAAGACGGCGCCCGTGATGCCAAGTAGAAACAGCAGCGGACCGTAGCTCGCGCGCTCCGGGGATACCGGGGCGATCAGCAGCCAGTTTGCACGGGCATCATTCGCGCCGATGGCAAAATCGACCAGCAGCATCGTTACGTTGTCGAGCAGCACGATCACGCCCATCGGCAACACCCCCAGCACCACGCAGGCTGCCGACAGCCATACCAGGCCGCTGCGCGCCCACGGTCCTTCGTCGCGGGCTTCGGCAAGCCGCGGCTCGCGGTGCTGTCCCAGAAACACCACGCCGTAGAACTTGACCATCACATAGCCCGAGAGCGCGGCCGCCACCCCCCGCGCGGCGGCGGCGACCGGCACCAGCATGTTGAGATAGGGATTGGCGATCCCTGGAGAAAACAGGAACGCCTGCAACAACAGCCATTCGGACACGAAGCCGTTGAGCGGCGGGATCCCCGCGATCGCCAGCGAGCCGATCAGGGCGGTCGCCGCTACCCACGGCATGTTGCGGATCAGCCCTCCGAGCCTGCCCAGGCTTCTTTCGTGCGTTGCGTGCAATACCGAGCCCGTCACCAGAAAGAGCAGGCTCTTGAAACACGCGTGATTGAGACTGTGATAGAGCGTTGCCACCAGCGCCAGCGCCGCGAGATGCGGGTTGCCGTAGGCATGGAAAATGAGGGTGAGCCCGATGCCCGCCAGGATAACCCCGATGTTTTCGATGGACGAATAGGCGAGCAGCCTTTTCATGTCGGTCTGGATGGCGGCGAACATCACGCCGAATACGGCGGTCAGCAATCCCAGCGTCAGCGCGAGCGCGCCCCACCACCACAACTGGGTCTGCAACAGATCGAAAGTGACGCGCAACATGCCGTAGACCGCGGTTTTCAGCATGACGCCGCTCATCAGGGCCGAAACCGGTGACGGTGCCGCGGGGTGTGCTTCGGGCAGCCATACGTGCAGCGGCAATAGCCCCGCCTTGGCGCCGAAGCCGAACAGCGCGAGCATGAAGGCCGCGCTCGACCAGAACGGCGGCAGAATGTTGCTGCGCATCGCCGCAAAGGCATAATCGCCGCGCCCGCCCTGCAGGACGCCAAAACACAGCAGGATGGCGATTGCGCCGATGTGCGCGATCAGCAGATAAAGAAAACCGGCGCTGCGGATTTCGGGAACCTTGTGGTTGGTGGTGACGAGAAAATAGGAGGTCATCGCCATCGCCTCCCACGCCACCATGAAAAGGTAAGCGTCGTCGGCCACCAGCACCATCACCATAGCCGCCAGGAACAGGTGATATTCCAGATTCAGCAGGCCCGGCGGCGCGCCCTGGACGCGGCGGAAATAGCCGCTGGCAAACAGCGAGATCCCGACCGTCGCCATGCCCAGCAGCCCGACGAAAAACGCCGACAGCGCATCCAGCCGCACATGAAACGGCAGATCCGGCAACCCCAACGGCAGCAGCACCGCCGCCGGGCCGGCGGCGATGCCGGAAAAGGCCGCGACGGTCAGCGCAAGACCGCCCACGGCCCCCAGCGGAAACAGCACCCTGCTGACAAAATACACGCTGAGCGGCCGCACCAGGCCCGCGAGACCGATCGCAATCCAGTAGAGCACCACGCCCAGGGTGATCTCAAGCGCTGCGGGGGCGGAAGTCATTTTCCATCCGCTCTGGTTTTTCCGGCGAGCCAGTCGGGAAGCTCGCGGTCACCGGCGTGCTCGAGGATGTACTGGCGTATCAGCCTGCGCACGACCTGCGAGGACGTCAGATCCTGTTCCGCGCAGATCGACTCGAAGATCTCCTTCTTTTCGGGATCGATCAGGATGGTCAGGCGAGCCGTGCGCTTTTCCATGGAAATGATAATCTTTTTATCATTGGAGTATCATCATAATACAATATCGACCCACTGGACAACAACCCGGCCCGGGAACGCACTTGGCTGTGATCCCCCAAGTCCATGAAAAATTGAAATATTTTTGAAAACCGAAAAAAAGGCGGCTTATGCCGCCTTCCGAATTCTGCAAAGGGAAGCGCGCCTCTCAGGGGCGCAGATACGCATAGCCTTCGCGCTGCTGCAGGCGGGTGATTTCGGCGACTCCGGAGGGCACGAAAGTCGCTTCGGGAATGAACTTGCTTTTGTCGATCTTGCGGTTGCGCAGCGTGATCTGGCACACATCGAACCGCACGCCTTGCGCTTTCAGTTCCTCCACCCGCACGTTATAGGGATTGCCGTTCTTGTCCGTGGCGCCGTCGAACAGGAAGTCGACACCGCGCGCGTGAGTCACCACCACGATCCTCGCCTTGGGATTGACTTCGAGATGGTTGCCGATGTTGCGCAAGGCGTTCGCCGCCTGTTCATCGGTATCGTTGATATGGTAGACCACCTTGTCTTCGGCGACATCGGCCTTGGGATCCACAGTCGCGCATCCGGAAAGACCGACAATTCCGGCAGCCGCCAAAGACATCAGCATGCCACGAAAATCCATTTTCATATCCCCTCCTTCAACCTGGTATGGGCGTTTGGCCGAGCCTGGAACCTGCCGGGCGCCGACCGCTGCCGGCGCGAGTGCCTGCGCGACGCTCATGGCCGGATCACGGCCCACCCCTGTTTCTGCCGGGTGATGATCTCGACCACGCCGGCAGGAACATAGCCGATGGAAGCCAGCATGTCTTCCTTCACGAGTTTTCTGCCACGCATGGTGTTTTCACACGCCAGCACCTTGGCGCCCGATTCCATCGTGTCGCTGATGCGGTTGCCCACCTCGGAATCCATTTTGAGCATGCCGATGCCGTTGCCGAAAACCACCAGTTCGACATCCACCTTGTCCTTGCCGTAGGCCTCCTGGATGTTTTTTATCACGTTGAGCGCCTGGTTCCAGGTTCTGGGGTCGCCGTCGCTCACCTGGATGACGACTTTCTGGCGAACCTGTTCCGCAGCTCTGGATGAAGCCGCTGGCGCGCCGTCCGCCGCCACGGCTTCGCCCAAGCCGCCCGCGGCAAACACGACCGCCAGCATCGTAAAAACGATTTTGTTCCGCAACATCATTACCCCTCCTGAAAACAAGGGCCCGACGGCCCGGCCATTGACTGCGCTGCCGCAAACCCAGCGCCCCTGGTGGATAATACCGGTAATCCCACGAAAATATTCCCCGCAGCGCAAAAAGCGCACCCGCGGGAATAAAACGGGCCGCGAGACAGTCTCCTCAGACGACAAGGGAAGCGATTGGCGAACAAGGAAAAATGCCGGCGATTCGAACAGGTGATCATGCCGCATCTGGATGCCGCCTACAACCTCGCACGCTGGCTGCTGCGTAGCGACGAGGACGCCGAAGAGGCGGTGCAGGAGGCTTATCTGCGGGCATACCGTTTTTTCGATTCGTTTCGTGGCGAAGACGGCAGGGCGTGGCTGCTCACGATCGTGCGCAACGCCTGCTACACCCTGCGCGGACAGCAGATGGGCGCGGGCGTTTGCGAAGAATTCGACGAGCAGATCCACCGGCAGGAGCTGGCGGAGGTGGAATCGGACAATCGCTTCTGCCGGGACCCGGCAGACCTCGTCATCGAGCGCGCGGAGCGGGAATGGGTCAACCACGCAATCGAGGAATTGCCCGTGGCATTCCGCGAGGTATTGGTCATGCGGGAGCTCGAGGAACTATCCTACAGGGAAATCGCAAAAATCATCGATATTCCGCTGGGAACCGTGATGTCACGGCTCGCGCGCGGGCGCCGGATGCTGCACGAGGCGCTCGTCGCCCGGGCCAGGAAGGAGTCACCCCAATGAACTGCCAGGAGTTCTGCCGCCTGATTCATGCCTATCTGGATCACGAACTCGATCTGATGACCAGCCTCGATCTGGAATCCCACCTGAAGGACTGCCGCGCCTGTCAGGTGCACCACGCCCGGCTGCGCGCCTTGCGCGACATCGAGCAGCAGCACCTGTGCTTCCACAGCGCGCCCGGTTCACTCAAAACCCGCATCGCCCGCGACCTGGGCGCTGACTGCCGGGAGCAGGCCGCCGCGCGCCCGCGGGCATGGCGCGCGGCGACGGCGGTTCTCGCGGTTACGCTGGCGGCGCTGCTCACCTGGATGGCCGTGCCGCATCCTTTCCCCGCGACCCATCCCGCAGCCGCGCATGCCGAGGAGAAAATGGTCTATCACGTCGCGAGCGGCACCGATATCGAAACCGCGCTGCGCAATGTCGCCAATCACATCGCCACCTCGCCGCGCGCGCGACTGGTGGTCGTCGCCCACAACAATGGCGTGGATTTCCTGCTGCGCGGCGCCAAAAACCGCGGAGGCTCGTTATACGAACCCTCGGTGGCGCAGCTCAAAGCGCAAGGTGTCGACTTTCGCGTATGCCAGAACACCCTCATCCGGCGTCATATCGAAGCCGATGCGGTGATACCGGAAGCACAACTCGTGCCTTCCGGCATCGCGGAAATCAGCCGGCTGCAGACCCAGGAAGGCTATGCCTACATGAAGCTGTGACCGTGGTTACCAGGCACCTCCTCATTTTCGGGCGCGTACAAGGCGTCGGTTTCCGCTTCCACAGCGAGCGCAAGGCGCTCGAACTCGGGGTGACGGGCTGGGTCCGCAATCGCCGCGACGGCAGCGTCGAGATCATGGTGCAAGGCAAACCCGAAGCGGTGGAAGCGATGATCGCGTGGGCCCGCCGCGGTCCTGCAAGCGCACGGGTAAGCGAAGTGCGCATCACCGAAGGCAGCGGCGAGTTCGTGGAATTCCTGACGCTGCCGACCGCATAACGGCCGACGCGTCCGGCGGCAACTGCGCGCCCGACCGGCATCCGCTCAGCGGCCCGCGTCCTGCTCGCGGTAGACGATGTCGATGTTGTCGGCGCTCAGCCACTCGGAAAGCGAGCGGATCAGGTCGTCGTGCAGATTAACCCGCCATTCATCGCCGAGATCGATTTCGCAGGTCGCCGCGCGGTTCGAGTAAACGATGGATACCGGGCAGTTGCCTTTGCGATACGGCGACAGCAGTTCGCGCAGTTTGCCGCCCGAGGACTGGCCATTGCAGATGAGCCGTATCGCCCTCGCGTAACGGTTGCGCGCAGCCTGCAGATCGAACAGTTTTTCGGCGGAAACGCGTAGCCCGCCGGAAAAATCGTCGCGCGCCACCCTGCCTTCGACGATCAGCAGCTGGTCTTCCTTGAGCCAGTGGCGGTGCTGCTCGAAGAGTTCGTTGAACACCGTCAACTCGATGCGCGCGTTGCCGTCGTCGAGCAAAATCACCGCCATGCGCCCACGCCGCGTCATCTGGATACGCTGGCTGTGGATGATGCCCGCAAGCAACACCGGATGCTGCTGGGGCGAGAGCTGGTCGAGGCGGGTAGTGACGAAGCTGCGCAATTCGCGTTCGTAGGTGCGGAACGGATGTCCAGAAAGATAAAAACCGAGCGCAAGTTTTTCATTTTGCAGCAGATCGCGGTCGCTCCAGCGCGGCACATCGGCGAGCGCCACCGCACGCGCGGTGTCGGCAAGATCGCCGAACAGGCTTTCCTGGTGCGCGCTGCGGCTTGCCTGCTCGGCGCTTTCCAGCGCCACGCCGACCGAAGCGAGCAGGCTCGCGCGGTGATCGTCGATCGAATCGAAAGCGCCGGCGCGAATCAGCGACTCGACCACGCGGCGGTTGACGATGCGCTTGTCGACGCGGTAACAGAAATCGAACAGGTCCTTGAACGGGCCGCCCGCCTGCCGCACTGCGATGATATGGCCGATCGCCGCCTCGCCGGTGCCCTTGATCGCGCCCAGGCCGTAGCGGATGCGCTGGCTGTCGATCGGCACGAAACGGTAATCGCCGCTATTGAGATCGGGCGGCAGGATCTTCAGTCCGTTGTGAGTCGCATCGTCGACCAGCAGCTGCACTTTGTCGGTATCGTCCATCACCGCCGACAGGTTGGCCGCCATGAACGCTGCGGCGTGGTGCGCTTTCATGTACGCGGTCTGATAGGCGACCAGCGCGTAGGCGGCGGCATGCGACTTGTTGAAGCCGTAGCCCGCGAACTTCTCCATCAGATCGAAAATCTCGTCGGCCTTGGCTGCCGGCAGGCCATTTTTCGCGGCGCCGGCGCGGAACAGGTCGCGATGTTGCGCCATCTCCTCGGGCTTTTTCTTGCCCATCGCGCGCCGCAGCAGGTCAGCCCCGCCCAGGCTGTAGCCGCCGATGATCTGCGCCATCTGCATCACTTGTTCCTGGTAGACCATGATGCCGTAGGTCTCGGCGAGGATGGGTTCCACCCGCGGATCGGGATAAACCACCCGTTCGCGGCCGTGCTTGCGCTCGCAAAACGAGGGGATGAGCTCCATCGGCCCCGGCCGGTAAAGCGCCACCAGTGCGATGATGTCGCCGAAACGGTCAGGCTTGGCGCGCTTCAGCAAGTCGCGCATGCCGCGCGATTCAAACTGGAACACGGCCGAGGTGTTGGCAGAGGTAAAAATGTCGTAGGTCGCCTTGTCGTCGAGTGGCAGCTCGTGCAGCGCCAGCGTTGCCGCCGGATCGAGCTGCTTGATGTAACGCAGCGTCCAGTCGAGTATGGTGAGCGTGGTAAGCCCCAGGAAGTCGAACTTGACCAATCCCACCGCCTCGACGTCGTCCTTGTCGAACTGGCTCACCGCGGCGTCCGAAGCGTCGGCGACGTAAAGCGGGCAAAAATCAGTCAGCCTGCCGGGCGCGATCAGTACGCCGCCCGCATGCATGCCGACGTTGCGCGTCAGTCCTTCCAGTTTCTCCGCCAGTTCCAGCAGTTCGCGTACCTCCTCCTCGTTTTTCTCCCGCTCCTTCAGCTGCGGCTCCATTTCGCGCGCCTCCCGCAGCGTGATGTGCTTGCCGGGCTGGAATGGAATCAGCTTCGCCAGCTGATCGCAGAAGCTGTACGGCAGGTCGAGTACCCGCCCGACATCGCGCACCACCGCTTTGGCCGCCATGGTGCCGAAGGTGGCGATCTGCGACACGCTGTCGGCGCCGTAGCGTTGCTTGACATAATCGATGACGCGATCACGGCCGTCCTGGCAGAAATCGATGTCGAAATCGGGCATCGACACCCGTTCGGGATTGAGAAAACGCTCGAACAGCAGGTTGTAACGCAAGGGATCGAGATCGGTGATGCCCAGGCTGTAGGCCACCAGCGAGCCGGCACCCGAACCGCGCCCCGGCCCCACCGGCACGCCGTTCCCCTTGGCCCAGTTGATGAAGTCGGCGACGATCAGGAAATAGCCGGAGAAGCCCATCTGCGCAATGGTGTCGAGCTCGAACTCAAGCCGCTCGCGGTAGCGCGGCAGTTCCCGCTCGCGCCCGGCCGGGTCCGGATACAGCCGCAGCAGCCGCTGCTCCAGCCCTTCGAACGCGCACCGGCGCAAAAACTGGTCGAGTCCGACATCGTCGGGCGTCGGAAAATCCGGCAGCTGGCTCTTGCCGAGGTTCAGCGTCAGGTTGCAGCGCCTGGCGATTTCCACGCTGTTGGCCAGCGCCTGCGGAACGTCTGCGAACAGCACGCCCATTTCCTCCTGGGTCTTGAAATACTGTTCGGTGCTGAATTTGCGCGGCCGGCGCTGGTCGGAAAGGATATAGCCTTCCGCGACGCACACCCGCGCTTCGTGGGCGCGGAAATCATCGGGTCTGATGAACTGCACCGGATGCGTCGCGACCACCGGCAGCCTGAGTGCGGAAGCGAGCTGCAGTGCGCGCTGCACATAAGTCTCGAGCGGCACCGCTGCCGCGCCGGCGGTCATGGCAGCGGGGCCGAGGCGTTGCAGCTCGATATAGTAGCGATCCGGAAACAGTGCCTGCCATTCGCGCGCCAGCTTCTGCGCAAGCCCGGCATTTTCGATCACCAGCGCCTGGCCGACGTCGCCATGGTGCGCGCCGGAAAGCGCAATCAGTCCTTCGGTCCCGGTTTCGGAAAACCAGCTCTTCGCGATCTCGGCGCGGCCGCGGTACTGATTCGAACGGTAGGCGCGGGTGAGCAGCTCACACAGACGCAGATAACCGGCGTGCGAAGCACACAGCAACAGCAGGCGATGGGGTTTGTCGCGATCGATGTCGTTGCTGATCCAGACATCACAGCCGATGACGGGCTTGACGCCGCGGCTGCGCGCCTGCCTGTAGAACTTGACGATGCCGAAGACATTGGCGAGATCGGTCAACGCGAGCGCCGGCATGCCATCTTTGACCGCGGCCGTGATCGCCTCCTCGAGGCGCACGATCCCGTCCACGATCGAATACTCGCTGTGCAATCGCAGGTGGACAAAGGACGGCCGCATCATGGGGGCCTATTTTACGCCGCCATGCCGCTTTTTTTAACCGCAAAGCGCGGCGCGGCCCGCCACAACGGCAGGCCACGATCATGGAACTTTCCGAAAGAACCCTGACGCGCGACGACGTCAGTCGAGCAGGATGTTCGGGTAAGCAAACCCGAGGGTCAGCACAAAAATGCAGATTTTGCCGATATGGGCAATTTTTTGCAGAATGTTCATATTCGTGAACTTGAGATTGCTGCTCTTGGACATGGATTTCTCCTCGCGGACCGGACTCCGCATGACACGCCGGCACATGCGCCGGCCAGCCGGGAATCCATGTGCTACCCTAACACCGCCAACTTACATCAGACTTACGTACCGCAACGCGCTGGCGTTCACTAAAAACATGTTAATCAATCACTTGCGTCATAACTTCATAATCTCATGAGCACCCTCCTGGGTGTGCTGGGCGGAATGGGGCCGCTCGCCACCGTCGATTTCCTGGGCAAGCTGATCGCGGAAACACCGGCCCGATGCGATGCCGAACACATCCCGGTCGTCGTCTATTCGGTACCGCAGATCCCCGATCGGCCCAGAGCGATACTCGAAAACGGAAAGTCCCCGCTACCCGCCATGCTCGAAGGGATACGCACGCTGAAACAGGCGGGCGCCACTTGTGTTGCGATTCCATGCAACACCGCGCACTACTGGTATGACGAACTGGTGCGCGAAGGCGGCTTGCCGATACCGCACATCGCCGACGCGGCCTGCAGCCGGCTCGTCACAAGCGGCATCAGCGCTGCCACTGTGGGATTGATCGCCACCAAAGGCACCATCGCCGCCGGCTTCTTCCAGGAGCGCCTTGCCGCACGCGGTTACCGCTGCCTCACCAACACCGCCCAGGATCTCGACACGCTGGTATTGCCGGCGATCGAATGCGTGAAACGCAACGATCTCGACGAAGCGCACCGGCTCGCGACAAACGCGGCGCAGCGGCTGCAGCGCGAGGGCGCACAGGCCATCATTCTCGCCTGCACCGAGATTCCGCTCGCGATCGAGCGGCAGCCGGCCGCGATCGCCGCCCCGTGCATCGATGCCACGCGCGCGCTGGCGCAGGCCTGCGTCGCGTGGTGGCGCTCGACTGCAAGGTAAATCAGCCGTGCTGTAACGGCGCGTAGCACGGCTGGGTCAGCGCTTCGGGCTTGAGAATGTCGTCGAGTTGCTTCCGGGTGAGCAGTTTTTTCTCCAGCACCAGGTCATAGACGCTCTTGCCCGTCGCCAGCGCCTCCTGCGCCACCCCTGTCGCATTGGTATAGCCGATATACGGATTGAGCGCTGTGACGATGCCGATCGAGTTCTCGACCATTTTCCGCAGATGCTCACGATTGACGGTGATGCCTTTCACGCAGCGCTCGGACAGCGTCAGGCAGCCGTTGCGCAAACGGTCGAGGCTCTTGAACAGACTGTGCGCGATAATGGGTTCGAAGGCATTGAGCTGCATCTGCCCGGCCTCGGCGGCAAAACTGATGGTGACGTCGTTGCCGATGACCTCGAAAGCAATCTGGTTCACCACCTCGGGAATCACCGGATTGACCTTGCCGGGCATGATGGAAGACCCCGCCTGCATCGGCGGCAGGTTGATCTCGTTCAGCCCCGCGCGCGGGCCCGAGGACAGCAGCCGCAGATCGTTGCAGATCTTGGAAAGCTTGACGGCGACACGCTTGAGCACGCCCGACAGCTGCACGAAGGCCCCGCAATCCTGCGTGGCCTCGACCAGATTGCTGGCGGTGACCACCTGCACGCCGGTGATCTCGGCCAGCCTGCGGCACACCAGCGCCGCGTAATCGGGGTGGGCATTGATGCCCGTGCCGATTGCGGTTGCGCCGAGGTTGATTTCGTGAATCAGCAGGCAGGCTTCCTTCAGCCGCTGGATGTCCTCCTCCAGCATCACGGCATAGGTCGAAAACTCCTGTCCCAGCGTCATCGGCACCGCGTCCTGCAACTGGGTGCGCCCCATCTTGAGCACGTCGGCAAATTCCTGCGCTTTCGCGGCAAATGCCGCGCGCAGGCCGGCCATCGCGGCGGTCAGGCGCTCGATGTGGAAATGCAAGGCCACCTTGATCGCGGTCGGATACACATCGTTGGTGCTCTGGCTCATGTTCACATGCTCGAGAGGGTGCAAGTGCGAATACTCGCCCTTGTTGCGGCCCATCAGTTCGAGCGCGCGGTTTGCGATGACTTCATTGGCATTCATATTGGTCGAGGTACCGGCACCGCCCTGGAACACGTCGACCACGAATTCATTCCACAGGCTGCCGGAGCGGATTTCCTCGCACGCCTCGATGATGGCCCGGGCTCTCGCATCGTCGAGCAACCCCAGCTCATTGTTGGACAGCGCCGCAGCCTGTTTGATGCAGGCAAGCGCCCTGATCAGATCGGGATAGACCGAAATCGGCATGCCCGAGATTGGAAAGTTTTCCACGGCACGCAAGGTGTGCACGCCGTAATAGGCGGCGGCAGGAACCGCACGTTCGCCCAGCAGATCGTGCTCATGGCGTACGGCAATGGAAGACATGGATTACTCCTCTTGAAGCAAGGCGCTCCCGAAGCGCGCTCCAACAACAATAATGTAACACCGGCAGCACCGCCATCTCATGCCCAGTATGCATGGAGCCATTACAAAAAGGCATTAGTCAGGCCGGGCCCGGCTCACTATGATGGCGCTTGTCTATTTAAGGAAAGAGGCGCGGATCATGATCGGAATTCTGGGCGGAATGGGACCGCTGGCCACGGTGGATTTCATGGGCAAGATAATCGAGGCCACGCCCGCCACCTGCGATCAGGAGCATGTTCCGCTATTGGTGTATTCGGATCCGGACATTCCCGACAGAACGCGGGCCATAGTCGAGGCGGGCGAATCGCCGTTACCCGCCTTGCTGGTCGGATTGCATAAGCTCGCAGCAGCGGGCGCGCGATGCATCGCCATCCCCTGCAATACGGCACATTACTGGCACGGCGAACTCGCACAGGCAAGCCCGGTGCCGATACTCCATATCGCCGACTGCGTCAGCAATGCGCTGATCACCCTAGGCACCAAGACCGTAGGTTTGCTCGCCACCCGCGGCACGCTCGCCGCCAACTTTTATCAGGAACGGCTCGCAGCCAGTGGTTATCGTTGCCTGCTGCCGGACGATCGGGAACAGGAGCACCTGGTCATGGCCGGAATCCGCCGCACCAAGAGCGGGGATGTCGCTGGCGGCGGCGCATTGCTGGAGCAGGCGGCCGAACTGCTGCGCCAACGCGGCGCCGGCGCCATCATCCTGGCATGCACCGAAATCCCGCCTGCGCTGGCCTGGATTCACTCGCCCGTTCTGTCCCATAGCCTGGATGCAACCCGTGCGCTTGCCGTGGCGTGCGTGGCCTGGTGGACCGCGAACCGCCCGCAAGCCGCAGGTTCTCGCGCATCATCTGTGTTATGTTAGGAAATCCTGGTCCTACCCACTGCAAACGCCGACATGGATCTCAAATGGCTCGAGGATTTTCTGAGCCTTGCAGAAACGCGCAGCTTTTCGCGAGCCGCCGCCCAGCGCAACGTCACCCAGCCGGCGTTCAGCAGACGCATTCGCGCCCTGGAAGCCTGGGTAGGATGCGACCTGGTGGACCGCAGCGTCTATCCCCCCCCGCTCACTCCTGCAGGCAAGGCTTTCAGGGAAAGTGTTGCAGGAATCCTGCAGCAACTTTACGAAACCCGAAGTGTCCTGCGTGGCCAGCAAAAACTGCCGGGAAACGCCATACAGTTTGCCGTTTCGCATACGCTGACTCTCACCCATCTTCCCGGCTGGCTGCTGCAAATCGAGGAACGCTTTGGCCCCATCATGGCCCAGGTGCTGGCCACCAATGTGCACGACGGGGTGCTGGCGTTGATCGAGGGTAGTTGTGACCTCTTGCTGTGCTACCAGCACCCGCAGCTTCCCCTTCTGCTGGACAACGAGCGCTACAGTCATATCGCTATCGGGCGGGAGCGCATGATGCCGTATTCCACGTGCACCAGAAACGGCAAGCCTGCCTTCGAGCTGCCCGGAACTGCGGCTAATCCGCTGCCGTATCACAGTTACACGCCGAACTCCCTGCTTGGCCGCACGGTAGACATGATCCTGCAGCACGCCCCCGAACCGCCTCATTTTCTGCACCGCCATCAGACGGATATGGCGGAAGCCCTGAAAGCGCTTCTGCTGACGAGCAAAGGCATCGGCTGGCTGCCGGAGCGCGCGGTCACGCATGAAACCACAGCGGGACAGTTTGCGCTCGCAGGGGGCAAAGAGTGGAGCGCAGAATTGGAAGTGCGGCTGTACCGTGCCAACGACAATGCCAACCCCATAATCGACAGGTTATGGGCTTTTCTGACCCGCGTGCAGTCGCCCTAATCAAGGCAAAGGATCGCGCCTGCGCTGGACAGGACTTTTCACTTAAGCTAGATTGACCGTCAGTAGAGGTCTCGCAGCCCGCCGAAAGCAATTCAACAAGGATTTGTTTTTAAAGGAGATTCATATGAAACGCTTTGCTTTGCTGTCATCTGCGTTGTTTGCGGCGGTGATGATCGCTACCCCTGCCGCCGCGCAGGAACTGTCCGGCACGCTCAAGAAAATCAAGGACACCGGAATAGTGAAAATCGGTCATCGTGACGCCTCGATTCCGTTCTCGTATCTCGATGACAAGCAGCGGCCGATCGGGTACGGCATCGACATCTGCCTGAAGATTGTCGATGCGGTCAAGGCCGAACTGAAGATGCCCAATATCAAAGTCGAGTTCGTGCCGGTCACCTCGCAAACGCGCATCCCGATACTCACCGGCGGCAACATCGATATGGAGTGCGGCTCGACCACCAACAGCGTCGAACGCCAGAAACAGGTCGCCTTTGCGCCCACCTACTTCATGACCGGCACCAAGATCATCGTCAAGAAGAACTCCGGCATCAAAGGCTACGACGACCTCAAGGGCAAGACCGTGGTGTTCACCCAGGGCACCACCAACGAGCGCGCCATGAAAGCCTATAACGACGAGAAAAAGCTCGGCATCAATTTCATCCCCGCCAAGGACCACGCCGAGTCGTTTCTCGCCGTCGAGACCGGCCGCGCCGCCGCCTTCCCGATGGACGACATCCTGCTCTACGGCCTGCGCGCCAATGCCAAGAACCCGGCCGACTACCAGGTGGTGGGCGAGTTCCTGTCGGACGACCCCTACGCCATCATGATGCGCAAGGACGATCCCGCGTTCAAGAAATTGGTCGACAACGCCGTCATCGCCCTTTACAAGAGCGGCGAGATCAACAAGATCTACCATAAATGGTTCGAGTCGCCGATCCCGCCCAAGGGCGTCAACCTCAACTTCCCGATGTCCGAAGGGCTGAAGGCGGCGATCAAGAACCCGAACGACAAAGGCGTGGAAGCCTGCGGCAGGATGAAGTGCTAGCAGCCCGCTGCTCCCGTTTCCGAGTTTTTCCGTTTTAGGAGTTTGCCGGAACCGCTGCCGGCAAACTCCTCACGCCCATGGATTTCAGCTTCCTGTTCCAGCCGGCTTTCTCCGGCGGCGGCATCTATCTCGACTGGGTGATCTCCGGTGTCAAGTGGACACTGTGGGTATCCTTGCTCGCCTGGATCATCGCCTTCACCGTCGGCTCGGTACTGGGCGTGCTGCGCACCACCAATCTGCGCTTTCTGCGCGCATTCGCCACCGCCTACGTCGAAGTGTTTCGCAACATTCCATTGCTGGTGCAGATGTTCATCTGGTACTTCGTGGTACCGGAAATCGTGCCCGGGAATCTCGGCATGTGGATGAAACAGGGCATGCCGATGCCGGAATTCTGGAGCGCGGTGCTGGCGCTGGGTTTTTACACCGCCTCACGCGTCGCCGAGCAGGTGCGCTCGGGAATCGAGTCGATCCCGCGCGGCCAGACTCACGCCGCGCTCGCCATGGGGCTCACCCTGCCCCAGGTCTACCGCCACGTGCTGCTGCCGATGGCCTACCGCATCATCGTGCCGCCGATGACTTCGGAGTTTCTGACCATTTTCAAGAACTCCTCGGTGGCGCTGACCATAGGCGTGCTCGAGCTCACCGCGCAGGCGCGGCAGATCTCCGAATACACTTTCCGCACTTTCGAGATCTTCATCATCGCCACCGTGGTCTACGTGCTGATCACGCTGACGGTGACCCTCGTGATGCGCGCGGTGGAAAAAAAGGTGCGCGTGCCCGGCTACATCGGCAGTTCGGGACAATAGCCATGTTCACCGGTTTCGACTTCGACGTCATTGCGCGCTCATTGCCTTATCTGTGGAAAGGCATGGTTTTTTCGCTGATGCTGACCGGGCTTGCGATGGTGGGCGGCATCGTGCTCGGCACGCTGCTTGCGCTGATGCGGCTTTCTTCTTTCCGCATCTTCAATGCGCCGGCCAGCGCCTACGTCAATCTGCTGCGCTCCACGCCGCTGATCCTGGTGATTTTCTGGTTCTACTTCCTGGTGCCGCTGATCATCAAAAAAATCTCGGGCGACGCCTACGCCACCGGCATTGGGCCTTTTTACTCGGCGCTGATCGCTTTCACCATGTTCGAGGCGGCATACTATTGCGAGATCATCCGCGCCGGCATCCAGAGCGTGCCGCGCGGCCAGGTGGCCGCCGCCTATGCGCTGGGACTCAACTACCGCCAGGCGATGACGCTGGTGGTGCTGCCGCAGGCTTTCCGCAACATGATTCCGATCCTGCTCACCCAGGGCATCATCCTGTTCCAGGACACTTCACTGGTCTACGTCGTGGGGCTCACCGATTTCATGGGTGCGGCAACCAAGGTCGCGCAGCGCGACGGACGCCTGGTCGAGATGTACCTGTTTGCCGCGCTGGTCTATTTCCTGATGTGTTATTCGGCATCTTATTTCGTCAAATATCTGCAGGCGAAGACCGCAGTGCCGCGCTAGGAAACCCCTCATGCCCATGATCGAGTTCAAGAACGTCAGCAAATGGTACGGCAGTTTCCAAGTGCTCAGAAACTGCACCACCCGGGTCGAAAAAGGCGAAGTGATCGTGGTCTGCGGCCCTTCCGGTTCCGGCAAATCCACCCTCATCAAGTGTGTCAACGGTCTGGAGCCGTTCCAGGAAGGCGAAATCACCGTCGATGGCGTATCCGTCGGCAACCCCGCCACCAATCTGCCCAAGCTGAGATCGCGCATCGGCATGGTGTTCCAGAATTTCGAGCTGTTCCCCCACATGACCGTCACCGCCAACATCGATCTCGCGCAGATCAAGGTACTGGGTCGTTCGCCGGCCGAGGCAACCGAACGCTCGCTCTCCCTGCTCAAGCGCGTCGGACTCGCCGAACATGCCCACAAACATCCGGGCCAGCTCTCGGGTGGCCAGCAACAACGGGTGGCGATTGCGCGTGCGCTCGCCATGGACCCGATCGCGATGCTGTTCGACGAACCGACTTCGGCGCTCGACCCCGAGATGATCAACGAGGTGCTCGACGTCATGGTGGAACTCGCCACCGAAGGCATGACGATGATGGTGGTCACTCACGAGATGGGGTTCGCACGCAAGGTGGCGCACCGCGTGATTTTCATGGACGAAGGCAGGATAGAGGAAGACGCCACCAAGGAAGCATTCTTCGGCAGCCCCCGCTCGGAGCGCGCGCAGCAGTTTCTGTCCAAGATCCTCCATCACTGAAGCGGCACCGCTCATCCGATACGACAAAACTCGCGTAAAATACGCGCTTTGTCTTTTACTGCCAGGTGTGGAAAGCTGCGCCTTCGCCGACGAAATGCCCGATAGAAAACGCAAAGTCATTCCCGTCAGGGACGCATCCCGGCCCCGCCCGCGCTACGACTGCAGCAAATGCCCGGGCTACTGCTGCAGCTACTCATTGATCGAAATCGGCAAGCGCGACATCGCGCGGTTCGCCAGACACTTCGGCCTCACCGACCGCGAAGCCCGCAGGAAATTCACCAAATACGACCGCGCCACCAAGGTATGGGTGCTGCGCCATCAGCATGACGAACACTTCACTACCATCTGCCGCTTTTTCGATACCGAGAAACGGCGCTGCACGGTCTATGAAGTACGCCCCAAAGTCTGCCGCGACTATCCGGACACTGCGCGCTGCGGCTATTACGAATTCCTGAAATTCGAGCGCGAGCAGCAGGACGACCCGGAGTTCATCGCAACGACTTAGGGCAGGCAGCCTGGATGCAGCGAAGCGGAATCCGGGGCCGTCATGATCTGAATCACCGGAATCCCGGATTCCACTACCTCCCCCCTTACTACCCGCTACCCACTACCTACCTGCAAGCCGCACTGCGGCTAGCGCAGCCTGGCCAGCACTTCGAGCAGCTCGTCGTTGGGCAGGACGCCGCGCGGGTCTTCGACCTTGGCGTAGCGGATGATGCCTTCCCTGTCGATGATGAACCACGCGCGCTTGGCGCGCAGATAGCCGGCGATGCGCTTCGTGTCATTGGCGGCGGCCGGGTCGTCGTTGAGCACGCCGTAGGCGCGCGTCATCACGCGGCGGGTGTCGCTCAGCAACGGGAACTTCAGGCCCAGCCTTTCGGCGAACACTGCGTTGGCGGCGTTGAAATCGACACTGACGCCCAGCACCTGGGCATTGGCGGCCTCGAACTTGGGAAGATCAAGCTGGAAGGCCACGATTTCGGTCGTTCACGTGTCGGTGAAAGCGGCGATATAAAAAAACAGCACCACGCGGGACTTGCCGAGATGATCGGCGAGCGCCACCGGTTTGCCGGTGCTGGACATCACGGAAAACGCCGGCGCCTTGTCGCCGACTTGCGGCGTTTGCGCCTGCGCGCCACCGGCGACCAGCGCCGCTGCGCCCAGCAGACCGAGTGCGAACCAGCGTTGCAGCAACGACCAGGTGTCCATGTCCCTCTCCTTGGCGAATTAAACTATTTTCTTGCCAGGCTGCGCACGTAATCGCGCAGTTCGCGGCCGTCGTAATCGATATGACCGAGCATCCGCAGGCTGATCATGCCTTTTTTGTCGACGATCACCGTCGAGGGCACGCCGCGCACACCGAAGCCGCGCGCCACCTCCATGTTCTGGTCGACCAGCGCAGGCAGCGTATAGCCGCCTTTGGCGAATATCGGCTTGACGGCGGCTTCTCCGCTGCCGTCGATGGAAATGGTAATGACCCGGATGCCGTCTTTTTTCAGCTCGTCATGTGCCTTCTGCACGGAAGGCATTTCGCGCACGCAGGAAATTCACCACGACGCCCAGAAGCGGATGATGGTGACCGTGTTGCGCAGATCGGCGTCGCTGCCGCTCGTGCCGTTCAAGCCGGGCAGCTTGAATGCGGGCATGGGCACCGGCGGCGTCAGCGGGATGAGCTTGTCGGCCGCAGCGTTCGGCGCCAGGGCGAGGCCCAGCGCCAGGCCCGCGCCGGCCAGCAGGTGACGCAGAGTTGCAGTAAAACGCATCGAAACACTCCGTGGTTGGGCGATAGGCAGGTTAACACGGCTTGGCCGCGTCTTCATCCATGACCCCACTCGGATAACAGGTTTTCCAAAGCCGGCGGGTAGCCTGGATAAAGCGAAGCGCAGCAATCTGGGGCCAGAGCTTCAAACAGACGAAATCCCGGATTCCGTCTGCGGCTGCATCCAGGCTACGGCGATGTTCCCCTACTCCCCACTCCCTACTTCCCACTACCCCCGATCGCAACGCGATCGGCCAAGCGCCGCATGAAGGCTTCGCACTGCACGATCTGGTCGACCGTCACGTATTCGTCGGGCTTGTGTGCCTGAGCGATCGAGCCGGGGCCGCACACCACGGCGGGAATCGCGGCCCGCTGGAAATACGAGGCTTCGGTGCCGTACGACACCTTGCCGATGTCGCCGCAGCCGCTCAGCTCGTGCGCAAGCCCCACGATTTCGGTTTCGGCGCCGGTGTCGAGCGCCGGAATCTCCGACAGGAACTCGATTTCGAAGCCCGTCTGCGGATCGACGGCTTTCATTTCGGGTTCGAGCTTTTCCTTCACATAGGCGGTGAATTCGCGCAACAGCGCTTCCGGGTCGTCGCCCGGCAGATGGCGGAACTCGAAATCGAACACGCATTCGTGCGGCACGATGTTGAGCGCGCTGCCGCCGCGGATGACGCCGGTGTGCACCGTGGTGTGCGCGATGTCGAAGCTTTCGTCGAACGGCCCGCAGTCGCGATGGCGCCGCGCCATGCGCTTGAGATAAGCCACCGCTTCCGCCGCCGCCTCCACCGCGTTGACGCCGTGCGGCGCGTACGCCGAGTGCACGGCCAGCCCGCGCACCGTGCAACGGTAGTCTTTCTTGCCCTTGTGCGCGATGATCGGCTTCATCATCGTCGGCTCGCCGACGATGCACGACCGCGGCCGGATACCGGCGCGCGCCAGGTCGTCGAGCAGTTGTCCAATGCCGAGGCAGCCGACCTCCTCGTCGTAGGAAAATGCGAAGTGTATCGGCGTGCGCAACCCGCGCGCCGCGAATTCGGGCGCCAGCGCGAGCGCCACGGCAATGAAGCTTTTCATATCGGCGGTGCCGCGGCCGTAGAGCCTGCCATCGCGTTCGACGAGTTCGAAAGGATCGCTTGCCCACTCCTGGCCGTCGACCGGTACCACGTCGGTGTGCCCCGAGAGCACGATTCCCGCCTCGCCGCGCGGCCCCAGCGTGGCGAACAGATTGGCCTTGCGCCGCCCGTCATCAAAGGTGAGCCGCACCTCGGCATCGAGCGCTTTCAGGTAATCGCGCGCAAAATGAATGAGATCGAGATTCGAATCGCGGCTGACGGTGGGATACGCGATCAGCTTGCGGATCATGTCGATGCTGGTCGGCGTGCCGGCTTGCTGTGTTGCCATGACGAAAAAGACAAACAAAGATTCAAAAGACAAACAAAGATTCAGGTTAGGTGTGCGGTCCGGGAGTGTCAACGTAAACCAGGCCGGCATGCCAGGCCATCCGGCGGCAGGCATCCGTTCACGGCGGAGAGGTGCCGCCGCCCGCCGTTGCGGTCTGCTGCCGTCCTGCCCACTTGCGCAGCATCGCGGTCAGTGCGTCGCTCGACACCGGCTTGGCCAGATAATCGTCCATACCCGCCGCCAGGCATTTCTCAGCGTCCCCTTTCAAGGCATTGGCCGTCATGGCAATGATCGGCAGCCGCGCCGCCCGCTGCGGCAGCGCCCGGATCCGCCGCGTGGCCTCGTAACCATCGAGCTCCGGCATCTGCACATCCATCAACACCAGATCATACGCAAAGCGTTCGACCGCCTCCACCGCCTCGTGTCCGTTGCCCGCCACCTCCACCCGGTGCCCCAGCCGCTCGAGCATCGCCACCGCCACCCGCTGGTTGACCGGATTGTCCTCGACCACCAGAAGCCGCAGCCGCCGCAGCGTCGCCACCTGCGGCACCGCCGGCGCGCCCCCTGGCGCCTCGGCCTCCTGCGGCGCCCGCTCCAGCGCCCGCAGCATCTCGCGCAACGCCGCCTGCCGCACCGGCTTGAGCATGAAGCCGTCCAGCTGCAGCGCCTCCACCCCCGCCCCCAGCTCCGACAGCGGCACCGACGAGAGCATGATCACCCGCAGCCCCCCAAGGTGCGCCTCCTGCCGCACCCGCCGCACCAGCTCCGCCCCCGACACCTCCGGCATGCACTGGTCGCTGAGCAGCAGATCAAACCCCCGGCCTTCGGCCTGCGCGTGGCGCAGCGCCGCGAGCGCGCTCGCCGCATCGTCACACGCGTGCACCGCAAGCCCCCAGCCCGCCAGCAGCTTCACCAGCACCTCCCGGTTCACCGCCACATCGTCGACCACCAGCACCCGCCGCGCCCGCAGCGGCTGCCCCGCCTCCGGCGGTGCCGCACGCGGCTCGAGCCATGCAAGCGGCAGCTCGAACCAGAACAGGCTGCCTTCCCCCACTCGGCTCTCGACCCCGATCCCGCCTCCCATCGCCTCCACCAGCCGCTTGCAGATCGCCAGCCCCAGACCCGTGCCGCCAAAACGCCGCGAGGTCGAGGCATCGACCTGGGTAAAACTCGAAAACAGCCGTCCCACCGCCTCGGCCGGAATCCCAATGCCGGTATCCTTCACCTCGAAGCGCACCCGCGCCCTGTCCCCCGCTGCCGCCACCTGCACCAGCACCGCCCCGTGCTCGGTGAACTTCACCGCATTGCCCACCAGATTGAGCAGCACCTGCCGCACCCGCCCCGCATCGCCGCGGTAAATCCCGTGCACCGCCGGATCCACATAGCACGCGATCTCCAGCCCCTTGCCATAGGCGCGCGGCGCCAACAGCTCCGGCACGCTCTCTACCAGATTGAGCAGGTCGAACGGTCCTGTCTCCAGCTCGAGCTTGCCCGCCTCGATTTTCGAAAAATCCAGCACCTCGTTGATGATCTCCAGCAAAATCTCCCCCGAGTCGCGGATCGTCTCGGCGTAGCGCCGCTGCTCGTCATTCAACGGTGTATCGAGCAGCAGCCCCGACATCCCGATCACCCCGTTCATCGGCGTCCTGATCTCGTGGCTCATCGTCGCCAGAAACTCCGACTTCGTCCGGTTCGCGGATTCGGCCTGGTTTCTGGCTTCGCGCAAGTTTTCCTCGACTTCGCTTCTTTCGGCTTCCCACGCCTGCTGGCGCCTGAGCGCCCAGTGATAGATTACGAATCCCGCGGCAAACAGCAACGCCACCAGTAGGTAGGAGAACTGCACTTTCTGCCACCACGCGTTGCGGATATGGGTAAGCGGATAAGTCGCATAAAAGGTGAGCGGATAATTCGACAAGCGGCGATATACGAAAAGCTGGTTCTCCCCGCCAAAGGTGCTTTCGCTTTCCACGACGCCGCTGACGGCAGCGTTTCCCGACTTCGTAATCCGGTCGAAAGCGCCGCCGGTCCGGGGGCTGCCGTACACGTCGCCCAAGGCGGTATTCGGCGGCAACGGGTGCCGCGCCACCAGATAGCCGTCCGCGCGCGCCAGACCGAGCGCCGCCCCTCCTGCCAGCGGCGCATCTTTCCAGAAGCTTTGCGGCCGCGACAGCGGCAAGGCTGCGGTTATCAGGAACTGCAGCTTGCCTTCCCCGTCGCGCACGCCGAGCCGCAACGGAATCACCCATTCCCTGACCACCGGCCCGAGAACCGGCCGCGCAATGCTCAGCGTTTGCCCTGCGGCGAGTTCCTCCCGCGCCAGAATGAACGAAGGCAGGGTTGCGATCGAAGGCAGCGGTTTGCCGGGAAGCACTTCGGCGTTGACCAATTGCTGGCCGTCGACGCCGATCAGGTTGACTGCGGCGAGATCGGAATGGCTGCGCTTGAACCGCATCAGCAGGGCGTGGGCGCGCTCGAGATCGACCAGATGATCGCCACCGTCGAACAGCTCCATGCGCAGCTGGTCGAGCGCGTGCTCGTAGGTCTGGAAATAGGAATCCAGCGACTTCGCACCCATCGCCGCCAGCAACGACAGGCGATTGATTTCGGCGGCTTTCTCGTCACGCCACGATTGCCAGGAAAAAGCCGCGGTAAAAATCAGCACCAGCAGCGCCAGCAGGCCGCCGGCCCGTTTCATGTTCCGGATGGGATCGCGCTTCGCACCGTCAGTCATATTCCGCCAGCCTCCTTGCGTCATGCGACCATTCTAATCGAGCTGTGGCAAAAGACGGCATGAAATCAACAGATTCAAAAGTACCTCATTTCGGGGAATCGCTGGCGGCGCAAAACAACAAATCGGCGCGCGGGCCGGCGATGCGGCGCATTCCCCGCTCCGACGCCACTGAACCTGCAAATTACGGTATTCTTGGCCGGCAAGAGGACGCCATGAGGATCGCGGTAACAACAGGGACGGAGCTTCTCGCGCCGCCTCACCGGAGACGCGGGCGCCGCGACGGCACGATGCGAAAGCTCACCGCCGGGCTGCTGCTCACCCTGTCGTTTGCAGCCGGCGCCACTGAGCTCCATATCGGCCTGAGCGCGGACGTCACCACTTTCGATCCGCATTTCGTCGCCGCGCAGCCCAATCTCACCGCGCAAAAACATGTTTTTGACGCGCTGGTAAGCGTCGATGAACGCGGCCGTCCCGTGCCGGGGCTCGCGTCGTGGCGCACCCTCGATCCGCTGACCTGGGAATTCACGCTGCAGCGAGGCGTGAAATTTCACGACGGCTCCGAACTCACCGCCGAGGACGTGGCGTTCTCGCTCGAACGTCCTTACAGCATCACCAACAGCCCTGGCGGCTACGTCACCTATGTGCGTCCCATCGTCGCCAAGGAAATCGTCGACCGCTACACCATCCGCCTCAAAACCGCGACGCCCTACGGCGCGCTGCCGCAGGACCTGAGCGAGC
>JBKBXX010000006.1:0-52288 GCA_046313915.1 Burkholderiales bacterium | reverse complement strand
CAGCTTCGCGGTGGTGCGCACCGAAATCAAGACCACCGACGGCAAGCGGGTGCTGGAAGTGGTGAGCGATCATGCGGCCCGTTCAGCATAATCTGCTGTAGAATCATCTACATAAAATAATAAGCCCGACGGGTTTTACCCCGCCGGGCCTGGATACGGACTCTTCATCTTTCGATGAAGGCCTTATTGTAGCAACGGCTCTCACCCCGGATTACTACAATGGTGAGCAGTATCAGGGAGGAAAAAATGGCTGTCAAGACGAACGGGCCATTGACCATCGGCCTGGATATCGGAATCGCCTCGGTCGGCTGGGCGGTGCTGGGTGAAAACCGCATCATCAATCTGGGCGTACGCTGCTTCGACAAGGCAGAAACTGCCGACAAAGGCGAATCGCTGAACTTGGCGCGCCGTACCGCACGGCTCATGCGCCGCCGCCTGCGCCGCCGTGCATGGCGGCTTACCAAGCTGGCCCGCTTGCTCAAGCGCGAAGGCTTGATCGCGAATGTAAGCATTCTCAAGCAGCAACCCAGCAAAGGCTTCAAAACCCCCAACCTTTGGCAACTGCGTGTAGATGCGCTCGACCACAGACTCGCTGCGGAAGAGTGGGCGCGTGTTCTTTACCATCTCGTCAAGCATCGCGGCTTTCACTGGATGAGCAAGGCGGAAGAGAAAAAAGCCGACGAGGACAAAGAAGGCGGCGCAGTCAAAAAAGGGCTGGCGGGCACTAAAAAACGGATGCGGGAAAAACGCTACCGCACCGCCGCCGAGATGGTGATCAACGAATTTCCCGGCGCCCAACGCAACAAGCGCGGCGATTACAGCAAGGCACTTTCCCGTGTATTACTTGCGGATGAATTGAAAACCCTGTTTGCCCACCAACGCAAACTCGGCAATCCGCATGCCGGAGAAAAGCTCGAAGCTGCCCTGCTCGGCAATGGTGACAAAAAGAGTGGACTGTTCTGGGCACAAAAGCCCGCGTTGGCGGGCAAGGACCTATTGGAGATGCTCGGGCATTGCACCTTCGAGAAGGAGGAATATCGCGCTCCCAAGGCCAGCTTCACCGCCGAGCGTCATGTCTGGCTCACCCGCCTCAACAATCTGCGCATCGTGGTGGACGGGAAAATGCGCCCGCTCACCGAAGCAGAACGGCAAGTCGCCTTGCCGCTTCCCTATCAACAGGCGGGAGACTTCAATTACAAACAACTGCGCAAGGCTTTCACCAAAGAAGGGCTATCCCATGCATTCCGTTTCGCGGGTCTCTCCTATCCGAGCGAACGCCAGCAAAAGGAAGAAAAAGCCAAAGACCCCGAAGATGAAAAACTCATCAGGCTGCCCGGCTGGCAGGAACTACACAAAACATTGAAAAGCGCCGGCATGGAGCATGAATGGCGGCAACTTGCAGTCGCCGCGCTCGATGGCAAGCCGCAACTACTCGACCAAATCGCCTGGGTGCTTTCCGTGTACAAGGAAGACGAGGAAGTCGAAACCGAGTTGCGCAAACTGGACTTGCCCAACAAGGACAAGATGGTGGACGCTCTTCTTACGATTCGCTTCGATAGATTCAGCAATCTCTCACTCAAAGCCCTCTACAAGATCCTGCCGCACATGGAGCAAGGCTTGCGCTATGACGAAGCATGCGAGAAAGCCGGTTATCATCACAGCCTGCCGGATCAGCACGACCCGCATGCCAAGGGCGATTACTTGCCGCCGTTTTATACCGGGCGCGATAAAGATGGCCGTCTGAAATTCAACGAGGACATGGACATCCCGCGCAACCCTGTGGTGCTACGCGCCCTTAATCAGGCGCGCAAAGTCGTGAACGCACTCATCAAGACCTATGGCCCGCCACATGAGGTACACATCGAAATGGCGCGCGACCTGTCGCGCAATTTCGACGAGCGACGCGACATCAAGAGGGAACAGGACGAATACCGCAAGCGCAACGAAGAAGCCCGCGCTGCCTTCGCCAGCGAGTTCAACATCACCGGGCAAGTAAAAGGCAAGCAATTCGAGAAATACCAGCTCTACCGGGAACAGCAAGGCAAATGCGCCTACTCGCTGGAACCGCTGGATATTGTCCGCGTCATCAACGACGAAGGTTACGTCGAAATCGACCACGCCCTGCCCTATTCGCGCAGCTTCGACGACAGCAGAAACAACCGCGTACTGGTATTGACGCGTGAGAACCGCAACAAGGGTAACATGACGCCTTACGAATACCTCGACGGCAAGAGCGATAGTGAACACTGGCGACAATTCGTTGCCTTCGTCGAATCGAACAAAGCCTACCGCCAGGCCAAGCGCAATCGTCTGTTGAAAAAGGACTTCGGCGAGAACGAGGCTCGTGACTTCCGAGAACGCAACCTGAACGACACGCGCTATATCTGCCGCTTCTTCAAGAATTACGTCGAGCGCTATCTCAAGCTGCACGAAGAAAGCGACGCGAAACGCTGCGTAGTCGTCAGTGGCCAACTCACCGCCTTCCTGCGCGCTCGCTGGGGGCTAGTGAAAGTGCGCGGAGATTCCGATCGCCACCACGCGCTGGATGCTGCCGTGGTTGCGGCGTGCAGCCACAGCATGGTCAAACGGCTGTCCGACTACTCGCGGCGCAAAGAACTGGAACAGGTACGCGCAGGATTTGTGGACATGGAAACCGGCGAGATCGTCAATCCTGCGATGTTCAACAGACTGGAGCAGCACTTCCCTTCCCCTTGGCCGCACTTCCGAGACGAGCTTATAGCACGCCTCTCAATTGACGACCCGGTGGCCCTGCGCACCGAAATGGAACGGCTGGGTTACCCGCCGGATGCATTGGAAGAACTGAAGCTGCTATTCGTCTCACGTGCCCCGCAACGGCGCAACAGTGGTGCAGTACACAAGGAAACCATCTATGGCCAACCAGCACACTTAAAAGCCCAAGGTGGTGTCACGCAAAGAGTTTCGGTTACCGACCTCAAAGTGACAGATATAGAAAAACTGATTGAACCGCACCGTAACGAAAAACTCTATGCCGCCTTGCGTGAATGGGTGAGCCGCCGCGATGAACGCGAAAAGCGCGCCAGAGAAATAGAAAAAGCCGCCAAGAAAGCCAAACGCGAATTGACCGCCGACGAAAAAACGGAAATCGCCCAGCTCCGCGCCCTGCCACACAAGCCAGACAAAAATGGCAATCCCACCGGTCCCATCGTGCACACCGTAACGATGGTGATAGACAAGCTATCTGGTATTCCCATACGCGGCGGCATCGCCAAGAACGACACCATGCTGCGTGTGGATGTCTTCACTAAAGCAGGCAAGTACCACTTGGTGCCGGTGTATGTGCATCACCGGGTAACGGGGCTGCCGAATCAGGCCATCGTTGCATTCAAGGATGAAAACGAATGGACACTGATCGACGATAGTTTCCAGTTTTTATTTTCGCTCTATCCAAATGATCTCCTACAAGTCACTTTAAAAAGCGAAAAATGGCTTGGTTACTATGCAGGATGTGATCGTTCTACCGGTAATACAAACCTGTGGGCACATGACCGTAGCAAAGCCGTCGGCAAAGATGGCCTCATACGAACAGGCGTCAAAACCGCCTTGAGTTTGAACAAATTCAACGTCGATATCCTCGGCAACATTTACCCTGCGCCAGCGGAGAAAAGGCGTGACCTGGCGTAGCGTAGTCATCTCGCGCCCGGCCCGGCTCAAGCGCGAGCATTACTCGCTCGCCATCGAACAGGAGCAGACCGCATTTGTGCCTTTCGAGGACATCGCGGTGATCGTGCTCAATCACCGTGAGATCACCCTCACCCACCCTGTGCTTTCGGCCTGCGGCGAATACGGCATCAGCCTGTTCGCCACAGGCGATACGCATCATCCCAGCGGGGTGTTTCTTCCCTTCTTGCCACATTCCCGCGCTACGCGCTGGCTGCGCCTGCAACTCGACCTGCCGCGTCCGGTTGCGAAGCAGACATGGGCCTCGATCGTCCGAAAAAAAATCATCAATCAAGCAGTATGCCTGCAATTATTGGGAATCGACGATGCAGACCGGCTTGCCGCTTACGCACGCCGGGTACGCTCCGGCGACAGCGGCAATATTGAAAGCCAGGCAGCCGCATTTTATTTTGCCAAACTTTTTGGCAAAGACTTTCAGCGTGGGCAGGAACGTTGGATCAATGCGGCACTGGATTACGGCTACACCGTGCTTCGTGGAACCATTGCACGGGGATTGGTTGCGCATGGCCTGCTGCCGTCGATAGGCCTGTTTCACGCGAGCGAGCAAAACGCCTTTAACCTGGCAGACGATCTGATCGAACCCTTTCGACCCTTGGTTGACCTGTACGTTGCCAAGCGGCGCTGCCCGGACGATGCCGAGTTGCAGCCCAGCGACAAAGCCGAGTTGATCGCGTTGCTCAACGTCGATATGGGCATGTCTGGCGGAATAATGTCAGCGCTCAGCGCGATTGAACATGCGGTGGAAAGTCTGGCGAGAACTTATGAAAGCGGCGAGGAAAGCATCCTAGACTTGCCCACGCTAACAGGCTTGCACGAGCACCAGCGCGCAATGTAGCGATGAGCACTGAGACACGGCGTTATATGCGAATGCTCGTGTTCTTCGATCTCCCGGTAGTTACGCGCGCTGAACGTCGCGCTTATACGATCTTCCGCCGCTTTCTCATCAACGACGGCTACGACATGATCCAGTTCTCCGTTTATGGCCGGATCGTCAATGGCGCCGACGCCGAGCAAAAGCATCTGAAGCGGCTGGTGGACAACCTTCCGCCGGAAGGCTCGGTGCGCTGCCTGACTGTAACCGAAAAACAGTTTGCCAGCATGAAGCTTCTGGTCGGCATGCCGCTTTTTCAAGAAAAAACGGTCAATGCCAAACAAATGTTATTGTTTTAAAACGGTTTTACAAAAGAAAAAGCCCCGAATCTTCATCCGGGGCAAGGACTTACAGCAGGCCTATTGTAGCAATCCGGGGTGAGAGAGGGAGCTACAACCGCATTCGCTGCCGCCAGGAGGCGCGCGGAATTGTAGCAATCCGGGGTGAGAGAGGGAGCTACAACGATGCGATCATCCGGACCTGGGGGTACAAGATTGTAGCAATCCGGGGTGAGAGAGGGAGCTACAACCCGGCAGAAAACATGATTTCATCCGCGCAAATTGTAGCAATCCGGGGTGAGAGAGGGAGCTACAACCCAACCCTTGCTGGTCTGTGGAGCGGTTCTATTGTAGCAATCCGGGGTGAGAGAGGGAGCTACAACCGCCCGGTTGTCGGTGAGCGCGCCCGCAACATTGTAGCAATCCGGGGTGAGAGAGGGAGCTACAACTGAGCACACGGTAGACATTGACCGCAACAAATTGTAGCAATCCGGGGTGAGAGAGGGAGCTACAACCCCCGCGATGCCGGCGTTCAGGGCGATGGTATTGTAGCAATCCGGGGTGAGAGAGGGAGCTACAACGCTGATTTAGCGGCGGCGACCAATACTACTATTGTAGCAATCCGGGGTGAGAGAGGGAGCTACAACGAACTCGAGGCGGCGGGATCAACCCGCCGCCTCGAGTTCGGCGCGCTCACGCGCGCAAGCCATCAAGCCCGCCGTAAAAACCGCGCGCTACTCCGCGCTGATCCCCGCGCCTTTCACGACCTTGCCCCATTTCACGATTTCCTCCTTGAGAAAGACGAGGAATTCTTCCGGCGCACCGCCGGCGGGATCGGCGCCCTGCGCCGCGAGCCGTTCTTTCACGTCGGGGCTGCGCAGGACTTTGACGAGCTCGCCGTTGAGACGGCCGACGACAGCCTGCGGCGTGCCGGCGGGCGCGAGCATCCCGTACCACGAAGCGACCGTGTAGCCGGCAACGCCGGCTTCGATCAGGGTCGGAATGTCGGGCGCCGCCGTGGCGCGCTTGGCGCCGGTCACCGCGAGCGCGCGCAGCCTGCCGGCGGCGATGTGGGACAGGCTGTTGACGAGGTTGGGAAACATGAAGTGCACCTGGCCGCTGATGAGATCGACGAGCGCCGGGCCGCTGCCCTTGTAGGCGACGTGCACGATATCGATTTTGGCGAGCGACTTGAGCAGCTCGCCCGCGAGATGCGTCGCGTTGCCGTTGCCGGCCGAGGCATAGTTGAGCTGTCCCGGGCGCGCTTTTGCGAGCGCGACGAATTCCTTCACGCTTTTCGCCGGCAGCGACGGATGCACGACCAGCACGTACTGTCCGGTCATCACCAGGGCAATCGGCGTGAAATCCCTGAGCGTGTCGTAATTCAACTTGCGATAAAGCGCGGGATTGATCGCGTGCGACGGCGTCGCCATGAAAAGCGTGTAGCCGTCCGGCGCCGCCCGCGCCGCGATCTCCGCGCCGAGATTGCCGCCGGCGCCGGCGCGGTTTTCCACCACCACCTGCTGCCCGAGGCTCGCGCCGAGTTTCTGCGCGACCAGCCGCGAGACGATATCGACGCCGCTTCCCGGGGACGAAGGCGCGATCAGGCGAACGGGTTTCGACGGATAGGGCGGCGTATCGGCGGCGAGCGCCGGGCCGGACACCAACGCGCCTGCGAAAGCCGCACGGAAAATGATCGATTTCATGCCACGCCTGATCATCGGTGGTCGCCTTTTTGGTTTCTTCGCCGTCTGCCGGCGGAATCCCGCTCCCTACTCGGGCCTGATGCCCGCCGCTTTCACCACTTTCGCCCACTTCCCGATCTCGGATTTGATGTAGGCGGCGAATTCTTCCGGCGTGCTGGTGACGATTTCGAAACCGACCGCGTGCAGTTTCTGCACCACCTCGGGCTGCTGCAGGGTCTTGACGATGTCCGCGTTGAGGCGGGCGATCACCGGCCGGGGCGTTTGGGCAGGCGCCAGCACGCCGAACCATGAGGTGGCTTCGAACTTCGGGAAACCCGATTCGGCGATCGTCGGCACATCCTGCGTCGCCGGGGTGCGCTTGGCTCCGGTGGTCGCCAGCGCGCGCAGCTTGCCCGAACGCACGTGCGGCAGCGTCGAAGCCATGCCGCTGATCATGACCTTGACGTGGCCGCCGACCAGATCCGAAATCGCCTGTCCGCTGCCTTTGTACGGGATGTGCACCATGTCGATGCCGGCCAGTTCGTTGAGCAGTTCGCCGGTGAGATGGCCCACGCTCGCGACCCCGGCCGAAGCGAAATTCACTTTCTTGGGATTGGCCCTGGCGTAGGCGATGAATTCCTTGAAATCCTTCGCCGGCAGCGAAGGATGCACCACCACGATATTGGACGCCGCCGCAACCTGGGTGATGGGCGCAAAATCCCTGACTGGGTCGTACGGCATCTTGTCGTAGAGACCGGGACCGATGCCGAGGTTGGCGATGTAGCCGAGCACGATGGTATAACCGTCGGGTACCGCGTGCGCAACGATGTCCATGCCGATATTGCCGTTGGCCCCCGGCCGGTTGTCGACCACCACCTGCTGGCCTAGCAGATCGGTGAGCTTGACGGCGAGGGTGCGCGCCAGCGTGTCGGTGCTGCCGCCGGGCGCGTAAGGCACCACGAAACGCACGGGCTTGGCAGGATAGCCCTGGGCGTAGCCGGGGAGCGCGAACGCGCCTGCCGCCAGCCACGCCAGCGCGGCACAGACCCGGATCAGCTTCATGGATTTTCCCCCTCTTTTTTTATCCAACGCGGCACCGCGCCCGCTGCATCACGGTTTTTTCAGGCCGCTGTCGTCGTTGCGCCAGCGCTCCCACGCCGCGCGCTGGTCTTCCCTGATCGCTTCGTCTTCGAGCATGCGGCGCACCAGCGCCGTCACGTCGGATTCATAAACGCCCGGGCGTTTTTCGAACTGCCATTGGTGGCCGGCGGGAAAGACCGGCGATTTTCTGACCTTGTCGAATTTCATGGATGGAACACGCGATGAATGGCAATGGTTGAAAAGAACGTTACCTTACTCAGGCGGCGGCAGCGGCGTCAAGCCGCTTTTCCCGCCGTAGCACGAGCAGGTTGCGGCGATCGACTCCCGCTTCGCAGCGGGAGCGGGCGCGCTGCCGAAACGCGCCGCCAAGTGATTGGCGGCATCGACAGCCACCAGCCCCAGAAACAGCAGCGCTGCAGCGCCGCGCGACAGCGCGACCCGGCCGCCGGGCGCATGCGGTGCCGCCGGCGCGCCGAACGAAGCGCCGATGGTGGCCGATCCGACGCGCGCATCGAGCCGGGTGGCTGCGCCGGTCGTGGTGGTGGTCGCGCCGCCATTCACCGCCTGATGTCCGCCGATCGCGACGTAGCAGCCCGACAGGGCCGCGCACAGCGGCAACAGCAACAGAAAACGCATTTCGCCTCTCCGATGAAACCGATGCCAGCCGCAGAAAAGCGCGCTGGCAAGCCGGAAGACGTCACGGCTTGAATTTATTGTTGTTTAAAAACAATTGGTTATAAACTTGGTTCGGCCGCCGCAGCGCACTCGCGGGAAAACGAATTCTGCAAATGGGGCAATGCGCCGAAATGAAGCGGTTTTCCGCCGCTATTTGCGGCTTTGGCGGCGCCTGCCGGTGGTATCGTATCCCCACATCGCCCGAATGTTTGAGGCATTTGAGCGATCCTTCCGTAAGAGTTCCCCTGTCCACTCCTCCAAGTGGAAGTTAGAGCGCAACTTCGGTTGCGCTTTTTTTTGTACCACTGGGCGGCCCGCCGCCCCGGCCTTTTTGCGGCCGGTCATTTCCGCTTTACGACCAGCTGCGAGCGCTCCTTTAGCAGCGGTGCGACCGCCTTGGCCGAAACCACATAAGTCCACCTGGCCAGCGCTTTCTCGGCCGCGAGGCGTTCCTCGAGCTTTTTCAAGTTGTCGGCGAATTCCTTGTCGCGGCGTTCCTTGTCTTCCGCCTTCTCGCCTTTCTCGGGAACGCGCTGGCGGGGCGGCTCGCCGCTCACCGCAAAGTTCAGGTAATAGCCGCTGCCGTCCTTTTTGCGGGCGATTCTGATGACATAGCTGAGGTTGTCGAAGGTCTGCGCCGTCACGGTGACGGGTTTTTCACCGTCTTCGGGCGCGGCAGCGGCCGCCACGTCGTCGAAGCTCATTGCGCCCAGCGCATTGGCCGCGCCCACTGCGGCGCCGCCATCGAGCTCCCCGCCGCCCGCGGCGAATTTCCACTGGCCGTATTCCTCATCGCGGCTGATTTTCCACGCTAGCGCGCCTTCACCGGCGACGGCGAGCGTCCTGATGCGCTCGGCCTTGAAGAAATTGCGCGACAGCCATTTGGCGGGATCGGCATGCGCGCCGTCGAGCGGATCGGACACCACGGCCACGCCACCGCCCTTGCCGCCCGCGACCAGGACATAACGCCCGGCCGGAACCCCGTCGCGCGCGCCGGGCAGCGGATTGAGGGGATCCTTCTTGAGCACTTTCTTGCCGAGAACGAGGCTCGCGAGCGTCTTGCCCGCGACATCCCTGAACTCGACGAGCGTGCCGCTGCCTTCGCCCTTTGCCGGCATGGCGAGTTCGAGCCGCGGCAGCAGGCTTTCGGCCACGGCTTCGGACTGCACCACCTTGAGCTCGGCGAGCTTGATCAGCAGCTCGCTGATGCCCTGGACGTTGGCGGGATAATCGCCGCGCTCACGCACCACCCACGTATTGTCCTTTCTGACGAGCGTGACCTGCGCCTTGGCGTCCTGCAGGACGACCTGCGCCACTTCGCTGATCTTAAGACCGGGCAGCAACTTGGCGCCTATCCTGGCTCCCGCGGCACGGTAGGCCGCGATGTCCTGCCAGAACAATGCGAGCCCCGCGCCGCCCAGCACCACCAGCGCAATCACCAGAATGAGGAATTGTTTGCGGTTCATCGCGCAGCCACCCTTCTTTTACGGGCAATCGCCAGAGCGACGCCGATCAGCATGACGAGCAGCGGCATCAGCCCGATATTGATGAGCTTGGTCCAGAACTCGAGCCGGTCCGTCTCCACGCGCAGGTTCTTGCGCAGCTCCTTGAGATCTTTGCGGATTTCCACTGCCTTCTTGCGGAAATTCTCGATTTCCTCCTGCTGCTCGGGTGTCAGGATGGTGCTGCCGGCGCCCCCGACGCGCCCTTTCTGCAGCGCGGTGAGCTTCTCCTGCGTCTGGTTGAGGCTGTCCTCGAGTTCCTTGATCTTGCCGAGATAGCTCTGCTGCGCCTCGGCCTCCATGCGCCTGATGACGGTGAGCGGACGGCTGAACGCCGCGCGGCTTCTCAGCGTGATCAGCGCGCTGTCGCCGGAGAACTGTTCGACCAGGCCCTGCGCAAAAGCGAGGTTGCCGTTGCGCGGAATGACCAGCCGCTGGCCGAACACGTCCTGCACGTCGACCGCGGCATTGTCGGTCAGCAGGTCGACGTCGGCCACCAGCACCACCGAATTCTCGGCGGCGGACTCCTTGAGCTGCGGTTCGGCAGCGGCGCCGGCTTTTTTCGCCTCCTCGCCTTTGCCGCGTTCGGCGCGCGGCGAGTACGGCTCGGGCCTGCCCTGCGGGAACGCGGTCTTGAATTTCCCGCTGAGCCTGATCGCCAGCGGCTGTTCCTTGCCCGAAGGCTCGAAACCGCGCGTCGACGGTTCGCCGGAGAGCGTGGCAATGATGAGATCGACCAGCATCGAGTTCTTCGAAGTGTGCGCGAGCACCGTCTGGGTGAGTCCCTCGGCCGGCTTGCCGGTAAATACGCCGGCGAAGGGGATCAGCATGGTGCCGACCTGGTTGGTCACCACATCTTCCTGGTTGAGCGCTTCGGCGGTGAGCGACAGCAGTGTCGGCAGCAGCCGCGGCCCTTCACCGCTCGCGAAAGTGAGATCGGCGACCACTTTGTTGAGCGGGATATCGACGCCCCACGCCTTGAACAGGTTGTAGAGCGTCGACTGTCCGGCCTGGGAGCCGCCGAACGGATTCTGCACGTCGGGCTGCTGGTCGAAATAGGCATAAGGGTCGACGAACGCGATCAGCTTGCCGCCGCGCAGCACGAACTGGTCGAGCGCGTATTCGGTGGCCTCGCTGATGTCGCGCGGATGAATCACCAGCAGCACCTTGATGTCGTCGTCGATTTTCTGCGCGTCCATCTCGACCTTGCGGACATCGAACACGCGCTTGAGCTCGGACACCAGCACCCACGGCTCGGTCGGCTGCTGCTTGAGCATGGGGTTGAGCGGCCGGCCCATGACCGGCAGCGCGCTCATCACGCCAACCACCGGTTTCTTGGCCGCGCTCACCTGGGAGATGGCGCGCGTGATGTCGTATTCGAGCAGCCGCTCGCGGTCGGGGGAAAGCACGGGTATGGCCGCTTTCTGGTCGAGGAAAGATATCGACAGGCCGAGATAGAACTTCTCGCCGGTGTTGGTCATCTGGCCTTCGACGTTGTCGAGCACCGCCGAATCCTCGGCATCCGAATCGGGCTCGGGATTGAGTTTCTCGATCACGATCTTGCCGCCGGAAGCCGAGCGGTATTCGTTGAGCAGATCCTCGACACGGCGGGCGAAGGTCTTCAGGCCGACCGGCACCGCGTTGCTGCCCTGGGTGTAGTAGAAGCGGATTTTCACCGGCGCTTCCAGCTTGCCGAGAATCGCCTTGGTGCCGGGCGACAGGGTATAGACCTTGCCGTCGGTGAGATCGACGCGGGCGTTGAAGGCGCCGGTCAGGAAATTGACCGCGATCAGGATCGCGGCCAGAGCGATCACGCCGCCGGCGGAATACAGAAGGGTTTCAAGATTCTTCTTTTGCATGGCTTTATCCTGCTCGCTGGTTGCGGATGATGACGCCGGTGGCAAACAGCGCAAAGCCGATCACCGAAACGAAGAACACGATGTCACGGGTGTCGAGCACGCCGCGCTGGAAGCCCTCGAAATGCGTCATGACCGAAAATGCGGCGATGACTTCGACCACCACCGGGTTCGCCCAGCGCACCAGCAGGTCGGTCACCGGCGTATAGCCGGCGAGGATCAGGAACAGGCAGATCACCACCGACAAAATGAAACTGATCACCTGGTTGCGCGTGAGCGCCGAAGTCATGCAGCTCACCGCGAGATAGGCCCCCGCCAGCAGCAGGCTGCCGAGGTAGCCGGCGGCGATCACGCCGTTGTCGGGATCACCCAGATAATTCACCGTGATCACCACCGGGAAAGTCAGCAGCAAGGCGAGCGCCAGGAACAGCCATGAAGCGAGGAACTTAGCGATGATCGCCTGCCAGGTCGTGATCGGCATGGTGAGCAGCAGCTCCATGGTTCCCAGCCGCCGCTCCTCGGACCACAGCCGCATGCCCACCGCTGGCACCAGGAACAGATACAACCACGGGTGCCAGGTGAAGAAAGACACCAGCGAGGCCTCGCCGCGCTCGAAGAAATTGCCGACGGTGAAAGTGAAAAAACCCGTCAGCAGCAGGAAAATGACCAGAAAAACATAGGCGATGGGCGAAGTGAAATAGCCGCCCAGTTCGCGCTTCATGATGGCCCTGATGTTGTTCCATGCGTTCATCGCGCCGCTCCCGTCGTCGCAACCTTCACCGTGTCCGGCAACGTGATGCTGCGGAACACCTCATCGAGACGCCCTTCCTCGGTGTGCAGCTCCTCGACCTGCCATTTCTGCTGGGCCGCGAACTCGGCGACCTCGCGCGTCAAGTTGCCGGCCGCGGCCCGGTCCGCATAAACGCGCGCTTCGATCACGCCGTCGTTTTCTGCGATGATTTCCGCCCGCACCGCGCCGTGCACCCGTGCCAGCTGCTCCGTCACCGCACTCCCCGCCACGCCCTTGACGCGCAGATGCACGGCGCCGGCATAGACCGAGCGCGCCTTGAGCTGCTGCGGCGTGCCGTTGGCGACGATGCGGCCGCGGTCGATGATGATCACGCGCGAACACGCCGCTTCGACTTCCTCCAGGATGTGGGTCGAGAAAATGATCGCCTTCTTCTCGCCCATGTGCTTGATCAGGTTGCGAACCTCGTGTTTCTGGTTGGGATCGAGGCCGTCGGTCGGCTCATCGAGTATCAGGATGTCGGGATCGTGAATCAGCGACTGCGCGAGGCAGGTGCGATGCTTGTATCCCTTCGACAGCGTGTCGATGCTCTGATACAGCACGGTTTCCAGGAAACACAGCTCGACCACGCGGTTCACCGCTTTTCGGCGCGCCTCGCCCTGGATGCCGCGCAGTTCCGCGCAGAAATTCAGGAAGCCGTGCACCGTCATGTCGGCATAGCCGGGCGCATTCTCCGGCAGATAACCGATCAGGCGCTTGGCCGGGATCGGATTTTCCAGCATGTCGAAGCCGCCGACCGTGATTTTGCCCGCGGTGGGCGGAATGAAACCGGTCACCATGCGCATGGTGGTCGACTTGCCGGCGCCGTTGGGCCCCAGAAAGCCCAGCACTTCCCCGCGTTCGAGGCCGAACGACACCTCGTCCACCGCGAGCTTGGGGCCGAACGCCTTGCTCAGGTTTTCAACCTTGATCACTGCCTTCCTCCGTTTCTTGTGGCCACGGCTTTCGCCACCATGGCGTCTTTTCGCACATAAATGAGTTCCCCGCCGGATTTTTCAACCGCACGCCCCGCCGCCAAGCCGCCCGATGGGACCAGTCCGGCCTCGAGGTTTCCTGAAACCGTCGTGGAATTATAACTGATTGTTTTATATGAATTTATTTCGCTGGCGTGATGCGGTGCCGACAGTCTGACTCGAACAGACGACCTACCGCTTACAAGGCGGTTGCTCTACCACTGAGCTATGCCGGCACGACTTGCCATTATACCCAGCCTGCGCGACCGCCTGCCGGCCTCGCACGCAAAAAAAACGGCGCCCGCCGCAACGGACGCCGCGCCATCCGGAAAAGCCCTCAGGCGGGTTTGCGAATATAGCCGTACGCGAGATTGCTGCGGCCGTCGCCGTGGCGGTCGTAGACTTCCTTCATCTGCGCGAAGCGGTCGTTTTCCAGCGCCGCCCGCTGCGCCGGCGTGAAGTTGTACAGCCTGGCGTTGGTGCCGCCGAAAATCGCGTTTTTGACCGGGCTGTCCGGCGCCTGCCCGAGCGGCTTGAAACCGTATTTCTTCTGCATGTCCGCGGGAATTTCCATCCGTCGCAAGCCTTCGATCTGCCATTGCGGCGCGCCGGTCCATACCGCATCGGTGCCCCACACCACATGGTCGTAACCCAGCCCCCGCCCCAGTATGCCCATCACCGCCGCGCCCAGACGCGGATTGGCGACATTGGTCCAGGCGAAAATCTGCCCCAGGTCACCGTAGACGTTGTTCACGCCGTACTTTTCGGGGATCTCGGCGAGATCCGAAACCCATTCGATGCGGCCGGTCTGCTCGAACTGTGCCCAGGCCTCCTCCGGTTTGCCGCCACCCGCAAAACGGTATGCCGAGTGATAGATGATGAAATTGAGCTGTGGCCAGTCTTTGGCAGCCTTGCCGACGTCGCGCACGTCGGAATAGGCGACGAGCTGCGGGAACTTCTCCGACACCGAAGGCGGAAACAGCCCCTTGTGGACGCAGATATTGACGAGCCCCGCCTTGAGCGCTTTCTCGTAGAACGGATACAACAGTTTCTCATCGTCCATGCGCCACGGGTGCTTGCTCAGGTTCTTGTTGGTGTTGTCGCCGACGGTGTAGCCTTTGAACGAATCGGGCTTGAGCTCTCTGATGGCATGATCGACCTGCTCCATCCAGCCCGGATAGCCCGGCGTAAATACGGCGTGTGAGAACATGCGCCGGGTGCCGGCTTCCTTGTTGACCCTCGCACGCGCCTCGGCCTTCATTTCATTGGTCAGGAACCAGTCACCGGGCACCTCCGACGGCGAGCCGCTGATACACGCCACCTTGGTATCGCTATCCAGGAAGATTTCCTTGAAATAATTGGCGAATTTGAGGTTGTCTATGGTCTGTTCCTTGCCCGCCAGTTCGGGATTCCAGCCCAGCTTGCCCACCGCCGCACGCTGATTGACGAAAGTCTGGATCTTGGTGTCGTCGCGCAGGAAATGGGTGTGCATGTCCATGATGAACTGGCTTTTCAACGACTTCGCCCTTTCGTTCGCCATTTCCGGCGTCGCCGCCTCGGCGCGGCTCACGAGGTAGAGCGGTCCGTAGGTTTCGTTCATCGCGACATAGGCCGCGGCCATGCCGGCGGCGGTCTGGAAAAACCTGCGCCGGCTCATGCCCTGCTTTTTCGCGAGCTGGGCCCCCAGTTCCTTGACGCGCGCCTCGAATTCGCGCTGCTTCTCGGTCTGCGGATAGGGAAAATACTCGTCACTCGAAACGCATTGTGTGGGAATCGGCGCCGGGAAAGCGGAAGTCTCCGCCGGCAACACCTGCTTCATCTCTTCGGCATCGAGCCAACCCATGGAACCCCTCCAGTGATGTGATGTGCATCGATCGGTGAGACAGCACCCCGGTTCCGGTATGTTTCCGGATGTTGACGGGTTATGGTTATGCGTGGGGGTGCACGTCGGACATTCTGCGCAGTGCGATTTTTGTTGTCAATCGCACGCCGCGCCGTGGCGCGGGGCCCGCCACGGGATAAAAACCAAACCGGGCCGCGGCCCGGCCGCGCGCTTATTTGACGACCTGAAGCTTGGGTTTGCCGCCAGTGGGCGGCGCCGGCGGCGACTGCGACGGCTGATCGACCGCCGGAGTCGCCGCGCCGTCGGCGACAGCGGTCTCCTCGGGCGGGAAGAACATGCCCTGGCCGTTTTCACGGGCGAAAATGCCGATCACCGCGGCGATCGGTATCGAGCATTCGTGCGATATGCCCCTGAAACGCGCCGCGAAACGGATACTGTCGTTGCCGATGGTGAGCCGGTAGGCCGCGTCAAAGCTCAGGTTGAGCAGGATCTGGCCGTTTTTCACGTACTCCATGGGCACGCGGGTATCGGCATCGACCTTGACCGAAAGATAGGGCGTGAAACTGTTGTCCGAACACCATTCGTGGATGGCGCGAATCAGATAAGGCTTGGTCGAATGCTCGCTCATGGTCGGCTCCGTTCCTTCCTTACTTGCGCATCACCTTCTCAGAAGCGGTCAGGGCATCGATGAAGGCCGGGCGGCTGAACAGCCGTTCGGCGTACTTCATCAGCGGCGCGCACTGCTTCGGCAGCTGGATGCCGTAATGGTCGAGCCGCCACAACAGCGGCGCGATGGCCACGTCCAGCATCGAAAACTCGTCGCCGAGCATGAATTTCTGCTTGGCGAACACCGGCGCGATCTGCGTAAGATTATCACGAATCGTGGCGCGCCCCTTTTCTGCCTGTTTTGGCGTGCCTTTTTCGATCGCCTCGATATGGCTGAACATCTCCTGCTCGAAACGATACAGGAACAGGCGCGCGCGGGCACGCATCACCGGATCGGCCGGCATCAGCTGCGGATGCGGAAAGCGGTCGTCGATATATTCGTTGATGATGTTCGACTCGTAGAGAATCAGATCGCGCTCGACCAGCACCGGCACCTGGTTGTAGGGGTTCATCACCGCCAGGTCTTCGGGCTTGTTGAAGAGATCGACATCCACGATCTGAAAATCCATGCCCTTTTCATAGAGCACGATGCGACAGCGCTGGCTGAACGGACAGCTGGTGCCTGAATAAAGAGTCATCATGGTGGTTCGGCCCTGGTTGCTTGCGGATCAGAAGGCGGCAGCGAACACGATACGGCGCTCAGTGCACATCCTTCCAGTACTCCTTCTTGAGCAGATAGGCAAAAATGAACAGCACGCCGATGAACATCAGCACATAGATGCCGATAATCTCGCGGTCGTTGCGCGCCGGCTCGGCCATGTACGCCATGTAATTCACGAGGTCGGCGACCAGCCGGTCGTATTCGACCTGGGGCATCGTGCCGGGCTTGTCCAGCACGAGCCGGTGTTCCGTCTTCATGTGGCCGGGCCCCGGGACTTTCTCTTCCTTCAGCACCTGCTCGCCCTGCAGCTGCCACAACACGTGCGGCATGGCCACGCTGGGATAGACGACGTTGTTCCAGCCCGAGGGCCGGTCCGGATCGCGATAGAAGCTGCGCAGGTAGGTGTAGAGCCAGTCGGCACCCGATCCGGCGGGCGACGAGCGCGACCGCGCGATCACGGTAAGGTCGGGCGGCGTGGTGCCGAACCATTCCTTGGCGGCTTTAGGATCCATCGCGATCTTCATCAGATCGCCGACCTTGACACCGGTAAAAATCAGGTTGTCGCGGATCTGCTGCTCGTTGAGCCCCAGATCCCGCAGGCGGTTGTAACGCATGTAGCCCGCGCTGTGGCAGTTCAGGCAGTAGTTGACGAATACCTGCGCTCCGCGTTGCAGGGAAATGAGGTCGCGTTCATCGATGGGCGCACGGTCGAGCTTCACTTCGTCGCCGGCGGCAAACGCGGGGGACGCAACCAGCAGCACGGCGCACAGCAGTTTCTTCATGAAATTCATCAGCCTGTCCCTCACCACGTCAGCCTTTGCGGCTCCGGTCTGGTCTTGTCCATCCGCGAATACCACGGCATCAGCGCGAAAAACGCGAAATAGAGCAGCGTGCAGATCTGCGAGATGACCGTTCCGGCGGTGGTCACCGGCTGGGTGCCGAAATAGCCGAGCACCAGAAACACGATCACGAAAGCCGCGAGCACCGTCTTGTAGAGCGCGCCTTTGTAGCGGATCGATTTCACCGGGCTGCGATCGAGCCACGGCAGCAGGAAAAAAGCCACCACCGCCGCGCCCATCAGCACCACGCCCCACACCTTGGCCTCGATCACCAGGAAACCCAGCAGCAGCACGGCGCCTACAATCACCGTGGCCAGTTTCGCGGCGCCGTTCTTCGCGCTCAGCACGACGAGCGCCGCGAAAGCGATCACGGCAGCGGCGAGCACCCACATGAAATCTTCGGTCGTGGCGCGCAGGATCGAATAGTAGGGCGTGAAATACCATACCGGCGCGATATGTGGCGGCGTCTTCAGCGGATCGGCCGGGATGAAGTTGTTGTATTCGAGGAAATAGCCGCCGAACTCGGGCATGAAAAACATGATGGCGGCAAATACCGCGGCGAACACCACCACGCCGAGCGTGTCCTTCACCGTGTAGTAGGGATGGAAGGGAATGCCGTCGAGCGGCCGCCCGGTTTGCGGATCCTTGTTTTTCTTGATTTCGATGCCGTCGGGATTGTTCGAGCCCACTTCGTGCAGCGCCATGATGTGCGCCACCACCAGCCCCAGCAGCACCAGCGGAATGGCGATGACGTGGAAGGCAAAGAAGCGGTTCAGCGTCGCATCCGACACCACATAGTCACCACGGATCCACAACGAAAGGTCGGGGCCGATCAGCGGCAGCGCGTCGAACAGGTTGATGATCACCTGCGCGCCCCAGTACGACATCTGCCCCCACGGCAGCAGATAGCCGAAGAAAGCTTCCGCCATCAGGCACAGGTAGATGACCATGCCAAAAATCCACACCAGCTCCCGCGGCTGGCGGTAGGAGCCGTACATCAGGCCGCGGAACATGTGCAGATAGACGACGATGAAAAACGCCGAGGCGCCGGTCGAATGCATGTAGCGGATGATCCAGCCCATCGGCACGTCGCGCATGATGTATTCGACCGAGGCAAAAGCCTGCGCCGCATCGGGCTTGTAGTGCATCACCAGAAAAATCCCGGTGGCGATCTGCAACACCAGCACCACCAGCGCGAGCGAGCCGAAGTAGTACCAGAAATTGAAGTTCTTGGGCGCGTAATACTCGGCCAGATGCTCGCGCCACAGCTGCATCAGCGGAAAGCGCTGATCGACCCAGGTCAGGATGCCGTTGAACGGCCCGGCGCCGGTGACCGGCTGTTTCTCGGTGGCGGCCATCGCTACGCTCCCTTGCTGTCGTCGCCGATCAGCAAACGCGTATCGGACAGGAATTTGTACGGCGGGACCACCAGGTTGTCCGGTGCCGGTTTGTTCTTGAACACGCGGCCCGCGAGATCGAACAGCGAGCCGTGGCAGGGACAGTAAAATCCCCCGTCCCAGCTGGCGTCGAAAGGCTCGGGACCGGCCTTGAACTTGCCGACCGGCGAGCAGCCGAGATGGGTGCAGATGCCGACCACCACCAGGTACTCCGGCTTGATCGAGCGGAACTCGTTCTTGGCGTACGGCGGCTGCTGCACCTTTTTGGATCCGGGATCGGCAACCTTGGCGTCGGCTTTCTTGACGGCATCGAGCATTTCCGGGGTGCGCCGCACGATCCACACCGGTTTGCCGCGCCATTCGACGGTCATCTGCTCGCCGGGCGCGAGCTTGCTGATATCGACTTCCACCGGCGCGCCCGCGGCCTTGGCGCGCTCCGAAGGCAGCATGCTCGCGACGAACGGCACCGCAACGGCGCCGGACGCAACCCCGCCCGCCACGCTGGTCGCGGCGACCAGGAAGCGCCGCTTGCCCTGATCCATTTCCTTGTCAGCCATGCAATGCTCTCTGAAAAAGCGAAAAAAGCGCTATTTTACACAAATGCCCCCGGAAAATTAAACGAAATTTGAAAAAAACGTTATTTATCATCCCGTTACAAAAATAAGGGATTATCCCGCCCGCGCCGGGGGGCTAGGTGTTTTATTAATGAAATCAATTAGATAGGGATCGGCCTGATTTCCCGCCCCGCAACCGGGCGCGGGCGCCGGCCGCGCCGCCGTCACACGGGATTGGGAATGTCGATGAAGCGGTGGGCGAGGCCGAAGCGCTCCGCGAGATGCCGCCCCAGGGCCTGCACACCATACCGCTCGGTGGCGTGATGGCCGGCGGCGATGAAAGCCACGCCCGATTCGCGCGCAAGGTGCACGGTATGCTCCGAAATCTCGCCCGAAATGTAGGCGTCGACGCCGAGTCTCACGGCTTGCTCCAGATAACCCTGCGCGGCGCCGCTGCACCACGCCACACGCGTCACCGGCCGCGCCGCATCGCCGATCACCAGCGGCTCGCGCCCCAAGCGGCCGGCGATCGCGCGCGCCAGATCTCCCAGCGCCAGAGGGCGGGCAAGCGCGCCGAAAGCCGCCGTGTCCTGTTCGCCGAACCATCCCTGCAGCTCGAAGCCGAGCAGGCGCGCGAGCTCGGCGTTGTTTCCGACTTCGGGATGCGCATCGAGCGGCAGGTGAAACGCGAACAGATTGAGGTCGTGTTCCAGCAGCAGGCCGATGCGGCGGCGACGGGAGCCGGTCAGCCGGATGTCGTCGGATTTCCAGAAACAGCCGTGATGCACCAGCACGGCATCGGCCCCTGCCTCGACTGCAGCCTCGAGCAAAGCCAGCGACGAGGTAACGCCGCTCACGATGCAGCGCACTTCGGCGCGCCCTTCCACCTGCAGGCCGTTTGGGCAATAATCGCGGTATTTGGAGACTTCGAGATACCGGTTCAGGTAGGCGTCAAGTTCGTCGCGGTTCATCGGCGGTTTGCCCTGCTGGAAAAAAAACCATTTTACCCTGCCCCGGTCCGTAAACCGTTTCAGCATGCGCAAACTCTGGCTGGTATTCGCTCAAACCGCGACCGTGTGTCTTGCGGCGCTGTTCGTCATCACGACGCTGCGGCCCGATCTGCTGTCGGGGAGTCCGCGCGGCAGCATCGTGGCCATCCGCGAGTCGGCCTCCGAAACGGCGCACCGGGAAACCGCCTCCTACAGCGACGCCGCCCGCAAGGCGATGCCGGCGGTGGTCAATATCTTCACCACCAAAGACGTCAAGGTGCAGCGCCATCCGTTCATGGACGATCCGGTATTCCGTTACTTTTTCGGTGACCAGTTCGACGCCCAGACGCAGAAAAGCACCAACCTCGGCTCGGGCGTCATCGTCAGCGAACAGGGCTACATCCTGACCAACAGCCACGTCATCGAGGCCGCCGACGAGATCGAAGTTGCACTGGCCGACGGCCGCCGCGCGCAGGCGCGCGTGGTCGGCGCCGATGCCGAAACCGATCTCGCCGTGCTCAAAATCGAACTGCCGAAGCTGCCCGCCATCACCTTCGGCCAGTCGGATCAGGCGATGGTGGGCGACGTCGTGCTCGCGATCGGCAATCCTTTCGGCGTCGGTCAGACCGTCACCATGGGCATAATCAGCGCGGTCGGGCGCAGCCATCTCGGCATCAACACTTTCGAGAACTTCATCCAGACCGACGCCGCGATCAATCCCGGCAACTCGGGCGGCGCGCTAGTCGATGCCGGCGGCAATCTGATCGGCATCAATACCGCGATCTACTCCCGCACGCCCGGCGGCGCGTCGCTCGGCATCGGTTTTGCCATTCCGGCGAGCACCGCGCGGCAGGTGATGGAGCAGATCGTCCGCACCGGCTCGGTGACGCGCGGCTGGATCGGCGTCGGCGTCCAGGACATGACGCGGGAACTCGCCGAGTCGTTCAAGATGTCGCAGGCGAGCGGCGCGCTGATTTCGGAAGTGCTGCGCGGCGGTCCCGCCGACAAGGCGGGAATCAGGCCGGGCGACGTTCTGGTCGCGATCAACGGTGAGCCGGTCACCGATTCGGCGGGGATGCTCAACCTGATCGCCGCCCTCCAGCCCGGCCGGACTGCGACGCTCAAGGTGGTGCGCAACCGGACCGAAACCGAAATCAGCGTGACCGTGGGCACGCGGCCCAAACAGGCGCGGCGAACCGAGCAGCCGCAGCCGTAACCCGCGCCTGCGTAGCGGATTTTCAGCCGCCGCGCTTCTTTTCCTCGGCTTCTATTCTGTCGATCTCGTTTTCCATGTCGGCGGCGGCAAGCGGCTCGTATTCGCCGGCGGACTCTTCCTGCCCGCGCCTGCCCACGAAACGCGCGAAGAATATGCCGATCTCGAACAGCAGGCACATCGGCGCCGCCAGCAGGATCTGCGACATCACATCGGGCGGCGTGACGATGGCGGCGACGACGAAAGCGCCGACGATGAAATAAGGGCGCACGCTCTTGAGCTGTTCTATCGTCACCATCCCCATCCGCACCAGCAGGATCACCGCAATCGGCACCTCGAAAGTCACGCCGAAAGCGAGAAACAGCGTCAATACGAAATTCAGGTAGTTCTCGATATCCGGCGCAACGGTGATGCTCTTGGGAGCGATCCTGTTGACGAAATCGAACACCACCCCGAACACGAAGAAATAACAGAATGCCACACCGAGCAGGAACAAAACGGTGCTCGCCACCACCAGCGGCAGCACCAGCCGTTTTTCGTGCGCGTAAAGCCCCGGCGCGACGAATGCCCACACCTGGTACAGCAGGTACGGCAGCACGATGACAAACGCCACCATCATCGCCACCTTGATCGGGATCAGGAACGGTGTCACCACCCCCGTTGCGATCATTTTGGCGCCTTCGGGCAGCGCCCGCATCATGGGGGTCGCGAGCAGATCGTACAGATCGGAAGCCCACGGAAGCAGGCACAGCAGCACGACCGCGAACGCCAGCACCGAACGCAGCAGGCGGTCGCGCAATTCCACCAGATGTGAAATGAAAGTATCTTCAGTCATGCGTTCCGGCTGCGCCGGCGATCAGGCCTGTTTCTGCGATTGGGCGTCCAGCCCCAGTTCGAGCTGGGGAGAAGTTGCAGCCGCCGCCGGCTGCGCGGCTTCCGATGCCGCCGGCGAAACTTCTGCCACGGATGCCACGGCAGGCCGCGGCTCCTCCACCGTGGCGGTATCCGCGATTTTCTGCAGCTCGGACCCGGTCGCGCCGATCTCCGTGGAAACCGATTGTTCTATCGAGCGCGCCGCCTCCTGCATGCTGCTTTGCAGCTTGCGCAGTTCTTCGAGCTGCATTTCGCGGCTGATATCGGCCTTGACATCGTTGACATAGCGCTGCATGCGCCCGAACAGATGCCCGAGCGTGCGCGCCACCTTGGGCAGGCGTTCGGGGCCGATCACGATCAGCGCCACGACCGCGATGACGATGATCTCGGAGAATCCGATGTCGAACATGGGAAGCGAAATGTGAAATGCAGAATGTGAAACGCCGGCTCACGTAAACGGCACAAGTGACAACCGCCGCCGCGCTTCACGTTTCACCATTCACGTTTCACGTCTTGGGGGTTTCCTTCCTGGCCTCGCCCTCGATCGTCTGGCCGGTCGAAGGCGGAATTTCCGCCTTGGCCTGGGCGGACTTGTCTTCCTCGGATTCGGATTTCATGCCTTCCTTGAAACCCCTGACGGCGCTGCCCAGGTCGGCGCCCAGATTGCGCAGTTTCTTGGTGCCGAACACCAGAATCACGACCATCAGAACGATCAGCCAATGCCAAATGCTTAATGAACCCATGATATTCACCTCTCCGTTTGCCTGCCGGAAGATTTCGCCGTCACACCAGCCGCTCGCGCGGTTCTCCTGTGTCCCGGCATGACCTGAAAGTCAGCCGGCGCCTAAAGAAGCTCCGCTCAGCCGCGGGATTTCTTTTCGTCTATGCCCGAAATGCCCTCGCGCCGCCGCAACTCCGCCAGCACGTCGTCCGGCCCCAGGCCGTGCCACGCCAGCAACACCAGGCAGTGAAACCACAAATCGGCGATTTCACGGACTATATGCAGTTTATCACCGTCCTTGGAAGCAAGCAGCGTCTCGGCCGCCTCTTCGGCGACTTTTTTGAGCAGCGCATCCTGCCCTTTCGCGAACAGGGACGCGACATAGGAAGCCGAAGGTTCGGCCTGCCTGCGGGCGGCAATGGTTTCGCCCAGGCGCCGCAATATTTCCGTATCGATCATTTTTTATAGATGTCCTCGGGGTTCTTGAGCACCGGATCGGCCGCCACCCATCTGTCGCCTTCCAGTTTCTGGAAAAAACAGCTGTGGCGTCCGGTATGACAGGCAATCCCGCCGATCTGTTCCACTTCGACGAGCACCGCGTCCTCGTCACAGTCCAGCCGGATGGCCTTTACTTTCTGCGTATGCCCCGATTCCTCGCCCTTGTGCCACAGTTTCCTGCGCGAGCGCGACCAGTAGTGAACCTCGCCGGTTTCCACCGTTTTCCTGAGCGCCTCGCGGTTCATCCAGGCAAGGGTCAGCACCCGCCCCGAGCCTGCCTCCTGCGTCACGACAGGCACCAGGCCGTCCTGCGCCCAGTTCACCTTGTTGAGCCAGTTTTCGTTCATGCCCGTTCCATTTCAGCTTCCCGAGACGGGAAGTGTGAGGGGGGAAGCGCCGAAATTGCAAGTCCCGGAGGAATTCGCGCGCCGCCCCTCCCTCACAGGCGCACCTCGATCCCGTGGCGCGCCATGTATTCCTTGGCCTCGCGCACCGTGTATTCGCCGTAATGGAAAATGCTCGCCGCGAGCACGGCGTCGGCGTGCCCCTCGATGATTCCCGCGACCATGTGATCGAGATTGCCCACCCCGCCGCTTGCGATCACCGGGATGTCGAGCGCATCGGAAAATGCGCGTGTCAATTCGAGGTCGAAACCGCTGCGGGTGCCGTCGCGATCCATGCTGGTGAGCAGTATTTCGCCGGCACCGCATCGCTCCATCCTGCGCCCCCATTCGAGGGCGTCGATCCCCGTTGCCTTACGTCCGCCATGGGTGTATACCTCCCAGCGCGGCACGCCCGCGCCGGGCACACGCTTGGCGTCGACCGCGACGACGATGCACTGCGAGCCGTACCGGGCGGCGGCATCGGCGACCAGTTGCGGATTCTGCACCGCCGCCGTATTGATGCTCACCTTGTCGGCACCGGCGTTGAGCAGGCGCCGCACGTCTTCCACCGCGCGCACGCCGCCGCCGACGGTGAGCGGAATGAACACCTGCGCCGCGACATCCTCGACGATGTGCAGGATCAGATCGCGCTCGTCGCTGCTCGCGGTGATGTCGAGAAAAGTGAGCTCGTCGGCGCCCTGTTCGTCATAACGCCGTGCAATCTCCACCGGATCGCCCGCGTCGCGCAGGCCCACGAAATTGACACCCTTGACCACCCGTCCGGCCGTGACGTCGAGACAGGGGATGATGCGTTTGGCGAGACCCATAAGTGCGTGAGGCGTCAGGCGTGAAGAGCAAGTGCACGTGGTTTTGACACCTCGCTCCTCACGCCTCACTTTTTCTTCGACAGCTTGTCGGCAAGCTTTTGAGCCTCGGCAAAATCGAGCGTGCCCTGATACACCGCACGCCCGGTAATGGCACCGGTGATGCCCTCGGCCTCGACTGCACACAAGGCCTTGACGTCGTCGAGATTGGTGATGCCGCCGCTCGCGATCACCGGCACCGTCAGTTCGCGCGCGAGCGCCACCGTGGCCTCGATGTTGACGCCGGTCAACATGCCGTCGCGTCCGATGTCGGTGTAAATGATCGCCTCGACGCCGTAGTCCTGGAACTTCCTGGCGAGATCGACCACGTCGTGGCCGGTCATCTTCGACCAGCCGTCGACCGCCACCTTGCCGTCCTTGGCATCGAGTCCCGCCATGATGTGGCCCGGGAATGCGCTGCAGGCATCGTGCAGAAAACCCGGCGTTTTCACGGCAGCCGTGCCGATGATGATGTAGGAGATGCCGGAGTCCAGATAATGCTCTATGGTGTCGAGATCGCGTATGCCGCCGCCGAGCTGGATCGGCATTTCGTCGCCGACCGCTTGCACGATCGCCTTTATCGCCTCCCTGTTCCTCGGCCGCCCCGCCGCCGCGCCATTGAGGTCGACCACGTGCAGGCGCCTCGCGCCAAGCTTGAGCCACCTCGCGGCGGTCGCGCCCGGGTCTTCGGAAAATACGGTGGCGTCGCTCATCACCCCCTGCTTCAGACGCACACACTTACCATCTTTCAGGTCAATGGCTGGAATAATCAACATAGGCATACAAGGTTACGACGAAACCGGAGCAATCTCCCTCGAGCCGCAAGCGGCTCGCGCTCTGATCGGAATAGCGGATGGAAAAGAAAAGTTCAGGCGATCTGGTTATCGAATCCCGACAGCTGAAATCATACACAAGAGCCGGACGATCTCATAGCGCCGGCGTCATGCGGCCTGTCGGGGGCCGGGATCGCCGGCTGCCACGCCACGAAATTGGCAAGCAGCCGCAATCCCGCGGCCTGGCTTTTTTCCGGATGGAACTGCACCGCGAAGATGTTGCCACTCGCGGCCGCGCAGGCAAACGCAAACGGATACAGGCTGTAGCCCGCGATCAGTTGCGGATTCGCCGGTTCCGCGAAATAACTGTGCACGAAATAGAAGCGGCTGCCGGAGGCAATGCCCTCCCACAGCGGATGCGGCATGGCCTGGTGCACTTCGTTCCATCCCATGTGCGGTACCTTGAGCTTCTCGCCCCTGGCGCCAACCATCGCATGGTGCGGGAAACGCCGCACCTTCCCCGCGAGCAGGCCCAGGCCCGCAACATTGCCTTCTTCGCTTTCGTCGAATAGCATCTGCAGGCCGATGCAGATGCCGAGGAAAGGCTTGGTGCGCGCGGACGAAACCACGGCCTGCCGCAGCCCGCGCGCATCCATCTCGCGCATGCAATCGGGCATCGCCCCCTGGCCAGGGAACACCACGCGGCCGGCGGCCATGACGGTGGCGGGATCGCTGGTCACGACGACCTCGAGCCCGGGCGCCACGTGCTCGATGGCTTTCGATACCGAGCGCAGATTGCCCATGCCATAGTCGACGACGGCGATATCGGTCATTGCGGCGCTGGAATCACGTTATGGCGTCTGGAATTTCAAATTGCACGCTGTGTTGCACGCAGCGGTTTGTCCCGCATTCACAAGCTGCCCTTGGTCGAAGGCACCGCCGGCACGCGCGGATCGGCTTCCACCGCCATGCGCAGCGCGCGGCCGAACGCCTTGAACGCGGTTTCGGCCTGATGATGCGCATTGCCGCCTTTCAGATTGTCGATGTGCAGGGTCACCATCGCGTGGTTGACGAACCCCTGAAAAAACTCGCGCACCAGGTCGACATCGAATTCGCCGATCCGGGCGCGCACGAATTCGACGCTCATGTGCAGCCCGGGACGGCCCGAAAGGTCGATCACCACGCGCGACAACGCCTCGTCGAGCGGCACATAGGCATGGCCGTAGCGCCGCACGCCCTTCTTGTCGCCAACGGCCCTCGCAAAAGCCTGCCCCAGCGTGATGCCGATGTCCTCGACAGTATGGTGGGCATCGATGTGCAGATCGCCCTTGGCCGAAATCTCGAGATCGAATGCGCCGTGGCGCGCCACCTGGTCGAGCATGTGGTCGAGAAACGGCACTCCGGTGGCAAGCGCGGCCTTGCCGCTGCCGTCGAGGCCGAGCTTCACGCTGATCTGTGTTTCCAGCGTATTGCGGGTGACTTGTGCTTCACGCATGTTTGCGCCCGGTGGTCGTATGCAATATAAAAACGGTCAGAGCCGGTCAAGCCGCCATGGTTTGTTTCAATGCCTCGAGAAAACGCGCATCCTCGTCGGGGGTGCCCACGGTCACCCGCAGGCAATCCGCCAGCGCCGCATGGGAGCCGTGCAGATTCCTGATCAGGACACCGCGCTGCCTGAGGCCATCGAAAATCCGCTCCGCTTCACCGGTCCTGAACAGAATGAAATTGGCATCGCTCGGAAAAGCCCGCACACCGGGGATGCGCTGCAATTCGTCGAAAAGCCGCGCCCGTTCCGCTTTGACCGCCGCCGCCTGTTGCGCCAGCAGCTCATGGTGCTGCAGCACCTTTTCGGCGATCGTCTGGGTCAGCACGTTGACATTATACGGCAAGCGCACCTTGTCGACATGGGCAAGCCAGGCGGCGGCACCGGCGATCAGTCCCAGCCGCAATCCGGCCAGCCCCGATTTCGACAGCGTGCGCATCACCAGCAGGTTGGGATGGTCCGCGAGCCGCGGCATGAAACTCCTGCCAGCGAAAGCGTGATAGGCCTCATCCACCACCACCATCCCCGGCGCGGCCTCGATGATGCGCGTCATGCCGGCCTCGTCGTAGAGGTTGCCGGTGGGGTTGTTGGGATAGGCGAGGAAAACCAGCGCCGGCCGGTGGGCGGCGACCGCCGCCAGCACCGCGTCGGTATCGAGGGAAAAATCGGGTTTCAGCGGCACGCCGACGAAGCGCACGCCGCAGAAGGTCGCGATCATCCTGAACATCACGAACGAAGGCTCCACCCCGAGGATCACCGCGCCGGGACGCGCCACCGCGAGCGCCAGCATCTGGATGATTTCGTCGGAACCGTTGCCGAGCAGCACCTCCATGTCCGCGGGAATGCCCAGCGTCGCGCGCAACCGCGCCTTGAGCCGCACCGCGCCGGGATCGGGATAGCGGTTGAGCGCGGCCGAGGCGGCAAGCCGCGCCACCTCCGCCCGCAGCGCCGCCGGCAGCGGATACGGGTTTTCCATGGCATCGAGCTTCACCATGCCCGCGCTGTCGGGCACGTGATAGGACGTGAGCGCGAGGATCTCGCTGCGTATGATGTCTTCAGGTCTTCCGGGCATGGGAATTTCAGCCATGGGGTACACGGTGTCTGCGGGAAAAAGGTTCGCGTGCCGCGGTTTTTTCCCGCTTTCTGCTCAAGCCGTGCCCGATGATCTCCACCTTGTCTTATTTCATCCGGTATTCAGCCGATCTGGCGTGCGCCGGCAATCCCTCGCCGTACGCCAGTTCGGCGGCGATTTTCCCCAGCTTGACCGCCCCCTCGCGCGAGACGCGAATCAGACTCGAGCGCTTCTGGAAGTCGTAGACGCCCAGCGGCGAGGAAAAACGCGCACTGCGCGAAGTCGGCAGCACGTGGTTGGGCCCGGCGCAGTAGTCGCCCAGCGCTTCCGAGGTGTGGCGGCCCATGAAAATCGCACCGGCGTGGCGGATTGCCGGCAGCAGCAGCTCGGGCTCGGCCACCGACAGCTCCAGATGCTCGGGCGCGATGCGGTTGACGAGCGCGCACGCTTCGTCGAGATCGCGCACCCTGATCAGCGCGCCGCGGCCCTCGAGCGATGCGGCGATCACCGCGCGCCGCGGCATATCCTGCAGCTGGCGTTCCATGCTTTGGGCCACCGCTTCGAGAAATGCCGCATCGGGCGACAGCAGGATGGACTGCGCGAGCTCGTCGTGCTCGGCCTGCGAAAAGAGATCCATGGCGATCCAGTCGGGGTCGGTTTTCCCGTCGCACACCACCAGGATTTCCGAGGGACCCGCCACCATGTCGATGCCGACCACACCGAACACCCGGCGTTTGGCCGCGGCGACATAAGCATTGCCCGGACCGACGATCTTGTCCACTTGCGGCAGGCTTTCGGTGCCATAGGCGAGCGCCGCCACCGCCTGCGCGCCGCCCATGGTAAACACGCGGTCCACGCCGCAGAGCGCAGCGGCGGCCAGCACCAGATCGTTTTTCTCGCCGCCGGGAGTCGGCACCACCATGATGATTTCACGCACGCCGGCGACCTTGGCCGGGATGGCGTTCATGATCACCGACGAAGGATAGGCCGCCTTGCCGCCCGGCACGTAGAGACCGACGCGGTCGAGCGCGGTCACTTGCTGGCCGAGCTCGTTGCCGTCGGCGTCGAGATAAGTCCACGACCGGGCAAGCTGTTTTTCGTGATAGATGCGCACCCGTTCCGCAGCGGCCATCAGCGCCGCGCCGCGCGCCGCCGGCAGCTTCTCCAGCGCGCTTTGCTGCTCGGCGCGCGGCACTTCCAGCGCGCCGAGCGAAGCCGCCTCGACACGGTCGAATCTGCGGGTGTACTCGAGCACCGCGGCATCGCCGCGCTTTTTGACGTCGGCGAGTATGGCCGCGACGGTGGCCTCCAGCTGCGGATCTTGCGTCGCTTCGAAAGCCAGCAGCTCGGCCAGCCGCTCTTCGAAATCAGCGTGGGTGGTGTCGAGCCTGCGCATCGGCATCACGCCACTGCGCGCGCAAAAGCATCCAGCAGCGGCTGGATCGCCGCGCGCTTGAGCTTGAGCGCCGCCTGGTTGACGATGAGGCGCGCGCTCACCGGCGCGATTTCCTCTACCGCCTTCAGATTGTTGGCCTTGAGCGTGCCTCCGGTGCTCACCAGATCGACGATGGCATCGGCCAGCCCCACCAGCGGCGCAAGTTCCATCGAACCGTAGAGCTTGATGAGGTCGACGTGCACGCCCTTGGCGGCAAAATGCTCGCGCGCCGTCTGCACGTACTTGGTCGCCACCCTGAGCCGCGCACCCCGTTTTACCGCGCCGCGGTAATCGAAACCGTCGGGCACCGCTACCATCATGCGACAGCGCGCAATGCCAAGGTCGAGCGGCTGGTACAGACCCTGCCCGCCCTGTTCGTCGAGCACGTCCTTGCCGGCCACGCCAAGGTCGGCCGCGCCATACTGCACATAGGTCGGAACGTCGGAAGCGCGCACGATGATGACCCGCAGTTCGCGCTTGTTGGTGCCGAGTATCAGTTTGCGCGACGTTTCCGGGTCTTCGCGCACGCTGATGCCCGCCGCTTTCAGCAGCGGTAGTGTTTCGTCGAAAATCCGGCCTTTGGAGAGCGCGACGGTGATCACGATTTTCTGCTGGCTTTCAAAAGAAATACGATTTTACCGCAAAAGAAATACGGCGTGCAAAGTAAATCGAATAAAAACAATGGCTTAATGTTTGACGCCGCCCTGCGACAAGGCGAGGCCCGGCACCCATCGCCCGTTTCCCATGACGTCGGACATGCATGCGGCACCGTTTTTTTGCGAAACTAGTCATGCGGCGATTCGCATCCCTGCTGCAAAAACAACGATCAGCGACGATCCACATTACCATCAAAGGAGATCCTGATGCACAAGATGGCTCACCAGATATCATCTGCACTTCCGGCCGTATTGCTATTGTGCCTTGCCGCCGCCACCGCAAGTGCAACCGACGTCAAAATCACGCCGCTCGGCAGCCATGATGGCGAATTCTGCCCGCTCGACCGCGCGCTGATTTTCGAGGATCCGGACGGCACGCGCATCCTCTACGATCCTGGCCGCACCGTGCGCGGCGCCGATGACCCGCGGCTGGGCCGCATCGACGCCGTACTGCTCTCCCATGTCCACGGCGACCATCTGGGCGACACACACCAGCCTGCCGCCAACGCCGGCACCTGCGGCAAGCCGGATTTCTCGGTCAAGGCCACGCCCAACGGCAACGCGGTCAATATCGTAGTGGCCAAGAAAGCCAAATTCATCCTCGGCGGCGAAATGCCGGCGTTTTTCGCGCAAAAGGTGAAAGCGGCCGGCGGCGAGCCGGGCCAGGTGGTGCTGGTGCGCTTCGGCGCCATGGCCAAGGTCGGCGGCGTCGGCATAGCAAGTGTGCCCGCCGTGCACAGCAACGGTCTGAGCCCCGATTTCCTCGACAAGGCGCTGGGCGATGCGCTGCGCGCCAACGGCCTCACCGCTTATGTCGGACCGCCCGGCGGCTACGTCTTGCAGTTCACCAACGGACTCGTCGCCTATCTCTCGGGTGACACCGGCATCACCGCCGAACAGGATCTCGTGGTGCACCGCTACTACAAGGCCAACCTCGCCGTGCTCAACATCGGCGGTACTTTCACCACCGGCCCGGCCGAAGCGGCCTATGTCATCACCGACCTCGTCAAGCCCAAGACAGTGATCGCGTCGCATGCCAACGAAGTGGCAACCAAGGACGGCAAGCTCATCGCCGGCACCAAGACCGACATTTTCATGAAAAACATCAAGGTGCCGGTGCACATCCCGCTGTCGGGCAAGACCATGGCGTTCGACGGCAAGGCGCAATGCGTGTCCGGCTGCTAGGCCGGAGTCTGCGGACCCGCAAGCCCCGCCCCGGCGGGGCTTTTTGCTTTCAGCGTACGCGGCGGATGCGCGCACCGAGGCGGGAAAGCTTTTCCTCGATGCGCTCGTAGCCACGGTCGAGGTGGTAGACGCGGTCGACGGTGGTGGCGCCGCGCGCCACCAGCCCCGCCAGCACCAGGCTCGCCGAAGCTCGCAGGTCGGTCGCCATCACCGCGGCGCCTTCGAGATGAGGCACGCCTTTCACCACCGCGGTGTTGCCCTCGACCTCGATATCGGCGCCCAGCCGCCGCAGTTCCTGAACGTGCATGAAGCGGTTCTCGAAAACGGTCTCGGTGACGAGCGCCGTGCCGTGAGCGACGGCATTCAAGGCCATGAACTGCGCCTGCATGTCGGTGGGAAACGCGGGATACGGCGCGGTGCGCAGGCTGACGGCACGCAGCGCGCCGTTGGTGCCGAGCGCGATCCAATCCGGCCCGGTTTCGATGTGAGCGCCCGCTTCGCGCAGCTTGTCGAGCACCGCATCCAGAATGTCGGACCGCGCGCCGCGCAGCGTGACCTGGCCGCCGGTCGCCGCCGCGGCGGCGAGGAAAGTGCCGGTTTCGATACGGTCGGGCATCACGCGATACTGCGCGCCGCGCAGACTGCTCACGCCTTCGATGGTGATGACGTCGCTGCCCGCGCCGCGGATTTTCGCGCCCATGGCGTTCAGGCAGTTGGCAAGATCGGTGACTTCCGGTTCGCGCGCCGCGTTTTCGAGCACGGTCGTGCCTTCGGCCAGCGTCGCCGCCATCATCAGGTTCTCGGTGCCGGTGACGGTCACGAGATCCATGCAGATGCGGGCGCCCTTGAGCCGCGGCGCACGCGCCAGCATGTAGCCGTGCTCGATGTCGATGCTCGCCCCCATCGCCTGCAGCCCCTTCAGATGCTGGTCGACGGGCCGCATGCCGATCGCGCAACCGCCGGGCAGCGACACCCGCGCTTCGCCCAGGCGCGCCACCAGCGGCCCCAGCGTGAGCACCGAAGCGCGCATGGTTTTCACCATCTCGTAAGGCGCGAACGGATTGTCGAGTTTTGCGGCGCACAGTTCGACACCGAGCTTCTCGTCGAGCGAGATCGATACCCCCATCTGCATCAGCAAATTGAGCATGGTGGTGACGTCGTGCAGGTGCGGCACGTTCTGCACCCGCAGCGGCTCCGGGGTCAACAGCGCCGCGCACAGGATGGGCAGCGTCGCGTTCTTGGCGCCGGAGATGTCGATCTCGCCGGTGAGCGGGATCCCGCCTTCTATGACCAGTTTGTCCATGGGCGCGGCGAGGCGGGGCTATTGCCCGTTCCACTCCTCGGGCGTGAGCGTGCGCATCGACAGCGCGTGAATCTCCTCGCGCATGCGCTCGCCGAGTGCGCGATAGACCAGCTGGTGCTGCTGGACCTTGGATTTTCCGCGGAATGCGGGGCTGACGATCACGGCTTCGAAGTGGTGGCCGTCGCCTTGCACCTCGACCAAATCGCATTCGAGGCCGTTCTGGATGTAGTTCCTGATCTGTTCGGGTTGCACCACGTTCAATGCCTCAGTTTGTAGCCGGCCCTGATCAGCCGGTAAGTGACGAATGATAAGACGAAAAAAGACGCGGCGACAATCGTGAAACTCGCCGCCGGCGACACGTCGGCGTAGCCGAAAAAGCCGTAGCGGAAACCGTCGACCATGTAGAAAATGGGGTTGAGATGTGACAGCCACTGCCAGAACGGCGGCAGCGACTGGATCGAGTAGAACACGCCGGAGAGAAAGGTGAGCGGCAGGATGGCGAAGTTCTGGAACATCGCGAGTTGTTCGATTTTCTCGGAATGGATTCCGGCGATGATGCCGAGCACCCCCATGATGCCGCTGCCGCCAAGCAGGAACAGCAGCGCCCACAGCGGATGCGCCAGCGGCAGATCAGCAAACCATATCGTAGCCAGCAGCACGCCGGCGCCCACCACCAGGCCGCGCGCGACCGCCGCCAGCAGATAAGCGGCGAAGAACTCGCCGTGCGACAGCGGCGGCAGCAGCACGAACACGATATTGCCGGTCATTTTCGACTGCATCAGGCTGGAGGAACTGTTGGCGAAAGCGTTCTGCAGCACCGACATCATGGCAAGGCCGGGGATCAGAAACGCGGTGTAGTCCACGCCCGGAAACACTTCGACATGGCCGCGCAGCGAATGCGAGAACACCAGCAGGAACAGCAGTGCCGTCAGCACCGGCGCGAGCACGGTCTGCACGCTCACCTTCCAGAAGCGCAGCCACTCCTTGTAAAACAGGGTATAGAAGCCGCGCAGGGGCTGATAGTCCGGCGGGGTGGTCATTGCGGCGGGAGACGGCGTAAAAGAAACGTGAGACGTGATCTCCCTCCCCGGCCCTCCTCCGGCAGCGGGGGCGGAAGCGTTCTTTGCCGTTCGCTTTTCACTTTTCACCCTTCACGTTTCACGGCCTGCTCATGATCTGCACGAATACTTCCTCGAGGTCGGGCCGCGCCACTTCCATTTCCTGCACCCGCACCTGCGCCGCGCGCAGCGCAGCCATCACGTTCTCGACATCGGCGTAGTCCTTGAGCGCGAGCTTCCAGACGCCGTCCTCGCGCCGCTCCGTCACCAGGGTCGCGAGCGCCGCCGGCAGCGTATCCGGTTCCAGCCGCAGCAGGACATAACAGCCGGAATGTATGCGCAGCAGATTGTGGGTGGTGTCGAGCGCGACGAGCCGGCCCTGCTTCAGCATGGCAATACGGCCGCACAACGCTTCGGCTTCCTCCAGGTAATGCGTGGTCAGCACGATGGTATGACCATCGCGATTCAAGCGGCGCACGAATTGCCACAGCGCCTGGCGCAGCTCGACATCGACACCAGCGGTGGGCTCGTCGAGCACGATCACCGGCGGCTTGTGCACCAGCGCCTGCGCCACCAGCACGCGGCGCTTCATGCCGCCGGACAGTGCGCGCATGTTGGTATCGGCCTTCCCGGCGAGATCGAGATGGTGCATGACCTCGTCAATCCAGTCGCGGTTGTTCCCGAGCCCGAAATAGCCCGATTGTATGGTGAGGGTCTCGCGCACCGTGAAAAAGGGGTCGAATACCAGTTCCTGCGGCACCACCCCCAGCATGCGCCGCGCCTCGCGATAGCGGCTGCGCACGTCGCAACCCATGATGCGCGCCGTGCCGCCGGAAGCGATGACGAGACCGGCGAGAATGTTGATCAGCGTGGTCTTGCCCGCGCCATTGGGACCGAGCAGGCCGAAAAACTCGCCTTGCGGCACGGTGAGGCTCACGCCGGCGAGCGCCTGCAGCCCGCCGTAGTTCTTGTAAACCTGTTCGACCTCGATTGCCGCGATCATGCCGGGAAGACGATCAACATAACAGGACGAAGGGGAAAAGCCGCGAGGCGCGATGGCCGGCGGGTTTTACGTCTTCCGTCCTTCCTCCCCCGCCTCTCCCAGCAGCTCGGTGACGCCATAAAGCGCCGCCAGACTCCTGAGATTGTCCGGCAGGTTGACGAACGATATCCTGCGGTTGTCGCGCTGCGCTTGCCGCCGCCACTCCAGCAGCAGGCTGATCGCCGTCGAATCGACCTCGGTCAGTCCTGCCAGATCGACGGTAATCCGTGGCGCCGTGAACAACCGCTTGCTTTCTTCGAGCAGCGCGATGACGTTGCCGCTGTTCACCGCGCCTTCGAGCCGGCAGCGATCGCCTTCGCAGGAAATCATTTTGGACTCGCCTGTGCCAGCGTCCTGTTTTTCTCGGCCAGCGATCTGATCAGGCCGTCGACGCCGTTTTTCTGCACTTCGCTGTTGAAGGTGTTGCGGTAATTTTCCACCAGGCTGATGCCTTCGATCTTGACGTTATAGACTTTCCAGCCCCGTTCGGTCTTTTCCATGCTGTAATCGACCGCGACCGGCTGGCCGTCCGGCTGCCGCACCAGCGACCTGACCGTCACCTCGGTTTCGTCGGGAACGAGCCGCAACGGCCGGTACTCGACGGTCTGGTTCCTGTAATGCGTGAAAGCGGCGGTATAGGTGCGCACCAGCAGCGTGCGGAATTCGCCGGTCAGCGCTTTTTGCTGCTCGATGCTCGCCTGGCGCCAGTTCCTGCCCATCGCGAGCTGGGCCATGCGCGCAAAATCGAAATGCGGCAGCACTTTCGCCTCCACCAGTTCCAGCACCCGCTTCTGGTTGCCGGACTGGACGTCCTTGTCGGCGCGGATGACGGCCAGCACTTCGTCGGTCACGCTCCTTGCCAGCACGTCCGGCGCCATCATCTCGGCAGCACGTGCTGGAACTGCGGCAACACATGCCGCAAGCACGAGCACGAACAGCAACCCCTTCATCATGATCTGCATCTGGATTTCCACTCCACCGATGCGCTTCGCCATCCGGCTATTTCTTGGCATCGCCTTCCGCCGCCTTGCTGTAGAGAAACTGGCTGATCAGGTTTTCCAGCACCACTGCCGATTGCGTGAGCCTGATGCTGTCGCCTTCGGCGAGATTGGCGGGATCGCCGCCGGCCACCAGGCCGATATACTGCTCGCCGAGCAATCCGGAGGTCAGCACTGCAGCCGTGGTGTCCTTGGGAAATTCGTAGCGCTTGTCGATCGCCATGATCACTTTCGCCATGAATTTCTGGTTGTCGAAAGCGATTTCACTGACCCGCCCCACCACCACACCCGCGCTTTTGACCGGCGCGCGCGGTTTCAGGCCGCCGATGTTGTCGAAACTTGCCGTCAGCCGGTAGGTGTCGGCGGTGTTAAAGCCGCTCATGTTGCCGACCTTGAGCGCCAGAATCAGCAAGGCGCCGATGCCGGCGCAAACGAATAGTCCAACCCACAAATCGAGCGTCGAGCGTCCCATCAAACCCCCCGGAACATGAATGAGGTCAATATGAAATCGAGGCCGAGGATGGCCAGCGACGAAGTAACCACGGTGCGCGTGGTGGCCCCGGACACGCCTTCCGCGGTCGGCGGCGCATCATAGCCTTCGAACAACGCGATCCACGTCACGGCAAAACCGAACACGACGCTTTTGATCACACCGTTCAGGATGTCTTCGCGGAAATCGACCGCGCTTTGCATCTGCGACCAGAACGAGCCCTCGTCGACGCCGATCAGCACCACGCCGACCAGGTAGCCGCCGAATATGCCCATGGCGCTGAACATCGCCGCCAATAGCGGCATCGAAATGAAACCGGCCCAGAAACGCGGCGCCACCACCCTCGCAATCGGATCGACCGCCATCATTTCCATCGCGGAGAGCTGCTCGGTGGCCTTCATCAGGCCGATTTCGGCGGTCATGGCCGATCCGGCGCGGCTCGCGAACAGCAACCCCGCCATCACCGGCCCCAGTTCGCGCACCAGCGACAGCGCCACCAGCACGCCGAGAGCGGATTCCGAGCCGTAAGTCTGCAACGTATGAAAGCCCTGGAACCCCAGCACCATGCCGACAAACAGCCCCGATACCAGAACGATGATGAGCGACAGCACGCCGGTGAAATAGAGCTCGCGGATGATCAGGCCGAAACGCCGGAAACTGGTCCCGGAATGCGCGAGCGTGAGCACGATGAAGCGCGTGGCGTAACCGAGCCGCAGAACGCTGTCGATGGTGGTGCGGCCCAGCCGGCGTACGGTAAGAACCGCGCGTTCATGCATGATGCCGCGCTCCCAGTTTCAGATCCTCGGCATAATCGCGCGCCGGATACTGGAACGGCACCGGCCCGTCGGGCTCGCCATAGATGAACTGATGCACCAGCGGCTCCTTGTTGGCGCGCATCTCGTCGGGCGTGCCGTGCGCCACGATCCTGCCGTCGGACATATAGTAGACGTAGTCGACGATATCGAGCGCCTCCTGCACGTCGTGCGTCACGACGATGGAAGTGGCGCCGAGCGCGTCGTTCAAGCGGCGGATCAGGTTGCGGATCACACCCAGCGAAATCGGATCGAGACCGGTGAACGGTTCGTCATACATCATCAGCATCGGATCGAGCGCGATCGCGCGCGCGAGCGCCACCCGGCGCGCCATGCCGCCCGAAAGCTCGGATGGCATCAGCTTGTGCGCGCCGCGCAACCCCACCGCGTTGAGCTTCATGAACACCAGATCGCGGATCATGCGTTCCGGCAGATTGGTATGCTCGCGCATCTGGAAAGCCACGTTGTCGAATACCGACATGTCGGTGAACAGCGCGCCGAACTGGAACAGCATGCCCATGCGGCGGCGCATCCGGTAGATGGCGTCACTGCCGAGCCTGTGCACCAGCTCACCATCGACGACAACCTCGCCCCGGCGCGCTTTCATCACGCCGCCGATCAGGCGCAGCAGCGTGGTCTTGCCGGAACCGCTGATGCCCATGATCGCCACCACCTTGCCGCGCGGAATCACCATGTCGATCCCCGAGAGTATCGAGCGCCGCCGGTCGTACCAGTAGTCGACGTTCCTGATTTCTATGAGGTTATCGGTTGCCACGCGCACCGCGGAAGTCGGAAAAAGTGTTGATTTTAAACCAGATGGCCAACCGGCACCAAACGGCCGCGGCCGGGAGCCGATTGGCGTTTGAAGAAGGCGCTGGCATGATTCGGCCTTATGCAATTCGATTTGTTCCATGAAATCGCCGTGCCGCCGCAGCCCGGCCGCAGCGAAGCGCAAGCCTATTCCGACACGCTCGCCGAAATCGAGCTCGCCGATCAGCTCGGTTACCACTGCGCATGGCTGGTCGAGCATCACTTCATGCGCGGTTATTCACACAGTTCCAAGCCCGAGCTCATGCTCGCCGCGCTGTCGCAACGCACGCATCGCATCCGGCTCGGCCATGCCGTCATTCCGCTGCCGCTGCATCATCCGGTGCACGTCGCCGAGCGCATCGCCACGCTCGATGTCCTGAGCGGCGGCCGGCTGGAAGTGGGCATCGGCCGCGGCTTCTCGCCGCGCGAATACGAGGCGTTCGGCGCGGCAATGGAACGCAGTCGCGAATTGGTCGAAGAAAGCCTCGAAATCCTGCAACTGAGTTTTGACGCCTCGCCCATCACTTACGCCGGCAGGCACTACCGGCTGCAGGCGCTCGATATCGTGCCGCGCGTCGTGCAACAGCCGCATCCGCCGTTGTGGACGGCGGCAGTGAGTCCCGCAACCTTCGTGTGGGCGGCCGGGCGCGGATTGGGCGTACTCGCCGGCCCCTTCAAACCGTGGTTCATGGTGAAGCACGACATCGACAGGTATCGTGCGGCGTGGCGCAGCATTGATGCTCCGCGCATCGGCATGACGGTGGGTGTATTGTGTCTCGAAGACCGCAAGCGCGCCCGCGAACTGGCGCAGCCGGCATTCACCTGGTTCTATCGCGAACTGTTCAAGGCCACGCTGCCGGTGCTGGAAAAACTCTATCCGGGTTACGAGCAGCTTCACGAGCTCGGCCGTTTCCGCCAATTGATGAAGCTCGGCGTCGATTTCGGCCTCGCCGACGCGGCCGGGCTCACGGTGGTCGGCGATCCCGCCGAGTGCATCGCCAAGCTGCGCAAGTACGCCGACGCCGGCGTCACCCGCCTGCTGTGTGCGTTTGGCGCCGGGGCGATCGAAAGCAGTGTGGTGCGCGAATCGCTGGAGCTTTTCGCGCGCGAAGTGCTGCCTGCTTTCGCGGATGTTAGGCCTCACGCCTCACGCCTCACGCCTCACGGCTAACCGCAATGCGCGTCTTCGTCACCGGCTCGAGCTCCCATCTCGCCCGGGCGCTGCTGCCCAGGCTGTGCGAGCACGCCGGCATCGAGGCCGTGACCGGGGTCGATCTTCGCCCGCCGCAGTTCTCCCATCCCAGGTTCAGCGCGCGGCGGTGCGATATCCGCGATGCGCGGCTCGCGGAATACATGGAAAATCATAACATATTGATTAATATGGCTTTTATTGTGCTGCGCGGCCGCCGGAGCGAAGCCGAGATGTTCGATGTCAACGTCAAGGGCAGCCACGCGGTATTCCACGCCGCGCGTCGCGCCGGCGTGAGCCGCCTGATCCATCTGTCGAGCGCGGCGGTCTATGGCAGCGGCACACACCTTGCCGAGGACGCGGCGCTCACGCCGCTCGCGGGATTCCTCTACGGCCAGCACAAGGCGCAGCTGGAACGGCTGCTCGCCGATGAATTTCCGGAATGCGTGCGGCTGCGGCCGCATGCGATCCTCGGCCCCCACGCCCAGCCGCTGCTGCGGTGGCTGCTGCATCAACCGTGCTATCTGCGTCTGCCCGAGCCGCAGCCGCGGCTGCAATGCGTGCACGAAGACGACGTGGTGCAAGCCATATTGCTGGGTCTCGAGCGCAAAGCGCACGGTGCGTTCAACCTCGCGGCCGACGACAGTTTCAGCTTCCGCGACGTCATCAGGCGCCGGCATCGCCTGAGCGTGCCGCTGCCGCCCGCTGTCGCGCGTAGCGGCCTGACGCTGGCATGGAAACTTTCCGGCTGGGGCGGCGAGCCGGCGTGGATCGCCGGGCTCACGAAGCCTTTGCTCCTCGACTGCCGCCGCGCCCGGCTCGAACTCGGTTGGCATTGCTGCCACAGTGCGGCGGAAACGCTCGAGCAGGTCTAGGAAAAATCGCCCTGGCCGCTCACGGCGCCGGTTTCAGTCCGTATGCTTCGAGCATGCGCAGCGTCGGCGCGAGCAACTGGCGGACGAATTCGCGATGCACGGGGTTGGCACGCGCGAGCCCGCGCCAGTGGCCGCCGTGAGTCAGACCGGCCAGTTCGTAGAACTTCGCCGGCGGCACATAGAACGTGTCTACGAATTGCCGCAACAGCAGATTCATGACCGGCGTCAGCAGGCGGCGGCGCCATGCCGGAACGCTTTCGAGCGCCCGTTCCAGCCGGCTGCGCGCCGCTGCGATATGGCGCGCTTCGTCCATGGCGTGCAGACTGCAGATCTGTCTCACCACCGGATTGACGGTTTCGAGGCTATTGCGCACATAACGGTTGAATTTGTCGGGAATGTCTTCGGCAATGACCGTGGCAAGCCAGAACAGTGCGCTGGCGGCCGGTGCGTGACGCGCGAGAATGTCGGCAAGGCGCGGCGCGCGCCACGCCGCCGGCGGCAGTTGCAGCCCGCTCGCGGCGATGGCCTTGAGGAACATCAGGCTGTGGCCTGCTTCCTCGCGCACTTCGTGCAGGAAATATTCGTGCTCGGCGCGCGCCAGATGCAGGCCGAGTCTGTGCGACAGGCGGCGCACGAACACGCTTTCCAGCCACAGGCCGCAGCACATGACGTTGATGAACTCGTACTGCGACAGACGCCTGCTGGTTTCGGCGGCAAGCGCCTCGTACTCCGGCAGGCCGTAGAGCGACAGCGCCGCTTCGGGCAGCCAGAAGCCGTCGCCGTCGATCCCGCCCCAGTCGATGGCGGTCAGCGGATCGCGATAGCGGGAGCTGTTCTCGGCAAGCTGCTTGAGCAGCGACAGGTCGGCGTTGGACATGCAAGGATTATAAAACCCGTTTCCCAAAAGCGGAAAACACGGCTTTCCCGTTTACGGTTCACTGTCTTTAGGATAACTTACGGCGCATGAGCGAACCGGCACTGCGCTTCGACCACGTGGCCAAATCCTTCGGCGGCGTCGCGGCGCTCGCCGATTTTTGCCTCGAGGTGCGGCGCGGCGAATTTTTCGGCCTGGTCGGCGAAAACGGAGCGGGCAAGACAACGCTGATCAAGTGCCTGCTCGATTTCTGCGCCACCGATTCCGGCACCATCGAAATCTTCGGCGTGCCGCACACCGAAACCGCGGCGCGCCGCCGGCTTGCTTTTCTGCCGGAGCGCTTCAATCCGCCGTTCTACCTCACCGGGCGCGATTTTCTGCGCTATTTTCTGGAACTGCACGGCACGCCCTACGATGAGGCGCAGGTGGCACGCATGTTCGGTGCGCTCGATCTCGACGCGGCGGCGCTCGCCAAGCCGGCACGCGCCTATTCCAAGGGCATGACGCAGAAACTCGGTCTTGCCGCCTGCCTGCTCTCGGGCAAGGATCTCTACATTTTCGACGAGCCCACCAGCGGACTCGATCCCAAGGCGCGCGCGCTGCTCAAGCGCGAGTTCCGGCAATTGCGCCACGGCCACCACACGCTGTTTTTCACTTCCCACGCGCTCGCCGACGTCGCCGAAATCTGCGACCGCATGGCCATCGTGCACGAAGGGCGCCTGCGGTTTGCCGGCACGCCCGACGAGCTGGTCCGCCAATGCGGCGGCCGCGACCTCGAGCAGGCATTTCTCGCCTGCATCTCGGATAATGCCGCCACGGCATGACGGGCTGCCCTGAGCCGGCGCTATCTGGCACAATATCCCGGTCCGGCGGCAAGGAGCGGCATCACGTGGTTGACAGGACCAAACCCGATCTGCTGATCGTCGACGACGACCCGCTGATCACCGACACGCTCGATTTCGTCCTCGGCAGGGACTTTTCGGTCCATGTCGCGGATTCGCGCTCGCGAGTCAAAAGCCTGCTGCGCCAGCTCGACCACCCGCCGCAGCTCGCCCTGATCGACCTGGGGCTACCGCCCACGCCGCACCGTCCGGACGAGGGCTTCAGGCTGATCAGCGACCTCATCGCCTATGCGCCCGGCATGAAAATCGTGGTGCTTTCGGGCCAGAGTGACGAGATCAACGCGCGCCACGCGCGCACGCTGGGTGCGATCGAGTTCGTCGCCAAGCCGTGCGACCCCCAGGCCCTCAAGAACCTGCTGCTCAATTCGTTGCAGATCCACGACGCCGAACTGGGCGCGGCCGCCGAAACCGGCCTGCTCGGCAAAAGCCTGCCGATGGAAAAGCTGCGCCGGCAGATTTCACAGTTCGCCGACGCGCCGTTCCCGGTGCTGATCGAGGGCGAATCGGGCAGCGGCAAGGAAATGGTGGCGAAATCGCTGCACCTGATGAGCAATCGCGCCACGCGGCCTTTTCTCGCGCTCAACTGCGCTGCGATTTCGCCAACGCTGGTGGAACCGACGCTGTTCGGCTACAGCAAGGGCGCGTTCACTGGTGCCACCGCCGCGCGCGCCGGCTATTTCGAGGACGCCAAGGATTCCACGCTGTTTCTCGACGAAATCGGCGAGCTGCCGCTCGAACTGCAGGCCAAACTGCTGCGCGTGCTCGAAAACGGCGAGTTTCAGCGCGTGGGCGAAACCCAGAACCGGGTGTCGAACGCACGCGTGATCGCCGCCACCAACCGTGACATGCGCCAGGAAATCCGCAACGGCCGTTTCCGCGCTGATCTTTATCACCGGCTGTCGGTGTTCACGATCAATGTGCCGCCGCTGCGCGAACTGGGCGAAGACAAGGTAACGCTGCTCGACCATTTCCGCGAGTTCTACGCGCATCAGGCCGGCGTCCGGCCGTTCTCGTTCGACACAGGCGCGATAGAACTGTGGCTCGATTACGGCTTTCCCGGCAATGTGCGCGAGCTGCGCAACATCGTGATCCGTCTCGTCACCAAGCACGCGGGACAGGCGGTCAATGCCGAGCAGCTGCTGGCAGAGCTCGACACGGAAAGCATGGACGCCGGTCCGTCCGGCATGGCCGCCACACAGGATTTCAAGGCGCTGCTGGAAGCCGCCAAGCGTCAGCTGCAGGTGCAGAAAAACTTCAGCCTCGATGCCACGCTGCAACAGTGGGAACGCGGCTATGTCGAAGCGGCGCTGCTGATCACGCAGGGCAACCTGACCCAGGCTGCCAGGCTGCTCGGCATCCATCGCACCACGCTCTACAGCCGGATGCAAGCTTACGCCGCACCGGGCGCCCCTCCCAAACCGGCGAGCCCGCTCGCCAAGTAAGACCAGCGCATCGGGCCCCGCCATGTATTACAGTCACTTCGGGCTCACCCAGCCGCCTTTCAGGATCACGCCGAACGTCGAGTTTTTTTTCGGCGGCGGCAACCGCGGAGCGATCCTGGAAGCACTGATCTACGCCATCGGCAACGGCGAAGGCATCATCAAGGTGACCGGCGAAGTGGGCAGTGGCAAGACCATGCTGTGCAACATGCTCGCCACCCGCCTGCCCGCGCATATCGAAACCGTCTATCTCGCCAATCCCAGCGTCTCGCCCGAGGAAATCCTGCACGCCATCGCCTTCGAACTGCAGCTCGGGCTGGACCGCAACGCCACCCGTCTGGAAGCCATGCGGCTGCTGCAGGATCATCTGCTCAAGCGTCATGCCGAAGGCAGACGCGTGGTGGTGTTCATCGAGGAATCGCAAAGCATGCCGCTCGCCACGCTCGAGGAAATCCGGCTGCTGTCGAATCTGGAAACCCGCAGCGACAAGCTGCTGCAGATCGTGCTGTTCGGCCAGCCCGAACTCGATGACAACCTGCGCCTGCCCCATATCCGCCAGCTGCGCGAGCGCATCACCCACAGTTTCCGCCTCGATCCGCTCAACCCCGGCGAAATCCGCGAATACCTGATGTTCCGCATGCGCGCCGCGGGTTACCGCGGACCGGATCTGTTTCCGCCCGCGGTGGTGAAGCGCATGGCACGCGCGTCGCACGGCCTCACGCGCCGCGTCAATCTCATCGCCGACAAGGCGCTGCTCGCAGCATTTTCCGAAAACACCCACACCATCAGGCCCCGACATGTCGCCGCCGCGGTGCGCGACAGCGAATTCGGCCAGCCCCGGAAGCCGTACAGCCCGCCGCGTTACGGCCGCGCAGCTGCGCTGATGCTCGCCGGTGCGTCACTGGGCATCGCGTTTTATGCGCTCACCTGGAATAGCCGCAACATTCCGGCAACCGCCGGCACCCTGCCCGCGGCACCAGCCCCGCAAACCGGCGCGGCTGGCGCCCCCCATGGAGCAAGCTTCCAGCCGCCGTCTGTCGAGGCCGCCGCTGCCGGGGAAAAGGCTGCCGCTGTCGAAGCGGATGTAGTGCAGCAGCGCCTTGCCGCGACCCGCGAGTGGCTCGCCGGGCAGGCGCAATCCACCGTCAGCATCCAGCTCATGGGGACCAACGACGAAGATCAGCTGAGAAATCATCTTAATGTCATGTCGAAATTCATTGAAATAAATGATATTTATGTGTATCGTACCGTGGCAAAACGCAAGCCCTCGATGACGGTGCTGTACGGCAGTTTCAAGGACCGCCGCGAAGCTGAGGAGGCGCTTGCAAAATTGCCGCCGTTTCTGAAAGAAAACCGGCCGATTTTGCGCACCGTGCAAGGGATACGCGAGGAGATCAGGCAGCAGCAAAGCTCCTGAGCAAACACCACACCGCGGTCAGACTTGTCTCCGGCCGTGCATATGTCACGGTCGGGCGAAGGAGGAAGCGAGATAATGCAGCCATCATCCGCCATGAGTCACGCGGCAAGCAGGAGAGCATGCGCGATGCAATCCGGTATCCGGCAACGCTTTCTCGAGTCCGGCGGCGGTTATGCCGCCGGCGCTGTCCTGCTGGCGATGCTGGTCGCGGGCTGTGCCGACATCCGTCCCCGCGTTGCGCCTTCCGCAGGCCACATCGCGGCGCCGCAAATCAAACCCGAACCGGAAAAAGCGATCCCGCCGCCGGCGCGCGTCAGCAGTTTCGTGCCGCCGCCGAAACCGGCGCTCAAGCCCCAGACCTACAGCGTGGTGGTCAATGAAGTGCCGGTCAAGGAGCTGCTGCTCGCACTCGCGCGCGACACCAAGCAGAACATCGACATCCACCCCGGCCTCAGCGGGCTGGTCAGCCTGAACGCGATCGACGAGACGCTGCCCGCGATCCTCGAGCGCATTTCGAAACAGGTCAACCTGCGTTACCGGAGCGAGGGCAACACTTTCATCGTGTCGCCCGACGCGCCGTACATGAAAACCTACCGCGTCAATTACGTGAACATGACGCGCAACACCACCTCCACCATAGGCGTGTCGGGACAGATTGCCGCAAGCGGAACCGCAGGCGCAGCTGGCGGCAGCGGCACCACCGGCACGCCGCAGACCAGCGCTTCCAGCACCGTCGTTACCACTACCCTGAACAACGATTTCTGGACCACGTTGCGCGACAACATACGCGCGATCCTTGCCTCTACCCGCAGCCAGAGCCGGACAGCGGAAGAAAAGGCAGCCCACGTCGAAGCACTGAAAGCGGCGCGCGAGGAGCGGCTGGCGCAAGCGGAGGCGGTAGCGCGCGCCGGACAGGCGGCGACTTCGCTTTTCACCACCGCTTTCGGCAGCGGCGGCCAGCCGCAGCTTCCCGGTGACGTCAGTAGCGATGTCATCGTCAACCCGGTCGGCGGCACGGTGAGCGTGCTCGCCACCGAACGCCAGCACCAGCTGATCCAGCAGCACCTGGACAGCATCGCCAGCGCTTCGCAACGCCAGGTGCTGATCGAAGCGACCATCGTCGAGGTTGCGCTGGCGGAAGGCTATCAGGGCGGCGTTGACTGGAGCCGTGTGGCGGTGAGCGGCGGCATCACTTTCACCCAGGCGCTGCTCGGCGGTTTTCCCGCCGCGGCGAGCGCGGCGGGAGCGGCCTCCGGTAACGCCTTTACCGCCCTGTATCAGAACACCAGCTCGCCTCTCGGCAACATCAACGCGACGATCAAGCTGCTGCAGGAATTCGGCGACACCCGCGTGCTCTCCAGTCCCAAGCTGATGGCGCTCAACAACCAGACGGCCTTGCTGAAGGTGGTCGACAACATCGTTTATTTCGAAGTCCAGGCGCAAACCAGCACCACCCAGGGCGTGGCCACCACCACGTTCAACACCACCCCCAAAACCGTTTCGGTCGGCGTGGTGATGGGCGTCACCCCCCAGGTCAACGAAGATGGCCGCGTATCGCTCACCGTGAGACCCACGATTTCGCGCGTGCTCCGCTTCGTCAACGATCCCAACCCCAACCTTGCCAATCCCTGCGGTCAGACCACGCCCTGCCCGGACCGCGCGGTGGCGAGCCCGGTGCCCGAAATCCAGACTCGCGAAATGGAATCGGTGCTGCAGGTCGGCAGCGGACAGACCGTGATCCTCGGCGGACTGATGCAGGACGACATACGGCGTAACCGCGAGCAGCTGCCCGGTGCAGACCGGCTGGAAACCGCCGGCGAGGCTTTCCGCTTCCGCAACGAGCGCGCTGCCAAGACCGAGCTGGTCATCTTCCTGCGACCCACCGTGATCAGCAATCCTTCGCTCGACAGCGACGAGCTCAAGTTCTTCCAGCGCTTCCTGCCCCAGCCTGCGCCATCCGCGGCAGAAAAAACCGGTGCCGCACAATGAGTCTGCTGATGAAGGCGCTGGAAAAGGCCGCCAAAGACCGCGGGGAAACTAAAGCGACGAAGCCCGCGGCCACTGCGCCCCCAACCGAGCTTTCCCTGGAGCCGCTCGCTGCGGCAACTCCGCACCCGCAAACCGAAACCTCGGCCAGCCATGCTGCCGCGCCCGAGCCCACGGCATCGCTGCAGGCGAGAGCGGCTTCCGTGATTCATGCCGGCAGGCGCGACAATGCCGGCATGGTTACCTATTTGCGCGAGCATCCGCTGGCACTGGCAGGCGCAGCCGCGGCGATATTTCTGGCGGGTTTCGGCGTCTATGTCTATCTGCAGATAGCGAGTCCCGCTCTTTTCGTGCGGCGCACCCCACCGGCGCTGGCGACAGCGCCAGCCGCACCGTCCCCGGCTGAATCCGCCGCGATGGCCACCGCACCAGCCCCCCCGGCGCCCACGCCGGCCCCGTCCCGGCCGCTCGCTACGACGACAGTGATCGGAGCCGACGCTTCCGCTTCTCCACCGCCGCAACAGCCGGCCACGTCGCCGCCGAAAACCGCACCCGCCACTCCCGGGCCACCGGCGGAACCGCCGCGCCATACCATTGCCGTCAGCCGCGGCAGCACCCTGGCAACCGTGCCGCCCCTGCTTGCCGAAGCCTATGCCGCGCTCGAAAGCCGCAACCTCGACGAGGCACGACGGCTTTACCGTCAGCTGCTGCTCGGTGAACCGCGAAACGTCGATGCGCTGCTCGGCCTTGCCGCCATCGCGATGCAAACGGGTGATACCGAAGAAGCAGCCAGACATTATCTGCGCGTCCTCGAACTCGATCCGCGTCACGCGCTGGCACAATCGGGACTGATCGCAATTTTCGGCCGCGCCGACCCGCTCGCCGCGGAAACCCGTCTCAAACAGCTGATCGCGCGCGATCCTTCGCCATTTCTGTATTTCACGCTCGGCAACCTCTACGCCGACCAGTCGCTGTGGGCACAGGCGCAACAGGCTTATTTCCAGGCGCATCATCTCGATCCCGCCAATCCGGACTACGCCTACAACCTGGCGGTCGGGCTCGAGCATCTGGGCCAGTCCCGGCTTGCGCTCGGCTTCTACCGCCGCGCCATGGAACTCGCGGCGGCCAAAGGACACGCCCACTTCAGTCTGCCGCAGGCGCAGGAACGGGCAGCGAGGCTCGCGTCGCGAGTGGAATAACGATCGCAGCATGCCTGAACAGCGCAAGAAACTCCGGCTCGGCGAACTGCTGATACAGCAAGGGCTGATCTCGACCGACCAGCTCGCGATCGCGCTCGCCGAGCAACGCAACAACAACATCCCGATCGGCCGGCTGCTGGTGCGGCTCGGTTTCGTCACCGAAACCGCGATCCGCGACATCATGGCGCGCACCATCGGCCAGGAATCGATCGATCTCGCGCAGGTGGTGGCCGACGGCGAAGCGCTGAAGCTGGTGCCGCAGGAATTCGCGCGTCGCAACCGCGTGCTGCCCATCGCCTACGATGCCGCGCGACAGTCCCTGACCATCGCCACCACCGAAATTTTCAACGTGGTGGCAATGGACCAGCTGCGCGCCGCACTCGGCCCGCAGATCGAAATCAAGACCCAGCTTGCCGCCGAAGCCCAGCTCGAGGACTACATCGACCAGTTCTACGGCTACGAGCTGTCGGTCGACGGCATCCTCAAGGAAATCGAGACCGGCGAGATCGATTACGAAAGTCTTTCGCGAGGAGGCGACGAGTATACGCAACCGCTGGTGCGGCTGGTCAATGCGTTGCTGGTCGATGCCGTGAAGCGCGGCGCCTCCGACATCCATTTCGAGCCGGAATACGCGTTCCTGCGCATCCGCTACCGCATCGACGGCGTCCTCGAAACCGTGAGAAGCCTGCATAAAACCTACCTGCCGGGCATCACGGTACGGCTCAAAGTGATAAGCGACATGAACATCGCCGAAACGCGCGCCCCCCAGGACGGCAGGCTGTCGCTCACGCTCAATGGCCGGTCGATCGATTTTCGCGTATCGACCCAGCCCACGATTCACGGCGAAAACATCGTGCTGCGCATTCTCGACCGCGAAAAATCGATCATCAGCCTCGAACGCATGAATCTGCCCGGGCCGACGCTCGCCAAGCTGAATCTGATGCTGGCACGGCCCGAAGGCATGCTGATCGTCACTGGCCCCACCGGCAGCGGCAAGACGACGACGCTCTATTCGCTGCTGGCGCAGATCAATGACGAAACCGTCAACATCATGACACTGGAAGACCCGGTCGAATACCCGCTCACGCTGATGCGCCAGACCTCGGTCAACGAAGTGGCACGCATGGACTTCGCCAACGGCATCCGCTCGATCATGCGCCAGGATCCCGACATCATCCTGGTGGGCGAAGTGCGCGACCGCGAAACGGCGGAAATGGCATTCCGGGCAGCCATGACCGGCCATCAGGTGTTCACCACCCTGCATACCAATTCCGCATTGGGCGCCTTTCCCCGGCTGCTGGACATCGGCATCCAGCCGGACATCATGGCCGGCAACATCATCGGCGTAGTCGCCCAGCGCCTGGTGCGCGTGCTGTGTCCGCAGTGCAAGGAAGCTTACGCGCCGAGCCCGGAGGAACGCGCGCTGCTCGGCGCTGGCGCCCACACCGCATCCCGTCTCTACCGCCCGACCGGCTGCCGGCTGTGCGACAACAAGGGCTACAAAGGACGCACCGCGATCATGGAACTGTTGCCGATGGACGCCGATCTCGACGAACTGGTGGCGCGCCGCGCCACCGCGCGGGAGTTGCGCGCCGCAGCCATGGCCAAAGGTTTCAGGACACTTGCCGAAGAAGGGCTGCAGCGCGTCATCGACGGCGTCACCAGTCTCGCCGAGGCCTCGCGCGCGGTCGATCTCACGGGACGTTACGGATGATGCAGGAGAAAAAAGGCGTGAGGCGCAAGGCTTGCAACCCCCCCATCCCCGGCGGGCCGGCAAGAGGCATCACGCTTCGCGCTTCACTCCTCCCCCTTCACGGCTAAAATGCCCTCGTTCCAGTACAAAGCGGTGGACAAAATCGGGCGCCCGGCACGGGGCGGCCTCGACGCCGTCAACGAGGCCGACCTCGAGCTGCGTCTGCGGCGCATGGGGCTCGATCTCATCACCTGTAGGGAGGTCGACCGTCATGCCGCGGTGCTCGCGGCGGGAAGCAAAATCACGCGCCGGGATCTCATCAACTTCTGCTTCGACATGGAGCAAATGAGCCGCTCCGGGATACCGCTGATCGACGGTCTGCGCGATCTGCGCGACTCCATCGACAATCCGCGTCTGCGCGAAGTGCTCACCGTCATGACCGAAGACATGGAAGGCGGCAAGCTGCTGTCACAATGTCTGGCCGCCCACCCCGAAGTTTTCGACAACGTGTTTGTCAACCTGGTCAGAGCCGGCGAACAGACCGGCCAGCTCCCGGAAGTGTTTCAGAACCTCGCCGATTCGCTCAAATGGCAGGACGAGCTCGCGTCCCAGACCAAGCGTCTTCTGATCTACCCCGCAATGATGCTGGCAGTGGTCATCGCGGCAATCACTTTCATGCTCATTTATGTGGTGCCGCAGGTCGTCGGGCTGTTGAAAAGCATGGCTCTGGCGATGCCGGCACAGACCAAGGTGCTGATTTTCCTTTCCGGCATCGTCATCGAGTACTGGCCGCTGGTGTTCGGCGCGCCGCTTGCCGCCGCCGTGTTCCTGGTGCTCGCCATCAAGCGCAGTCTCAGGGCAGTGTATCTATGGGATTACGTCAAGCTGCGCATCCCGCTGACCGGACCGATATTGCAGAAAATAATCATGTCGCGTTTTGCCAGTTTCTTCGCCCTCATGTACCAGTCCGGCATCACGGTGCTGGACGCGCTCAGGATCAGCGAGGGAATCGTCGACAACCGCGTTATCGCTGACGGCCTGATGCGCGCCGGACAGCAGATCAGCGCCGGTGCCGGTCTCACCGAAACCTTCCAGAATCTGGGCATGTTCCCGCCGCTGGTGATCCGCATGCTGCGGGTGGGCGAAAATACCGGCGCGCTCGATGTCGCGCTGCGCAACGTCAATTACTTCTACACCCGCGATGTGCGCGAGTCGGTCGACAAGGCATTAAAGCTGCTCGAACCGAGCCTGACGCTGGGTCTCGGCATGGTGATGGCATTGATCATGTGGGCAGTGCTTTCACCGGTGTACGATATTTTGGGCAAGCTCAAATTCTAGATGCCAACGCGCGAGCCGAAATCCATGTCGCCGCTTTCCTCCTTGCATCTTCCCGGCCTCACGCAATCGCCGATGGCCGACAAGCTGCTGGTGTGCATTTCCGCCCAGCAAGCCTCGGCGGCCTTCTGGCATCGCGGCCGGATCGCCGAATGCCGGGTTTTCGGCAACGACGAGCCCGCAGTCGCCGCCTTCAGGGAATTCCTCGCGCCGTTTTCCGATGTGCCGGTCTACCTGATGGTCGACACGGTCGAGGAGGATTATCGCTTCGAGACACTGCCACACGTCACGGGTCACGACCGTGCCCAGATGGTCAGCCGCAAGCTCAGGCAGCACTATCGCAACGCGCCGTTCGTTTCCGCCTGGCTGCAGGGCCGCGACAGCGGTAAACGGCGCGACGATCGCTATCTCTTTTCCGCGCTGACCAATCCCGATCTCGTCGCCGGCTGGCTGTTGGCCGTGGTCGACAGCGGCCTGCCCGTGGCGGGTGTCTACCTGCTGCCGATAGTGAGCGCGGGACTGCTCGACAGACTCGAAGTCGAAGCCGCAAACCTGCTGATCGTGGCGCAACATGCCGCGGGCCTGCGGCTCACTTTTTTCCACGACCACAAATTCCGCCTCAGCCGTCTCACACAAAGCGAAAGTCCGCGCACCGACAGCCGCGCGCGTTTCATCGCCGACGAGATTTCGAATACCCGCCTTTATCTGCACGCCGTGCGCAGCGCCACGCTCGACGAACCGCTGACGGTGCTGCTGCTGGACCGGGAAAACGAACTCGCCGAAGCTTCCCGCATCATCGCCCATGACAACCCGAGCGTCAATTGCGTGCGCGTCGGCCGCGAGGAGCTCGCTTCCCGGCTGAATATCCCGCAACAGCAGCTCGATCTTTCTCCCGATGTGGTCTATCTGCAGTTGCTCGGACTCGGCGCGCCGCAGAGCAATCTCGCCTCGGATTCCGTCACCGTCGGCTACCGGCGCCACAAAGTGCGGCGCACTCTCTATGCCGTAGCCGGCATGGTTGCCATGGTTGCCCTGGCGTGGAGCGGGTTCAATGCCTCCCGCATTGCGGACATCGATGCGCTGACGGCAGAAACCGCCCGGCAAACGGTGCTGCTGCAAGCACAATACAGGCAGGCCGCCCGTCAGTTCCCGGCGGCGCCGGCTTCGGCCGAACAGATGAAAAAGACCGTGGAAGCCGCACAAAAGCTGAGGGAAAACTCGCGCACGCCGGAAACCATGATGGGAATCGTCAGCAAGGCGCTCGAAGCCGCTCCGGCGATTGCGATCAGGCAGTTCGGCTGGAAATACGGGCT
>JBKBXX010000005.1:0-57137 GCA_046313915.1 Burkholderiales bacterium | reverse complement strand
TCGGCGGGATTGACCTTGCGCAGCGTGGGCGGATCGACATCGGCCGGCAGCCGGCGCATCGCCTGCGAGATGGCGGTCTGCACGTCCTGGGCGGCCGAATCGATATCGCGCTCCAGGCTGAACTGCAGGGTGATCCTGGTGCGGCCGGTGGTGCTGGACGAGTTCATGGTTTCGACGCCCGAAATCTGGCTGAACTGGCGCTCGAGCGGCGTGGCCACCGTGGAGGCCATGACCTCGGGATTGGCGCCTCGCAGCTCGGCGGTCACCTGGATCGTCGGGAAATCGACATTGGGCAGCTCGTTGACCGGCAGCGTGCGGAAAGCGAACACGCCAAAAAACACGATGGCGGCGACCAGCACGCTCGTTGCAACCGGCCTTTCGATGAAAATCCTGGACAAATTCATTATATATAACCCTATGATTTTACTTACGATTTATTCTTGCCCTTCTTCTCTCCTTTGCCTTTCCCGTCTTTTTCACCACCGCCTTCGGCGCCCGCCAAACGCACGGTCGCGCCCGGCTGCAGGGCCTGAGGGATTTCAGTGATCACGCGATCGCCGGCCTTGACGCCCTCGGCGATGACCACTTCATTGCGTATCTGCCGCGATATCCTGACCGGCCGCACCTGCACCTTGTTGTTTTCGTCTATCAGATAGACGAAACTGCCGTCCTGTCCGGGTTGCACCGCAGCTTCAGGCACGACCACCGCCTCGGGCTCGATTCTCAGCACGATGCGGACGTTTACGAACTGTCCCGGCCACAGCAATTCCTTGCCATTGTCCACGCGCGTTTTCAACAGCACCGTGCCCGTCTGGGGCGTGACGGTGTTGTCTATGAACACCAGTTTGCCTTCCGCCACGGGAGGTCCGTTGCTGTCCACGAAGATCAGGATCCGCATTTCCTTTTCGTTCTGCTGGTTGCGGATCTGGTCGAGCTGGCGCTCGGGAATGCTGAAAGAAACCAAGATCGGATCGGTGCTGTTGATGGTGACCAGCGCCGCCCCGCCGCCGCCCGCGGTCACCAGATTGCCGGGCTTGATCGCGAGGGCACCGGTGCGTCCGGTGATCGGCGCATGGATGCGCGAGAATTCGAGCTGCAGGCGGGCCTGCTCAACCTGGGCGCGGTCGGCGGCAACCGTCGCTTCCAGGGATTTGACGGAAGTCACGGCGACATCGTATTCCTGGCGGGTGATGAATTCGCGTTTCAGCAGCGGTTCGAGCCGTTCCTGCTGGACACGGGAGTTCTCGAGCTGAGCCTGGTCGCGCGCGAGCTGGGCGAGCGCCTGTTTGTACGAAGCTTCGAAAGTGCGCGGATCGATCTGGAACAGCAGCTGGCCGGCCTTGACCTTGTCGCCTTCCTTGAACAGCACCGACTGCAATATGCCCGAAACCTGGGCTTTGACCTGGACGCTGTGTTCCGATTCCACCGTGCCCACGGCCTCGATCAGGACCGGCATCGGCTTGGCAACCGCCTGCACGGCCTTGACGACCAGCGCGCCGCCCCCGCCGCCTCCCTTGCCCTTGCCTTTGCCCGCGGTTTCAGCCGGCTTGCCGCCAACCGTCTCGCCACCGCTTCCCGGCCGCTGCCAGTACCAGTAGCCTGCCGCAACCACGGCCCCGACCACCATGAACACCACCGCCATCGTCAAACGTTTCATTTTCTGTCGTCCGCCACTGCAAGAATGTTGTCCGCTCCCAGCGAGAAATTGAGCCGCGCGAGTGCGACAAACCAGTCCAGATACGACTGGATGCGCTGCACCCGCGCATTGGACTCGTCCTGCTGTGCCGTGATCAAGTCCAGGATGCTGCCGAAACCGGCGCGGTAGCGCGCCAGCGCCGCCTGTGCCGTCTGTTCCGCCGATTTCACCTGCGCCTCGGTGCTGCCGATGCCGCCCGCCGCGCTCTGCAGATCATAATAAGACTGCCATACGTCGAGTTCGGTCTGCTGATACAACGCATCGCGTGCCGCCTCGGCCTGCGCGGCCTGCGCTTCGGCCTGGCGCACCGTGTAAGTATCGCGAAGACCGCTGAATAGCGGGATGCGCAGATTCAGTCCCAGCGCATAGTTGTTGACGATCGGGCGGTTGTCCTGGAATGCCGTGCGCCCCGCGGTGCCCGCGATTTCGAGCGACGGCAAGCCGGCTTTGGACACCGCCTCCGCCGTCGCGCGGACGGCCCGGGCCTGCGCTTCCGCCGCCACCAGGTCGGGCCGCGCCGCTTTGGCGCGATCGAGCAGGTCGGTAAGCGAGGCCGTGATTTCGCGGATCCGCGGCAAGGCGGAGAACGCTTGCACTTTGAGGACGCCATTGACCGGCAAACCGACCGCCGCCGCCAGCTGACCGCGCGCTTTTTCGAGATCGCCGCGGCTGCGGACGAGATTGAGCTGGGCCTGCGCCACCTGCGTCTCGACGCGGTAGACGTCGGCAATCGTGGCAAGCCCCGACTCCCGCCGTTTCTGCGCCGCCTCGTAAGCCGTCCTGATGTTGCCGAGCGTGAGTTCGTTGGCCTGCACCAGCGCGTCGAGACCGATCAGGCGGTAATACGCCTGTTCCACCTGGAACACGACGTCCTGCAAAATGCGGTTCTGGGCAAGATTCGCCGCCAGCAGGCGGTACTCGGCGGCCTCGACCTGGTTCGCCTGGACACCAAAATCGAACAGCACATAACTCAGGCTGATCGAAGGGCCGTAGCGCGTGATCCACGGCGCAACCGATCCCGTCGTCGCGGAAACCGGCAAGGTGCGCGTCACGCCCACATTGGCCGTGATTTGCGGCAACAGATCGGCCTGCTCGATCGCCACGCCAGCGGCGGCCGCACGCGCGGCAAGCCAGGCCTGACGCGTCTTGGGATTGTTGCGCAATGCAAACTCGGTGAGTTGGGACAGCGTGAGCGGGGCCTGGGTGTCCAGCTGCTCGGCACGGCGCGGGGCCGTCACGGTGAGCGGAGTTTGCGGTCGCCAGTACTGGTGCGGCTGGGCGGTGGTTTTCGCGACAACGCCACGAGGATCGAGAAAAACCGCGTCGTCGGATTCCGCGGCCGAAACCATCGCCATGGCCAGGCATCCCCAAACTGCCCTGATGATGCCGCTTCGATGTTTCATTTCGCTTTCAGAATAATTATTTCAATTAAAACAAAGCGTTATAAAACAATACCCGCTTGAACCGCCGCCGACGTCGCGGAAATGCGCTGCAGCCGCATTTGCCACTCGGCCGCGGCCGGCAGCTCCTGCCTGCCGCAACGACGGGCACTCCATGCCACCCTCATCCTGCCGGCGTTACCGAGGACTTGCCGCGTAAACGATTGTAAAGACAGGCGGCAGCAGTGTGCCTGCCCGCCGCGGCGGTGGCAACATAAAAATGTCCGGCCCAAGATGCTCACCGTGCGCGGCGAAAACACGGCCAGCATCGTGGGCGTGGAATTGGGTGCGGACGATTATCTCGCCAAGCCGTGCAATCCCCCGTGCTGGTGGCCCGCATCCGTGGCGTCCTGAGGCGCGCCGAAAACGGGCTCGGTATGCGCCGGCTCTGGCGTGCCAGCGCAGTGCCTCCCACGCCGCCCCCCCCAGCTCGACCGTATCGAACGCGAAACCGAGCGTCGGGATGAGTTGATCGAACAATCGCCGTCGCTGTCGAGTCGCTCACCAGCGACGAACTGCTGCAGACCGTCGCCTCCGACGCCGCCCCGCAAGCGCAGCCGCGCCGCTGCAACTTGCACGCGGACATGAACACAACCGCTGTCGTTTCCGGAAATGCCCGGCTATTGCACAGTGCGCTGGAAAACGCGATGCGCAATGCAATCGGGCCGCCAAAAAATCTTATCGGCTAATAAAATAAATGGATGAGGCCGGCACGGGCATCCATGCTAATCTCGGAGCCTTCAAAAAATCCATAATCGCTCGTTCCGGAGCACTTTTGTGCCGAAACTGGTCAATCCCCACGGAGGAGGAAAGCTCAAGCCGCTGCTGCTCGAAGGCGCGGCGCTGAGCGAAGAAAAAAAACACGCCGCCTCCCTGCCCCGAATCACGGTCAGCTCGCGCGAAAAGGGCGACATCATCATGCTGGGCATCGGCGGCTTCACACCGCTCGACGGCTTCATGACTCACGCCGACTGGCAAGGTGTCTGCGACGGCATGCGCACGGCGAGCGGCCTGTTCTGGCCCATCCCCATCACCTTGTCCACCGATGAGGCAACCGCGGCCACTTTCCACACCGGCAAGGAGATTGCGCTCGTCGATCCCGACGATGGCGGGATTCTCGCCACCATGAAAGTGACCGAGAAATACAAAATCAACAAGGCGCACGAATGCGCCACCGTGTTCAAGACCACCGACCTCGATCATCCCGGCGTGAAAATGGTGATGGCCCAGGGCGACGTGAATCTCGCGGGCGAGATCAAGGTGCTTTCCCGGGGCGGCTTCCCCGAGCGCTACGGCGCGCTGTTCATGACGCCGGCGCAGACCCGCGCCGCTTTCGAGGCAAACGGCTGGTCGACGGTAGCGGCATTCCAGACGCGCAACCCGATGCACCGTTCGCACGAATACCTGGCCAAGGTGGCGATCGAGGTCTGCGACGGCGTGCTGGTGCACTCGTTGCTCGGCAACCTCAAGCCCGGCGACATTCCCGCCGAAGTGCGCACCAGGGCCATCGGCGTGCTGATCGACAAGTACTTCGTGAAAAAAACCGTGGTGCAGTCGGGTTATCCGCTCGACATGCGCTACGCCGGTCCACGCGAAGCGCTGCTGCATGCGCTGTTCCGTCAGAATTACGGCTGTTCGCATCAGATCGTGGGACGCGACCACGCCGGCGTCGGCAGCTATTACGGCCCGTTCGATGCGCATCATATCTTCGACGAAATTCCTGCCGACGCCCTGGAAACCCGGCCGCTCAAGATCGACTGGACGTTCTGGTGCTACCAGTGCGGCGGCATGGCCTCCGCCCGCACCTGCCCCCACGACGAAAAAGACCGACTGCTCGTCTCCGGCACCAAGCTCAGGAAATGGCTGTCGGAAGGCGAAGCGGTCCCCGCCGAATTCAGCCGGCCGGAAGTGCTCGCCATCCTGCGCGATTACTACGCCTCGATCAAGGACGCGGACAGGGTCGAGGTCAAGCTGACCGGGCATTCGGCGCGCTGAACAAGGTATCGAAAAACGTCGAGTTTGTGATTGCCGGCAACAGCGTTCATATACAACCCAACACCAGACACTGAACATTCAATTAAAGGAGAGACTTCATGCCCACTTTTGTGCGCACCGAAAAATGTGACGGCTGCAAGGGACAGGACAAGACCGCCTGCATGTACATCTGTCCGCACGACCTGATGCTGCTCGACAAGGACGGGTCCCATACCGGGCACCCGATGAAAGCCTTCAACCAGGAACCCGAGCAGTGCTGGGAATGCTATTCCTGCGTCAAGATCTGCCCGCAGAACGCGATCGAAGTCCGCCACTACGCCGACGTGGTGCCGATGGGCGCGTCGGTGCAGCCGCTGCGCGGCTCCGACTCGATCATGTGGACCATCAAATTCCGCAACGGCCAGATGAAACGCTTCAAATTCCCGATCCGCACCACCGCCGAGGGCTCGATCAATCCCTACGGCAACAAGCCCGCCGCCGACCTCAAGGAAATCGGCGAGCATGCGACGCTTTTCACGCACGGCACGCACAAGTGCGACATGTCGCAGTTCATCAATCGCTGAAACACTTTCGTCAACCCGGGCCGAGGTTGCCGCGCGAAGCCGGTGACAAGGCCCAGATAGAGGAATCAGGCAATGGCAGAACAATTCGGATTCGGAAACCCGGAGATCATCGAGGAAGAGGTCGATATCCTGATCATCGGCGGCGGCATGGCCGCCTGCGGCGCGGCATTCGAGGTCATGCGCTGGGCCGAGGGCAAGGGGCTGAAGATCAAGCTGGTCGACAAGGCGGCGATGGATCGCTCGGGCGCCGTGGCGCAGGGACTATCGGCGATCAATACCTACATGGGGGAAAACGACCCCGCCGACTACGTGCGTTATGTGCGCAACGATCTGATGGGCATCATCCGCGAAGACCTGGTTTATGACGTCGGCCGGCACGTCGACGATTCGGTGCACAACTTCGAGGAGTGGGGGCTGCCGATCTGGAAACAGCCCGGCGACGAGGACAAGAAGCTCTCGGAAGGCGGCAAGCCGGTGCGCTCGGGCAAATGGCAGATCATGATCAACGGCGAATCCTATAAATGGATCGTCGCCGAAGCCGCGAAAAAAGCACTCGGCGTCGAAAACATCCAGGAACGCGTGTTCATCGTGCGCATGGTCACCGACAAGAACGACCCCAATCGCGTTGCCGGCGCGGCGGGCTTCTCGGTGCGCGAACACAAGCTCTACATCTACAAATTCAAATGCTGCCTGCTGGTGTGCGGCGGCGCTGTCAACGTATTCCGTCCGCGTTCGATCGGCGAAGGCGTGGGCCGCGCGTGGTACCCGGTGTGGAACGCCGGCTCCACCTACGCCATGGCCGCCGAGTGCGGCGCCACCATGACCATGATGGAAAACCGTTTCGTGCCGGCGCGCTTCAAGGACGGCTACGGCCCCGTCGGCGCCTGGTTCCTGCTGTTCAAGGCGCAGGTGATGAACGGCGCCGGCGAAGATTACAACAAGATCAACGGCCACCTCATCAAGGACGAGAAGCGCTTCGGCAAATATGGCCAAGGCGTGCCCGGCACCTGCCTGCGCAACCACATCATGCTGAACGAGATGAAGGAAGGCCGCGGCCCGATCCTGATGGACACGCCGGGGGCCATGGCACGGCTGGCGGAAAAAATGACGCCGAAGGAAGTCAAGCATCTCGAAGCCGAAGCCTGGGAAGACTTCCTCGACATGACCATCGCCCAGTGCGGCATCTGGGCTGGCGAGAACATCGAGCCCGACAAACAGCCTTCCGAGATCATGCCGACCGAGCCCTACCTGCTCGGCTCGCACGCGGGCTGCGCCGGCATCTGGGTCTCGGGACCGACCGACATTCCGGGCGCGCCGAAGGAGTGGTCGTGGGGCTACAATCGCATGACCACCGTCAAAGGCCTGTTCACCGCCGGCGACGGCGTCGGCGCCTCCGGCCACAAGTTTTCTTCGGGCTCGCATGTCGAAGGCCGGATCGCCGCCAAGGCAATGGTCAAGTTCGCACTCGACAACAAGGACTGGAAACCCGAACTGTCCCGCAGCGTGCAGGACCTGGTCGAGGAAATCTACCGTCCGGTGAAAACCTTCCTGCAGCACAAGGACTACACCACGGCGATCGACGTCAACCCGCATTACATCACGCCCAAGATGCTGCAGTTCCGGCTGCAGAAAATCATGGACGAATACTGCGCGGGCGTTTCAACCTGGTACCAGACGAACGCGAAGATGCTCGAGATCTGCGAGAAAAAACTCGAGATGATCAAAGAAGACTCGCTCAAGATGCGCGCCAAGGATCTGCACGAACTGCTGCGCGCCTGGGAAAACTATCACCGCATCATCGCCGCCGAGTGCCACATGAAACACATCCAGTTCCGTGAAGAAACACGCTATCCCGGCTACTACTATCGCACCGACTTCAATTACGTCGACGACCAGAACTGGAAGTGCTTCACCAATTCGCAGTACGACCGCGAGACCAGGAAGTGGAAGCTGTGGAAAGAGCCCTACGTGCAGCTGATCAAGGACTGAGGCACAAAGCGGCAATATAACCGCTACAGAGGCCCGGATGTATAATGCATCCGGGCCTCTGTGTTTTTTTTCAGCGGTGGCGTGATCGTAATGCCGCCCAGATTTTCCGTGACCGTATATGAGCAATGCTTCAGACCAATCGGCGCCTGCCAGCCCCATCATCCCGGTTCAGCTCGGCCTCGATGACAAGTTCCAGTTCCGTTGCCACAAAGGCATCGCCTGTTTCAACAAGTGCTGCGAGAATAGCGACATCCTGCTCACGCCATACGACGTGCTGCGGCTCAAGCGCCGCTTCGGCATCACTTCGCGTGAATTCATCGATACCTATACCATGGATTTCGCCATGGATGGGCACGGCATGCCGGGACTCAAGCTGCGGACCCGCGACGGTTCGACTGCGTGCATCCATCTCACCGCCGAAGGCTGCGGCGTCTACACCGATCGCCCCGCCGCCTGCCGCTATTACGCGCTGGGGCTGGTGTCGATGCGGAAAAAAGATTCCCCTGCCGAAGAGGACGGCTATTTCGTCGTCCGGGAAGATCACTGCCTCGGCCACCAGGAACCGGTAGTGCAGACGGTCGGCGAGTACCGCCACGATCAGGGCGTAGACGAGTACGACGAGATCAACCGCGAATGGCGACAGATCATCCTTAAGAAGCGCTCCGCCGGTCCCACCGTCGGCAAGCCTTCGCAACGCAGTTTCGAGCTGTTCTTTCTGGCAAGTTATGACCTCGACGGCTTCCGCGCATTCGTGGCCAGTGCCGGCTTCGACGAAGTGTTCGACCTGGAACCCGCATTCAAGCAGGCGCTGATGCACGACGAGGTGAAACTGCTCAAGTTCGGCTTTCGGCTTTTGAAACAGACGTTGTTTGGCGAGAAAACCATACCTCTCAAACCCGATGCTTCGCACAAGCGCATCGAGCGCTATAAACAGCGCAAGGCGCTGGCACCGACCGACAAGGCCGCAGAACTGGCCGATGCCCAGGACAAGCTCTACGAGTCGCTCGGCGACTAGGTCTGTCTCAAAAACCAGATTCTCAGCCGCCGATAAACGCCGATTCCAGGTTTTCGACATGACGTCAAAAGTCGCGTCTTTCCATGCCCGGGTGCTCAAGCCCGAATCGCATCTGATCGAAAAAGAGCCGTACTACGAGCCTGTCGGCGATGAAATCGCACTGTTCGAAGCCGCTTACGCGAGCCGGATTCCGGTACTGCTCAAAGGCCCGACCGGCTGCGGCAAGACGCGCTTCATGGAATACATGGCGTGGCGACTCAGGCGCCCGCTGATCACGGTTTCCTGCCACGATGATCTCACCGCTTCCGACCTGGTCGGCCGCTATCTGATCACCAACAACGAAACCGTCTGGGTCGACGGGCCGCTCGCGCGCGCGGTGCGTTGCGGCGGCATCTGCTACCTCGACGAAGTAGTCGAAGCGCGCAAGGACACCACCGTCGTCATTCACCCGCTCGCCGACGATCGCCGCATCCTGCCGATGGAAAAACGCGGCGAACTGCTGCAGGCGCCTGCCGAGTTCGTGTTGACGATGTCGTACAACCCCGGCTATCAGAGTGTGCTGAAGGAGTTGAAGCAAAGCACCCGCCAGCGCTTCGTCGCCATCGAGTTCGGCTATCCTGCCGCCGCGCTCGAAAAGAAAATCATCATGACCGAGAGCGGTCTCGACGAAGCCGGCGCCGACAGGCTGATCAGACTCGCCCACATGACGCGCAATCTCAAAGGCAACGGCCTCGACGAAGGCGCCTCGACGCGGCTGCTGGTGCATGCCGCCAAGCTGATGATGCGCGGCATCGCGCCCGGCACCGCGTGCAGCGGCGCCATCGCCGAAGCGCTCTCCGACGATCCCGAAATGCTGCGGGCGATCAATGAGCTCGCCGCCTCGCTCTTCTGAGCCGTCGCGGACGGCCGCCGCGAGCCCCCTGCCCGCGCCCGTCCTCGAAGAACGGCTCGACGAGCTGCTCGATCCGGTTCTTTCCTCGCGCCGCACTGCGGCGGGACTCGCTGCGGCGCTCGCACGGCTCGAGCGTGCGCGGCAGGATTTCGTTCTGCACTGGGTGGCGATCATCGCCCGCACCAATGCCGAAATGGCCTATCAGTTCGCCGCCGCCGCGCCGGATGCGTTGGCACGCCTCGATCTCGCCGCCGCCGAAAGCTGGATCATCGCCGCCATGGACACTTACGACCGCGAAGGTCTCTACCGCGGCAGCGCCGTTTTCAAGAACGTCGGCGAATTCGCCGCGTGCTCGCGCCAGGCCGACACGGCCGTGTCCTTCGAAGAGGTCGTGCAGGTATTGCAACTTTTCGTCTGCGGCCTCTCGGGGCGGCGCCTGCGGCTCGCTGCCGCGGCCCACGCCTATACCGATACCGAAACGCTGTTTTTGCCGCCGCGCATCGCGCTGGGCCCGAGCCGTGAAGAAAACTTCTTTATTTACAAGGCGATAGCGACACTGCTGTGGGCCCAGGGACGATTCGGCACGTTCAACGTCGATCTCGCCGCGGCGTGTGCGCGATATCCCGATCCCCAGCGCGCACTGGCGTTGCTCAACTCGCTCGAAACCGTCCGGCTCGAAGCGTGCATTGCGCGCGCACTGCCGGGGCTGGCACGTGAAATGGAAAAACTGCGGGAAAACGCCTCTGCCGACCCCCGCAGCACGTCACTTGCCGATCCCGCCGCGACCGTCAACGACAGCATCGCGCTGCTCTCGCGGGTCTACGCCGACATGGTTGCCGCGCACTACTGTTACAGCCCGGCTTTGCATCCCGAGCAGGCCGCGGCGGTACGCGAGACGCGCCTTGCGAGAGAGAAAGCCGAGTTCCGGTCGGCGCTGGCGCAGCTGCTCGAAGCCAGGGACGGCAGCAGCCCGGCACGTCGCCCCGGCGCGGAGCGCTTTTCGGTCCAAACCATCGCGTCTTCCGTGACGCACGATGGCCCGGCTCACCAGCTCGTGCTCGATGGCGAACCGCTCGCCCCGCCCGCGAACGTCAGCCAGCTCATGCACTCCATCCTGCAGGATCTGGGAGAGATCCCCGACGACTATCTGACGCCGGCGGGCGCTGGCGACTACCAGCAGAGCCGGCGCGCAGAACAGGATCCGGCGGATGTCTGGAAAGGGGTCTATCACGAAGAAGGCGCCTTCCTCTACAACGAGTGGGATTGCAGACGCCGCCATTACCGCAAGAACTGGTGCGTGCTGCGCGAGCTCGACGTGCATCCCGGCGATGCCGCTTTTGTCGATGCCACGCTCGCCAGGTATTCGCCGCAGGTGGCACAGCTGAAGCGCACTTTCGAGCTGCTGCGCGGCGAGGACAGGCTGCTCAGGAAACAGCCGCACGGCGACGACATCGACCTCGACGCCGTGATCGCGGCTTATGCCGACATGAAAAGCGGCATGGAACTCGCCGAACGTTTGTTTGTCAGGCGCCACAAGGCCGAGCGCGATCTCGCGGTGATGTTCATGATCGACATGAGCGGCTCGACCAAGGGCTGGATCAACGATGCCGAGCGCGAAGCCCTGGCGATGCTGTGCGAAGCGCTGGAAGTGCTGGGCGACCGTTACGCAATCTACGGTTTTTCGGGCATCACGCGCAAACGCTGCGAGATCTTCCGCGTCAAACGTTTCGACGAACCTTACGGCGCCACGGTAAAAAGCAGGATCGCCGGCATCCGGCCCCAGGATTATACGCGCATGGGTGCGGCGATCCGTCATCTCACGATGCTCTTGAACCAGGTCGAGGCGCGCACCAAACTCCTGATCACGCTCTCCGACGGCAAGCCCGACGATTACAGCGATCACTACCGTGGCGAATACGGCATCGAGGACACGCGGCAGGCGCTCGCCGAAGCCCACCGCGCCGGCATCAAGCCTTTCTGCATCACCATAGACCGCGAAGCGCGTGATTATCTGCCGCACATGTACGGCGAGGTCAACTGGACACTGGTGGACGATGTTGCGCGCCTGCCGCTCAAAGTCGCCGGAATCTACCGCCGGCTCACCGCCTGATTCTCTTGACCTCCATCAAAAACGTGCGCCCAACCGGCCCTCACGGGCAGCGGATTGTTGACGCCATAAAATCAGGCGTGGCATTATTCGCCACAAGAAATCCATCATAAAAAGGGGGAGTCCATGGGCCGCAGTCGCCCGCTCGTTTCGGCACGTCTCCGTCACATCACCATCGAGAGGCAAAAATGAAAAAGCTTCTGAATTCGTTGCTGATTCTTGTGCTTTGCAGCGCTTTTGGTTACGGCACGGCGATTGCCGCCGAGCCCGCCAAAATCAAAGTGGGGATCCTGCTGCCCCTGACCGGGACCTTCGCGGCGGTCGCCGAAACCCAGAAAGAAGGCGCGCTGCTCGCGATCGACGTCGTCAACAAAAAAGGCGGTCTCGACATGCCCGGCGGCAAAGTCATGGTGGAAGGCGTCGTTGCCGACGACGAGGCCAAGCAGGACGTGGGCGTGCGGCGTTTCCGCTACATGGTCTCGGAAGGGGTCAAAGGCCTCGGCGGCCAGACCTGGGCGCCGCTCGCATATGCGATCAATGCCATGGTGAGCAAGGAGCCGCTGCCCTATTTCCCGGTGTGCGTGATGGCCAAGGAAGCTTTCCAGAAAGGCAAGCTCGCCGATTCCACTTTCGCCACCGCCTACAGCCCCTGGACGGTGGGTTACATGGCGGGTCAGGCGGCGATCAAGACGCTGGGCAAGAAGCGCATCTTCTTCCTGGCCCGCGCCGACAGCTGGGGCTGGGACATGCGCGATGGCGCCACCGCCGCGGCCAAGGAGTACGGCGGCGAGATCGTCGGCTATGACGAAGTTTCTCTGGGAACCAGCGATTACACCACCGTGCTGCAGAAAGTCCGGGCCGCCAAGCCCGACGTCTTCATTTCGGCGCAGTTCGCCGCCGACGCGGTCGCGCTGCTGAAACAAGTGCACCAGACCGGGCTCAACAAGGAGATGACCATTTTCAACGCCTTCATCACCAACGTCGTCGCCAAAGGCCTGCCGCCCGAAGCGCTCGAAGGCGTCTATTCGATGCACTATTTTTACTATGACCTCGCCGACTTTCCGGACAAGGAAGTGGCAAAAAGCGCCAAGGAATTCACCGATCTCTACCGTGCCAAATATAAGCGGCCGCCCGATGCCTATGCGACGATCGCCTACATCGCCTACATGGAAATGTTCAGGGGGTTCGAGGCTGCGAAATCCTTCGATCCGAAAAAGGTTTCCGCTGCCCTGATGGCAAACAAAGGCCAGTTCAATACGGTCAAGGGACCGGCGCGGTGGCGCGAAGACCACGCCGCCGAATACAAGCACGCCGCCTTCCTGGTGAAGGGCAAGGCGCCCAAGGATCGCAAGAACGAGTGGGATCTTTTCACGGTCATGGGCTCGGTCGGCGGCGAAACGGTGATGCCGACGCTCAAGTCTCTCGGTTACTGAAATCCGTGCCTCATCTTGCACGGCCCCGCCCCGGCAAGCAGGTTTTCCCCGCCGGGGCGGGATGCGGTGACGTCGGCCTGCGAGCACAGCATTGAGCACTGAAATCATCAGGGCCGAGGGCGTCACCAAACGCTTCGGCGCAATGATCGCCGTCGATCAGGTTCACTATTGCCTGCGGCAAAACGAAGTCGCCGGGATCATCGGCTCCAACGGCGCCGGCAAAACCACTTTTTTCAACCTGTTGACCGGTTATCACCTCCCCGACGCAGGAACCATACTGCACAAGGGCGAAGACATCACCCGCCTCACGCCCCAGCAGAGGGTCGCCCGCGGCCTGATGCGCACTTTCCAACTGACTTCGACGTTCGACAATCTGAGCGTGGTCGATAATCTGGTGCTCGCGTTTTTCAGGGCCCACAGAAAATCATCGCTGCTGCACCTGCTGTTCAACACCTGCAGGAAACACCGCGGCGAAGACAAAATCGTCGCCACACTGGAAACCTTTGACCTGCAGAATGTGCGCGACCGGCAGGTCAAGCATCTGAGTCTGGGTGAAAAAAGACGCCTGGAAATCGCCATGGCGGTACTGGCCGAGCCGGAAGTGCTGTTGCTCGACGAGCCGCTGGCGGGACTCGCCGAATCCGAAATCAGGAGCATCCTGGAAGTGCTGGCAAAGCATGTCGGCAGGCAGACCATCCTGATCGTGGAACACAAGATTTCCCATGTGAAGGATTTTGTCCAGAGGCTCACCGTGATGCACGAGGGCCGCATCATCGCCGATGGCGGATACGAGGAATGCCTGCGGCATCCTGAAGTACGTCGCAGCTATTGGCAAATCGATGCTTCCGCGGAAGGCAACGGGCATGACGGTTGATGGCAGCAGCGCAGCGGCCGGCGGCGAACTACTGACCGTCTCGGGCCTGACCGTTTCCTACGGCGAGTCGAAAGTCCTGTTCGATATCGGCCTCGGCGTGAAACCGAAGCAGATCGTTGCCTGCGTCGGACGCAACGGCGCCGGCAAAACCACTTTGCTGAAAAGCATCGCCGGCTTCCTGAAGCCGCTGGCGGGATCGATCGCGTGCGGCTCAACCAGTCTGATCGGCCGCATGCCTTACGACATCGCGAAAATGGGCATCAAGTACGTGCCACAGGACAAAAAGGTATTTTCCGACCTGACCGTCAGGGAAAATCTCGAGCTCGCCAGCTATGCCACCAGGGACTACGACTGGGGGCCGGTCACCGCTTATTTCCCGAAATTGAAGCAGCTCATGGACCGCAAGGCAGGCTATCTGAGCGGCGGCGAGCGCCAGATGCTGATGATAGGCAGGGCCATACTCGGCAGTCCGAAGGTGCTGCTGATCGACGAGCCGACCGAGGGCCTCGCGCCCAGTGTGGTCTCGCACCTGAAAAACGTCTTCGACGAGCTCAGCAGGAATACGGCGCTCGTCATCGTCGAGCAGAACCTGCCGCTGGTTTGCGCGATCGCGAGCAAGGTCTACGCCATCAAGGAAGGGCGCATCGTGGCGGAGCTCGCAGACCGGGAATCGATCAGGCCCGATGCCTGCGAACAATATTTGTAGCAACCGCGAGACATGGCAATGAACAACATGTTGCGATGGTGGGGAGGCATCCTGCTGGCATTTTCGCTGCTGGCGCTGTCGCGCCTGTTTCTGCCGCTGCCTTTCATCATCGAAGTGCTCATTTTCTCGATCTATACCATCGGCTGCAGCTTCCTGCTGGGGCGAGTCGGCTTCATCTCCTTCGGCCAGCCGGCCTATCTGGCGGTGGGCGCCTATGGCACCGCATTCTATCTGTTTTATTTCGGCACCAATCCCTATCTCGGCCTGCTGCTCGGCGTGCTTTCCGGTTTCGTCGTCTCGGCCGTCGTCGGTCCGCTGTTCGTCCGGCTGCGCAGCGATTATTTCGCCCTGGTCAATCTGGCCCTGGCGGTAATCATCTACTATCTCATGCAGAAAGTGCTGGCCGACATCACCAAAGGCGACAACGGCTTGTGGTTCCTCACCAATATCGCCGCAACCCCCGTGCTCGACCTCACGCGACCCGACCGGTTCTTCATTTTCGCGCTGCTGGTCGCGCTGGCGGTGTGGGCATTCTACAAATACCTCGACGACACGATCTATGGCGCCTGCTGTCTCGCAACCAAGATCAATGAAGACAAGCTGGAATTCCTGGGTTACAGCAACTACAGCGTGCGGCTGCTCGCGTTCATCATTGCCAACACCACCACCGCGCTGGCCGGAGCGATGTACGCGATCTACTTGGGATTCGTGAGTCCGGAAATCACCAGCCCGGCACGTGCCGCCGATCCGGTGGTGGTCACCATACTTGGCGGCACCGGCACGCTCTACGGCCCGCTGATCGGCGCAATTGCCTATACCGGAATGAAGGACGTGATCAGCAAGCTGATTGGCAACTGGGAGCTTTTCATCGGCTTTCTGCTGGTGTTCATCATGCTCGCCGGCGAAAAAGGCATCTGGGGCACGCTGCAGCCCCGCCTGGAAAAGCTTTTCTCGCGCTCCGCCAGCGCGACCGATGGCAACGGGAAAACGCGTCGATGATGGATCCGCAACTGCTCGTCTCCGGCGTCATTTTCGGCCTCAGCATCGGCAGCATTTTTTTCCTGATGGCGATCGGCCTGTCGCTGTGCTTCGGCCTGATGCGCATCATCAGCCTCGATCAGCTGCTTTATTATTCGGTCGGCGCCTACCTTACCTACTCTCTGAGCCTGGCGAGCGGCAGCATCTGGCTCGGCGTGGCGGGCGGCGTGGTCGTCTCGGGCGTCGTCAGTTTCGCCGTCGAGCGACTGATTTTCAGGCGCATCTACGAACGCGAGCTCACTTTCAGCATGATCACGTCTTTCGGCATCCTGATCGGCGGCATCGGCGTCATCAAGTTCTTCTGGGGCGTGGTGCCGCGGCCGGTTCCGGTGCCGACGCTGGCCCAGATCGGCATCGCCGGCACCGACGTTCCGGTCTACCGCTTGATCGTCATCGGCATCGCCCTGCTCGTCTATGCCGGCATCTGGCTGTTCCTCAACCGCACCATCATCGGCAAGGCGATCCGCGCCGGAATCGAGGACGTCGAACATGTAGAAGGTCTCGGCATCAATGTATCGCGGCTGTTCACCATCACTTTCATCATTGCCGGCACGCTTTCCGGACTGGCCGGTGGCCTGCACGCGCCGCTGATCATGGTCGATCCCCAGATGGGGCTCGAAGTGCTCGCTTTCGTATTCATGGTCGTCATCATCGGCGGCCTGGGCAGCATCAAAGGCACCCTCGTTTCCGCTTTCATCGTGGGGCAGGTGGTGTCGCTGGGTTCGCTGGTCTATGCGCCGCTCGCGCAAATGGCGCCATTTGCCATCATGCTGCTGATTTTGCTGGTCAAACCCACCGGCCTCTACGGCAGCCGGATGCTCAAGCGATAACCCCGTGCATCCCTGGATACAGGTCACATATTTCTTGCGCTATGTCAAAGTTCGCGCTGTCGCAAGATCCTATTCTTTTCGAGAGTCGGTCTGACGGAAGGCTGCAACTGTTCCTGAAATAGTGTTGCCCGGTGCAGCCGCATTGTGCACTGCAGCGACGATCTGCGCACGGTCCGAAAAGGAGTCCGATCATGCTGGTACGCGATCGCATGAGCAAAAAACCGGTGACCATCCGCAACGACACAGATTACAAGAGTGCCCTCGCATTGATGCAGAAACACGCGATGCATCATCTGCCGGTACTCGACAGTCGCGGCACCCTGGTCGGCGTGGTCGCCGAGCGTGACCTGTTGCTGGCAGCAGCGCATTATCTGCAATCGGCGGTCGAAGTCGGCGAAGTCATGCACCGGGAAGTGATGACTGCGACTCCAGAGATGCCGATCGCCGAAGCCGCGATGCTGATGGCCAGCAACAGGGCTGGCGGACTGCCTGTAGTCGGCAAGGCAAAAAACGTGGTCGGCATCATCACCGAAACCGATATCTTCAGGGCTTTCGCCGAAACGCTGGACCGAGGCAAGGCCGCAGCCAAAGGGAATCAAAAACCTCAGGAGAAACAATGAGTTCTGGAACAACCCCGAGCAAGACCGCCATCGACGATCCGACTACCCCCAAGCGCGGCCTCGACGTGCTGCGCGACCCGCTGCTCAACAAAGGCACGGCTTTCACCGAAGAAGAGCGTGATGCGCTGGGTCTGCGGGGATTCCTGCCACCGTATGTGAGCACCCAGGCACAGCAGGCCGAGCGCATCCTGCAGAATCTGCGCAAGCTGTCCGATCCGCTCGACAAGTTCGTGGCGCTCAACGCGCTGCACGACCGCAACGAAATGCTGTTCTTCCGCGTGCTGTGCGACAACATCGACGAAATGCAGCCGCTCGTCTACACGCCGACGGTGGGTCTCGCATGCCAGAACTTCGGCCACATTTTCCAGCGTCCACGCGGATTGTTCATTTCCGCCAACGACCGCGGCCGTATCGCCCAGATCCTGCGCAACTGGCCCTACCCTGCCGGCATCATCGTGGTCACCGATGGCGAGCGCATCCTCGGTCTGGGCGATCTCGGCGCCAACGGCATGGGCATTCCGGTCGGCAAACTTTCGCTCTACACGGCGTGCGCGGGAATCCACCCTCGCTTATGCCTGCCCATCACCCTCGATGTCGGCACCAACAACGAAAAACTGCGCAACGATCCGTACTACGTCGGGCTGCGACAGCGCCGCATCACCGGCGCCGCCTACGACGATCTGATGGAGGAATTCATCACGGCGACGCAGCAGGTCTTTCCTGGCGTGGTGGTCCAGTTCGAGGATTTCGCCAACCACAATGCCTTTCGCCTGCTGCACAAGTACCGTAACCGCATCTGCACTTTCAACGACGATATCCAGGGCACCGCAGCGGTGGCGCTCGCGGGCATGTTCTCGGCGCTGCGCGTCACCGGCGGCAAGCTCGCCGACCAGAAAATCCTCTTCATGGGCGCCGGCGAGGCCGCCACCGGCATCGCCGATCTGCTGGTGTCGGCAATGATGGCCCAGGGCCTCAGCAAACAGCAGGCGCGCGGCCGCTGCTGGCTGTTCGATTCGCGCGGACTGGTGGTCAAGGGCCGGGAAAATCTTGCCGAGCATAAAATCCCGTACGCGCACGAGCATGCGCCGGTCGGCGATTTCCTGTCCGCGGTCAGCACACTCCAGCCCACGACCATCATCGGCGTTTCCGCTGTCGGCGGCACCTTCACCCGCGAAGTGCTGGAAGCCATGGCGCGCATCAACGAGCGGCCGATCGTGTTTGCGCTGTCCAATCCCACTTCCCAGGCCGAATGCACCGCCGAACAGGCGTATCGCTGGACCCGCGGCCGGGCGTTGTTCGCCTGCGGCAGCCCGTTCGACCCGGTCGCGCTGGACGGAAAAACCTACGTGCCGCGGCAGGGCAACAACTCCTATATTTTCCCCGGCGTGGGCCTGGGCGCCATCGCGAGCCGCGCGCGCTGCATTGCCGATGACATGTTCATGGCGGCCGCGCACACGCTCGCACACCAGGTCACGGAATCCGACCTCGAACAGGGCAGCCTCTACCCCGCACTGCCGCGCATACGCGAGGTTTCGGCGAACATCGCGGCAGCAATCGCCGACACCGCCTATAAGCTGGGTCTCGCCGGCAAGCCCAAACCGCAGGACGTGCTGGACGACGTACAGGCCCAGATGTTCGATCCGCGCTACTGATCCCGCAACAGGACGATGATTCAATATACTGTTTTATAACAGATTTTATATCGCAATCCCGGCGCAGTTCCGTTGTCTAATCCATTGTTGGAAAACGGAGGCCGTATCCATGAATTTCTCTGCCGGCGAATTCGCCGCTGAAACGGCGAGGCTTTACGAAAAACTGCACCGCCTCGGCTGGGCGCGCGAGGATTGCGAGGCGATTGCGCCGACCACGCTGGAGATCAATCGTCTCAAGCATGAGCAGAACGCGGTCATCCTTGCGCATTCCTATCAGACGCCGGACATCATGTACGGCGTCGGCGATTACATCGGTGACTCCTATGCGTTGAGCCGCAAGGCAGTCGAGCATCCGGCGCGGAAAATCGTTTTCTGCTCGGTGTACTTCATGGGCGAGACGGCCAAGCTGCTCAACCCGGACAAGGAGGTCCTGGTGCCGCGGGTGGCCGGCTGCTCGCTGGCCGATGCGATCACTGCCGGGCAGGTGCGCGCCCTGCGCCAGCAATACCCGCGGGCAGGGATCGTCTGTTACGTCAATACCTATGCCGGGGTCAAGGCCGAAAGCGACGCCTGCTGCACCTCGTCCAACGCGCTCGAAGTCATCGAGGCCATGCCCAATGAAGAAATCATTTTCATTCCCGACAAGCTGATGGGACAAAATCTGCGCAATGCGACTTCCAAGAAAATCATCACCTGGGAAGGCACTTGCGTGGTGCACGAAAGCTTCAATGCCGCGAGCGTGGAGGACATCCGGCGCCGCTTCCCTGGCGTAAAAATCCTCGCACACCCCGAATGCACGCCCGGCGTGGTCGCGCTGGTCGATTATGCCGGCGGCACCGCGGGCATGCTCAATTACGTGGCCAAGTCGGACGCAAAAACCTTCATGCTGGTAACCGAATGCGGTCTTTCCGACCGCCTCAAGGCCGAATTCCCGGACAAGGAAATCGTCGGCACCTGCATCCTGTGCCCTTACATGAAGGAAATCAAGCTCGAAGACGTGCTGCAGGTGCTCAAGGCGCCCACGCCGCAGCAAATCGTCGAAATCCCGCCCGCAACGGCGAAACGCGCGCGCGCCAGTCTCGAGCGCATGTTCGAGCTCGAGCAGCAAGGCCGGGCGCTGCTCGCCCGGCGCAAGCCGAACGCAGCGGCGCCGTCAACCGCAACCAAGGAGGCCAGATGAACAAGCGCGACGAATATCTCGAAAAACTCAAGGCGCAGCTCGACCAGTGGAACGCCGAAGTCGCGAAGTGGGAAGCGAAGACGCGGGAGGCGCAGGCCGACATGCGCATCGAGTACGAGAAACAGCTCGAGGCCTTCCGCAGCCAGCGCGACCGCGCACTCGAACAGATGCGCAAAATCCAGGCGGCGAGCGGCGAGGCGTGGCTCGACCTCGTGCGTGGCGCCGACGACGCGTGGGCGAAAATGCGCGAAGCCTTCGACAAGGCGGCTTCGCATTTCCGGAAGTAAGTCCCGGGCACGATCACCGTTCGTGGGTGCGCTAGAGCGGCGAAATTGCGGCCGGAAACGCGCCGCGGTGTGACTGCGGTCAGTCTTCTTCGCTGGGATCGAAAAGATAGCCTTTGCCGCGCACGGTCTTGATGCGCCGCGGGTTTTCGGTGTCGTCTCCCACACGCCTGCGCAAGCGTGAAATGCGCATGTCGATCAGCCGTCCCGGATTTTCATCGGCGATGCCGCCCAACCCTGCCAGAATGTCCTCGCGCGACAACACCTTGCCCGCGTGACTCGCCAGAAACCACAGCAAGTCGAAATCAGTGGTCGTGAAAAAGACCTCTTCGTTTCCGAGGTACACCGCGCGCGAAGGCAGCACGATGCGCAAGCGGCCGAAACGGTATTCGTCCGGCGTGGCCGCAGGCTCTGCTGCCGCGGTCTTCGTTTCCGGCTTTGCCGGCATCCTGGGCTTCTTCATGTCTTTGCTCCTTCCCGGAAAACGGCGGCGACGAGCAGTAACGATTCGCGATCCTTCGGCATTCATCCATCGCGCCGCGCTCCGGCTGTTTCAATCAACGATCCGCTTGTCAAAGAATACGGCGGTGACAGGCGAACGAATGTAGCGACTTCGTGCGGTTTGGGTAACGCTCGTTCTCCGCCGCGTAACAAACGGTAACGGCGAAAAAGGCATCGCCGGCTTTCTCTCCAGAGCGCCCACAGTAATGTCCCGGAGCGGGATGCCGCCAAGGGGGTCTTTTCTCGCGGGTAAAAAACCGCGAGAATCGCTGCGTCGCTTTTGTCCGAAAGGAGAATCGGTATGTCAGGTGCGGCTCACGGCCACGAGGGCGGGCACGGCAGCCCGGAAAACAGGAAAATCGCCCTTCTGATCTCCCTGCTGGCGCTGGTGCTGGCATTCTCGGAAACGCTCGGCAAAAGCGCGCAGACCACCGGTTTGAGCTACAACATCGAAGCTTCCAATCTGTGGTCGTTCTTCCAGGCGAAAACCATCCGCATGACGACGCTGCGCACCGCAGCCGAACAGGCGGAACTGGAACTGAAGCGCGTCGGCACCGATGCCAAGGCCAAGGAAGCGGTCGAACAGCGCATCGCCTCGTGGCGCAAAACCGTCGAGCGCTACGACAGCGAGCCCGAAACCGGGGAAGGCCGCAAGGAACTCGCCGCCCGCGCCAAGGCCGCAGAGCAGAAACGGGATCTCGCGCTCGCCGCCTACCATCACTATGAGATCGCGTCAGCGGCGCTCCAGATCGCCATCGTGCTCGCCTCCGCGAGCATCATCACCGGCATGATGTGGCTGGCGTGGGCGGCCGGTGCGCTGGGCATCGTGGGCCTGGTATTCTGCGCGGTCGGCTTTTTTGCGCCGGCGTCGCTCCACTTGTTTTAGAACCCGCCGTGACCCGCCTGGTCAGGCGAGCATGATCGTGGCGAGCGCGGACACGCCCCGCTGCGGCGGGCCTTAATGCACCGGCTGTGCCGGCGTGGACTCGAACGCCGGGGCGTCGTCTTCTGCCGGCAGCATCGCCCCCCCTGTCTCGTCGCGCTCTTCGTCGGCACCGGTTTCCGGGAACCTCTCTTCGGCGGCGCCGGCTTCCACCAGCGTGCCCAATTCTTCCAGCGGCGGCAGTTCTTCCAGGGAACGCAGATTGAGATCGTCGAGAAAAGTCTTGGTGGTGGCAAACAGCTCGGGCCGGCCCGGCACTTCGCGATGGCCGACGACGTCGATCCAGCCGCGTGCTTCCAGTGACTTGAGAATGTTGCCGGATACCGTGACGCCGCGGATGTCTTCGATGTCGCCACGCGTCACCGGCTGCTTGTAGGCGATGATGGCGAGCGTTTCCAGCACTGCCCGCGAATAGCGCGGCGGCTTCTGCGGATTGAGGCGCTCGAGAAACTTCTGGTATTCGGGGCGCGTATGAAACCGCCAGCCCGAAGCGACATTCACCAGCTCGACGCCTTTGCCCTGCCAGTCCTGGCGCAGTTCTTCCAGCACCTTGCGCAGGGTTTCATTGCCCAGTTCCTCCTCGAACAATCGCTTGAGTTCGGCCAGGCTCAACGGTTCCTGGCTCGCCAGCAAAGCCGCTTCCAGCACCGTTTTCACCTGGGCAAGATCGAGCTCGGGCGTCTGTGGCTCGAGACCGGATGCTTCCTGTTCCTGTTCCATTTTCCGTTCCGGCTATTCGACGGCGGCAAGATGGCCGCCGCGCAATTTCACATAAATCGGGGTATAAGCCTGCTGCTGGCTGATCTCGACCAGGCTCTCGCGCGCGAGTTCCAGCACGGCGAGGAAAGTCACCACCAGCACGGCGACGCCTTCGGCGGGCGCGAAAAGTTCGGCGAATTCGACATATTTCGCGTCCTGCAGGCGGCGCAGGATCCTGCTCATGTGCTCGCGCACCGACAGCTGGTCACGCGTCACCTTGTGATGGCGATTGACGGTTGCGCGGGCGAGCAATCCCAGCCATGCCTGGCGCAGGTCTTCGGCATGGACTTGCGGCAGCCGCGCCGTTGCGGTTTTTTCAAAAAACACCTGCACCAGCGCGAAATCCCGTCCGGCCTGGGGCAGTTCGTTGATCCGCAGCGCTGCGAGCTTCATCTGCTCGTATTCGAGCAGGCGTCGCACCAGTTCGGCGCGCGGATCTTCCTCGCCGGTCTCGCTGCTCACCGGCCGCGGCAGCAGCATGCGCGACTTGATCTCGATCAGCATCGCCGCCATCAGCAGATATTCCGCCGCGAGCTCGAGATGGCTCGAGCGCATCATCTCGACGTATTCGAGATACTGCACCGTGAGCTTGGCCATCGGAATATCGAGCACGTTGAAGTTTTCCTTGCGGATCAGGTACAGCAGCAGGTCGAGCGGACCTTCGAACTGTTCCAGGAAAACTTCCAGCGCATCGGGCGGGATATAGAGGTCTTGCGGCACCTCGAGCAGAGGCTCGCCATAGACCTTGGCGACCGGTATGGCGCTCGCGGGCTCGGTCATCGGCAACGGCCCGCCTCGAACCGTCCGCTTCCCTGTGGCCGCCCCTCGGACGACATGGAGCATGCGGGGATTGCGCACTCCAAGGGCGAGGGGGCGACGGCGGGCATCGATCGTTTTTGCATCGGCGTATTTTACAGCGAATCCGCCGGCGAACCTACCGCGAGCAGAGTTTCAGTCATTTCATGAATCGCACGAGAAATATTACATAACATATTGTTTATAAATTATTTTTATCCGTAGTCCAAGCCCATTACCTGTCTTACATCGCGCAGCGTCTCCTGGGCCAGCTTGCGCGCCTTCTCGCAGCCGTCGGCGACGATGCTGCGAACCAGCGTCGGGTCGTCCAGATATTTCTGCGCGCGCTCCCGGATCGGCTTCTGCTCCTCCAGCACCGCGTCTATCACCGGTTGCTTGCACTCGAGGCAGCCGATGGCGGCGCTGCGGCAACCTTGCTGCACCCATTGCCGGCGCGAATCGTCCGAATACACGAGGTGCAGCTGCCACACCGGACATTTGTCGGGGTCGCCCGGATCGCTGCGCTTGACGCGCGCCGGATCGGTGGGCATGGTCCTGATTTTCTTCGTTACGCTGTCGGCGTTTTCCCGCAAGCCGATGGTGTTGTGGTAGGACTTGGACATTTTCTGGCCGTCGAGGCCGGGCATTTTCGACGCCTCGGTGAGCAGGGATTGCGGCTCGGTCAGGATCACCTTGCCGCCGCCCTCGATGTAGCCGAACAGGCGTTCGCGGTCGCCGAGCGTCAGGTTCTGGGTCTCCTCGAGCAGCGCACGCGCCGCGGCCAGCGCTTCGGTATCTCCCTGCTCCAGATACCGGGTGCGCAGCTCGCGATAGAGCCTGGCGCGGCGCGCGCCGAGCTTCTTTACCGCGGCCTCCGCCTTGGTCTCGAACCCCGGCTCGCGTCCGAAGACATGGTTGAAACGGCGCGCGATCTCGCGCGTGAACTCGATGTGCGGCACCTGATCCTCGCCCACCGGCACCAGATTGGCGCGGTAGATCAGGATATCGGCGCTTTGCAGCAGCGGATAGCCGAGAAAACCGTAGGTCGCAAGATCCTTGTCGGCAAGTTTCTCCTGCTGGTCCTTGTAAGTCGGCACGCGCTCGAGCCACGCGACGGGCGTGATCATCGACAGCAGCAGATGCAATTCGGCGTGCTCCGGCACGCGCGACTGGATGAACAGCGTCGCCCGCGCTGGGTCGACGCCGGCGGCGAGCCAGTCGATCACCATGTCCCAGACATGGCGTTCTATGGTGTCGGGTTCATCGTAATGGGTGGTCAGCGCGTGCCAGTCGGCGACGAAAAAAAAGCATTCATACTCGTGCTGCAGCCTGATCCAGTTCTTGAGCACGCCGTGGTAATGCCCGAGATGCAGGCTGCCGGTGGGACGCATGCCGGACAAGACGCGATTGGTATACATGGATTGCAGTTCCTTTCAAATCACACTGGCAAGCCGGACCAGGGCTGGCAGCGGCACGCCGGACAATGTCGCGACCAGCGCCATCACCACGCCGATCAGCGGCCACAGGACATGGCCCAGCACGCCGCTGAACAGCAACACGATCAGGATCATGAAACCGTAGGGCTCGATGCGCGCGAAGCGGTAAGCCAGCCGGTGCGGCAGCAAACTGACCATGATGCGGCCACCGTCGAGCGGTGGCAGCGGCAGCAGATTGAGCACCATGATGATGGCATTGATGAACACGCCCGCCGCTCCCATCAGCGTCAGCGGCAACGCGAAGCCGTTGCCGGGCATGCCGAGGCCGGCTTTCACCATCAGCCCCCAGAACATCGCCATCAGCAGATTGGCCGCCGGCCCGGCCGCGGCAACCCACAACATGTCGCGCTTGGGATGACGCAGATTGGCGAAATTGACCGGCACCGGTTTCGCCCAGCCGAACAGAATGCCGCCGCCGAACAGTTTGCTCACTGCGAGCAGCGCGAGTGGCAGGGCCACGGTGCCGATGGGGTCGATGTGGCGCAGCGGATTCAGGCTGATGCGCCCCGCGGCATGGGCCGTGAAATCACCGAAATGCCTGGCAACGTAGCCATGCGCCGCCTCATGCAGCGTGATCGCGAAAATGACGGGTAGCGCATAGACCGCAATGGTCTGGAGCAAATTGAGTTCCATCGGCGCGGGAAAATAGGGAGTAGGAAGGCGTTGTGGGTGATGGTGACGGAAAAGCCGTGAACTGCCGGGCCAGCGCACATTTTAGCAGGTTGGCGCTTCATCCTTCATCAGTCTGCACCCCTCATCATTCAATCCCGAATGGCGCGCTGCTGCCTTTGCCCGCGCGCACGATGAGCGGCGTGTCACCGCTCAGGTCCACCACGGTCGTGGGCTCGATGCCGCAGGATCCGCTGTCGAGAATCAGGTCGACCAGCTTGCCGAGGCGCTCGCGGATTTCCCGGGCGTCGTTGAGCGGCTGCGCGTCACCGGGCAGGATCAGCGTCGAAGACAGCAGCGGCTCGCCGAGCTCATCGAGCAGCGCGCGCGCCACGCGATGATCGGGAACGCGCAGGCCGACGGTCCGACGTCGGGGATGCTGCAGGCGTTTGGGCACTTCGCGCGTCGCCTGCAGAATGAAGGTGTAGCTGCCCGGCGTCGTCGCCTTGAGCAGACGGAACTGGCGGTTGTCCACCTTGGCGTAGGTCGCGATCTCGGCAAGATCACGGCATACCAGCGTAAAGTAGTGATGTTCATCGACCTGACGGATGAAGCGCATGCGTTCGACCGCCGCCTTGTCGCCGAGACGGCAGCCGAGCGCGTAACAGGAATCCGTGGGATAGACGATGACACCGCCGCCGCGGATGATTTCCACGGCCCGCCTGATCAGGCGCGGCTGCGGATTATCGGGATGAACGGCAAAAAACTGCGCCATGGCCAGTGATGTGCAGTGTGGGAAAGATGACGGTCAGACGAACGAGCGAGCGCTTTCCGGCTCATCCCTTGATTCGTGAGATGCAAATCCGCCGCGCATCGTCCGCCGCTCAGAATCGGCTCCACACCGGCGTGCAGCCGTCGGGCAATGCGGGCAGACCGCCGAGATCGCAACGGCTTTCACCCGGCCCGTGAAAATCGGAACCCGCCGATGCCAGCAAGCCGAAACGCCGGCACTGCCGCGCCCAGGTCGCGAATTGCTGCGCGGCATGGCTTGCCGTGACCACCTCGATCGCGATTCCGCCGGCATCGCGAAAATCGGCAAGCAGCGCGTCACGCTGGGCATTGCCCAGCCGGTAGCGGCCCGGATGCGCCAGCACCGGCACGCCGCCGGCAGCCTTGATCCACGCCACCGATTGTTCGAGGCCCGCCCACTGGTGGGGAACATGGCCGGGTTTGCCGACAGCGAGATATTTTTTGAAAACCGCCGCCACCTCGCGCGCATGGCCGCGCTCGACCAGAAACCGCGCGAAATGCGTGCGCGCGACGAGTTCGGGGTTTCCGGCGTAGGAGCGCGCGCCTTCCAGGCTGCCGGCGATACCCGCCCGCCGCAGACTTTCCGCCATGGCCTCGGCGCGCAGCCGGCGGCCGCTGCGGATGAGCTCGAGACCCACGGCGAGCTCGCGGTTTTCGGGATCGATGTGCAGGCCGACGACGTGCAGCGTATGACCATGCCATGTCACCGATATCTCCACGCCGCCGACCAGCGTGATGTCCTGCTCGCCGGCGGCAACCCGCGCTTCGGCAAGACCCCTGGTTTCATCATGATCGGTGAGCGCGAGCGTCGTCACGCCGCGGCGCGCGGCGCGCGCCACCCGTTACGACCGCCTCAGCAAGCCGTCGGGATGCGTAGAAAGGCTGTGCAGGTCAAAACCGGCCATAAAATAAAGTATTAAAAATCAATATCTTAATGATAAAACTCGCCCTGGGGAACGCTCCCAGCGCCTTCCGGGGCGAGAAAACATTCCACGGGGTCAGGCCGCAGCAGCAGCGGAAAAGACGCCGCGCGCACGGCTCAGGCGGACTTCTGGTGCAGGCGGCTTTGCGCCGGCACGTGCTGCGCCAAGAACTCCATCTGATCGGCAAGGATGCGGCGATTGGTGAGTATCAGATACTCGGCACGGTTCGGCACGTACGGCAGATAAAGCAGTTCCATCCCGGCACGCTCCGGGGTGCGGTCGCTTTTTTTCTCGTTGCAGCCGCGGCAGGCGGTAACGACATTCATCCACGTGTCCTTGCCGCCGCGTGAAAACGGCACGATATGATCGCGCGTGAGCCTGGAAATCGGCAGCATGTCGCCGCAATAGGCACAGATCTGGCGGTCGCGGTGGAACAGCTCGCGGTTGTTGAGCGGCGGCACCTGGCTGAAGGCTTTCATCGCCATCGCCTTGCCCTTGATCGCGATGATGCTGCTCGCAGTGATGGTCGAGCGTTCACCGGTGGCGCGGTTCAGCCCGCCATGAACCGTGAAAGCGCGCCCGCCCATGTGCCAAGCGACCTGGTCTTTGGCGTAGTAGTAGCACGCATGTTGCCACGTGATCCAGCGGTGGGGAACGCCGTGAGTGTCGAGCGTGAGAATCAACGGAAACACGCCGAGCGGTGCCGTTTCCTCGGCAATGCCATCGCGCATGATTTCCAGCAATTTGTTCCGTCCTTTCCTTCCGAGCCCGATCCCGGCAATGCGCCGACCCAAGCTCATATCGCCACTTCCACTCCGATAATCTAGCAGATTTCCGGCTTCTTTGCGCTCTTTTGCCAGCAAAGCCGCCTGCCGGCTCGCCTACGACCGCTTGGCGCGGTATAATGAACAATCGTGAATGCTGTGGACGCCCGAATACTTTCTTCCCGCTCATCCTTCCTGCAGTCGCCGCCGCCCGTAACGGGTTCCAGCCGTCGCGGCTCCGTTGCCCTCTCCGGGGCACACCATCGAGACCGTTGAGATGTCATTTACTTCCCTGAAGCTGATTCCCGAATTGCTCCGCGCCGTTGCCGACCAGGGGTACACGGAACCCACTCCGATCCAGGTCAAGGCCATCCCGGCGATCCTCGAGCGCCACGACATCATGGGCTGCGCCCAGACCGGCACGGGGAAAACCGCCGGCTACACGCTGCCGCTGCTGCAACTGCTCGCCCCCCACGCCAGCACCAGCCCCTCTCCGGCGCGGCATCCGGTGCGGGCGCTGGTGCTGACACCGACGCGCGAACTCGCAGCGCAGGTCGAGGAATCGGTGCGCACCTATGGCAAATATCTGCCGCTGCGCACGGCGGTGGTCTATGGCGGCATCGACATCAAGCCGCAGATCAAGGCGCTGCACGCCGGTGCCGAAATCGTGGTCGCCACCCCCGGCCGGTTGCTCGATCACCTGCAGCAGAAAAGCATCAATTTGTCGCGCGTGGAAATCCTGGTGCTCGATGAAGCCGACCGCATGCTCGACATGGGATTCATGCCCGACATCAAGCGCATCCTTGCCGTGCTGCCGGCAACACGCCAGAACCTGCTGTTCTCGGCGACGTTCTCGGAGGAAATCAAGAGGCTTGCCGATCAGTTCATGCACCATCCCCTGATGATCGAAGTCGCGCGCCGCAATGCTCCCGCCGAACTGGTATCACACCAGGTATACGAAGTGCCGGCTTCGCGCAAACACGCACTGCTCACGCACCTGATCCACTCGCGCGACATGCAACAGGTGCTGGTGTTCGTGCGCATGAAACGCGATGCCAACCGCCTTGCCCGCCAGCTCGAACAGGATGGCCTGGCCGCCACCGCGATCCACAGCGACCGCACCCAGGCCGAACGCATGCAGGCGCTCGAGGAGTTCAAGCAGGGCAAGATGAAAATCCTGGTCGCCACCGACATCGCCGCACGCGGGCTCGACATCGACCAGCTGCCATTCGTGATCAATTACGAGCTGCCGCACACGCCGGAAGACTATGTGCACCGCATCGGTCGCACCGGTCGCGCCGGCAGCCCCGGCGAAGCGATCTCGCTGGTAAGTCCTGACGAAATGGAATTTCTCGCTGCCATCGAGAAACTGCTCAAGCGCCAGATCCCGCGGCTGGCAGCGGAAGGCTTCGACCGCGAAATGCCGGGCGAGCGCCCGCGCTTCCGCGATGGCCAGGCAAAGCACGGGCACGGCGGCCATCGCGAACCGAGGGAGCACAAGCCGGCGCGGCCCGCCCCTCAAAGCGCGGCGGACGCCACGGGTTTCGATTTTTCCAAACCCTACGAGCCGGCGGCGTCGGCTGCCGGGGAAAAAGAGAAAAGACCGACCCCGCCCCGCGGCCACGTCCATCGTCCTACCGCTGCACTGCTCGGCGGCCTTGTCGCCGGCAAAGACAAGAAATGAGCAGCCCGCGGCGGGCGCGCCCGATCCGGGCCGAATAGCGTGGATACCCTGTCGGCGCCCGAGCTGCTGTTCTTCTGCTTCGTCATCGTCCTTTCCTACGCCATTCGCGGCAGCGCCGGCTTTGGCGGCGTCACCGTGCCGCTGCTCGCCTTCGTGATGTCGCTCAAGATCGTGGTGCCCATGGTAACGGTGCTCGGCATCCTGTCATCGGCGGCGATCCTCCGCACCGAATACAAGCACATCGTCTGGCGCGACCTGTGGCGGGTGATGCCGTGGTGCGCCATCGGCGTGGGCCTGGGCGTATATTTTTTCAAAATCCTCGACGCCCGCACGCTGACGAAACTGCTGGGAGGAGTCGTGCTCGTCTACGGCCTGCATGCGCTGTGGGCAACGTTTCGCCCCGGCTTCAGGCTGCGCCTGCCCCTAGGCGCCGTGGCGCCGGCCGCCGGCACGCTCGCCGGTTTCGTCGGCACCCTGTTCGGCTCCATGGCGGGCATGTTTTTCGCCATCTACCTCGACTTGCTCCAGCACGCCAAAGCCTCTTTCCGGGCTACCGTCGCGGGCATACTCCTTGCCCTCGGCCTACTGCGTGCCGCCGGCTATATCGCCGTGGGTGAATTCGACCGTGACGTCGTGATCGCCTGCGCCGTGGCGCTGCCAATGATGCTGATCGGCGTCTTTCTCGGCAACCGCATCCATGCCAGCCTCGACGACGCGCTTTTCAAACGTCTGGTCGCCGGCGTGCTGATCACCAGCGGCACGCCGTTGCTGCTGCGCTGAAAGCGCACGGCGTGCTGCAAAAACGCCGCATCTCGTCTGAAACCCGTCCGCCTCCTCTCCCGGCGTCGGTATAATTGGTGCTTCCACCCTCCCTCGCTGCCCCCGGCGAATGACCCCGCTCAAACACGTTTGCTCGAAACGACTCAAGACCATGCTCCACGACGGCACGGAATTCGCGCTGCTCGATGTGCGCGAAGCCGGACAGTTCGGCGAGTCGCATCTGCTGTTCGCCACGCCCTGCCCATACAGCCGTCTCGAACTCGGGATCGTCACCCTGGTGCCGAACAAGGCTGCGCGCATCGTGTTGTGCGACGATGGCGAACTGGGCGTGGCCGGGCGGGCGGCCCGGCGCCTGCTGGCGATGGGCTACCACGACGTGGCGATCGTCGACGGCGGCAACCGGGCGTGGGCGGAGGCGGGTTATGCCCTGTTCTCCGGCGTCAACGTGCCGAGCAAGACTTTCGGCGAGCTCGTCGAGCACGAATACCGCACGCCGCGCATCTCGGCACATGAGCTCGTGCGCATGAAGCAGTCCGGCGAGGACTTCGTCATTTTCGACGGCCGCCCCGTCGACGAACACCACAGGATGACCATTCCCGGCAGCATATGCTGCCCCAATGCCGAACTGCCGCTGCGCGTGCCGGCGATGGTGAAAAATCCCAAAACCAAGATCATCGTCAACTGCGCGGGACGCACGCGCTCCATCATCGGCGCGCAGACGCTGATCAACTTCGGCGTGCCCAACCCCGTCTACGCGCTGGAAAACGGCACCCAGGGATGGTTCCTCGCCGGCCTGCCGCTCGAGCACGGCTCGACGCGCAAGTATCCCGAGCAAATCGACGCCGCCGCGCTGCCGGCGCAGCAGGAAGCGGCGCGCCACCTCATGGCGCGCTTCGGCATCGAGACCGTCACGGCACAAGAAGTCGCGGCATGGCTGGAGGAAACGACGCGCACCACCTATCTGTGCGATGTGCGCACGCCGGAGGAATTCAAGAAAGGCTCGATCCCCGGCGCGGTCCACGCGCCCGGCGGCCAGTTGATCCAGGCCACCGATCAATGGATCGGCGTGCGCCATGCGCGCATCGTGCTGATCGACGGCGGCGAGCAGGTACGCGCGCCGGTGGTCGCGAGCTGGCTCAGACAGCTCGGTTGCGAGGCGTACGTGCTCGAAGGCGGCGTGAAATCCGGGCTCCACGGCACGCGCGCGGCAAGACCCGCGCTGCCGGATTTCGCGACGATCTCCGCCGCAGAGCTGAAGCAAGCATTCGATGCAGGACGCTGCACGGTATTCGATCTCGGCCAGAGCATGGACTTCCGTAAAGCCCACATCCCCGGCAGCCGCTGGAGCACGCGCGTCAGACTCGCGGCGGACGCGCGTGACGAAAAGAAACCGATCGTGCTGGTATCCGAAATCGCCGATGTCGCGCGGCTGGCCGCCATCGACCTCCTGGAAGCGGGTATCTCGAACGTGAAACGGCTTGCCGGCGGCCTTGGCGCGTGGCAAAAAGCAGGCTACGCGAGCGCCACCTCCCCTGGAACTCCGCCCGACGGCGAATGTATCGACTATCTGTTCTTCGTCCATGACCGCCACGCCGGCAACCGCGAAGCAATGCAACGGTATCTCGCGTGGGAAACCGGCCTCGTGGCCCAGTTGGATGAACGGGACAAGGCATCGTTCAAAGTGGGTGCGGCCCGCGCCTGATTCACCGAGGCGGGGAAGTTGCCTCATTTTATTAATATATTGTTTTTAAAAGATATCTGATGGACGGCAGCTCTGGGCTCGAGGCCCTTCGTGTGCTCAATACGGTCTTCGGCCACGCGGCATTTCGCGGCGCCCAGCACGACATCGTCTCTCACGTCACCGCGGGCGGCGACGCGCTGGTACTGATGCCCACCGGCGGCGGCAAGTCGCTGTGCTATCAACTGCCGGCGCTGCTGCGCGCAGGCACGGCGCTGGTGGTGTCGCCGCTGATCGCGCTGATGCACGACCAGGTGGCCGCGCTCAAACAGCTCGGCGTGCGCGCAGCCTTCCTCAATTCGACGCTGGATGGCCGCGAGATCAACGCTGTGGAGCGCGCGCTGCGCGATAGCGAACTGGAGCTGCTCTACGTCGCGCCCGAGCGCCTGCTGATGCCGCGCATGCTTGATCTGCTGGCGCACGCCGAAATCGCGCTGTTCGCCATTGACGAAGCGCATTGTGTCTCGCAATGGGGGCACGACTTCCGCCCCGATTACATGCAGCTCTCGGTGCTGCACGAGCGCTTTCCCGCCGTGCCGCGCATCGCGCTCACCGCCACCGCCGATCCGCAAACGCGCGTCGAAATCGTTCGCCAACTCGCGCTCGATGAAGCGCGCGTGTTCGTCTCCAGTTTCGATCGGCCCAACATCCGCTACACCATCGTCGACAAGCAGGAGGCGCGGGCGCAACTGCTGCGTTTCATCCGCGAGGAACACCCGGACGAAGCCGGCATCGTCTATTGCCTGTCGCGCAAAAAAGTGGACGAAACTGCGGCGTGGCTCGCGACGCAAGGCGTGCGCGCGCTGCCGTATCACGCCGGCATGGATGCAGCGGCGCGCGCCGAGCACCAGGCGCAATTCCAGCGCGAGGACGGCATCGTGATCGTCGCCACCATTGCCTTCGGTATGGGCATAGACAAGCCGGACGTGCGTTTCGTCGCCCATCTCGACCTGCCCAGAAGCATCGAAGGCTACTACCAGGAAACCGGTCGCGCCGGCCGCGACGGGCTCGCCGCCGATGCGTGGATGAGCTACGGACTCGCCGACGTGGTGCAGCAGCGGCGCATGATCGACCAGTCCGAAGGCAACGAGGCATTCCGCCGCGTATCGCTCGCCAAGCTGGAGGCCCTGCTCGGCTTGTGCGAGACCGCCGGATGCCGTCGCGTGCGCCTGCTCGAGTATTTCGGCGAGGCGAGCACGCCGTGCGGCAATTGCGACACCTGCCTTGAACCACCGCAGACCTGGGAAGCGACCGACGCAGCGCGCAAGGCGCTGTCGTGCATTTATCGCACCGGCCAGCGCTTCGGCGCGGCGCATCTGATCGATGTGCTGCGCGGCCGCGCCACCGAGCGCGTGGCGCAATGGGATCACGACAAGTTGAGCGTGTTCGGCGTCGGCGGCGATCTCGACGAGGCGACGTGGCGCAGCGTGTTCCGCCAGCTGGTGGCGCTGGGCTACGCGCGCCCCGCTCACGAGGCCTATGGTGCGCTGCGCCTGACCGACGCGAGCCGTCGGGTGCTGAAAGGCGAAGAACGCGTCGAAATGCGCCGCGTCACGCCGCACCGGGGCAAGACCGCAGCACGCCGTACACCGAGCGCCGGCGCGCTGCCTGCTGCAGACGCGGGCCTGCTCGCGCGACTCAAAGCGTGGCGCAGCGAACAGGCGCGTGCGCAAGCGGTGCCGGCTTACGTGATTTTTCACGATCGCACGCTGGCGGCGATCGCGGCAACCCGTCCGCAGGATCTCGATGCATTATCGGCAATCGGCGGCATCGGCGCCAAAAAGCTGGAGCGCTACGGCCCGGCATTGCTGGACCTGCTGCGCGGCTGACCCCAAACAGACCCGCCGCACCGCTCGCGCCCGCCGGTGCCGCTTCCTCTGGGGACTCGCCGCGCGCCGGGAATCTTCAATTCGGGTACCGCCTCACGGGGCATCGGCTTGCCCATGAGGCAGTCTCCTCCGCGAAATATTGGAATGATCATTCCATGATCATCAAAAAAATTTTCATCCTTTTCCCCGGTGGCCGGAATCCTCCCGGATGCGCCGCGATGTCCCGAGCGGCTTCAGCGCCGTGAGCAGCGCATCACGCACGATGGCACGCTCCACGCCGCTTTTCAGCATCACGCGCACCCCTTGCAGCAAAGTCACCAGCAGACGCGCCAGCGCCCGCGGTTCGACATCGCCGGCAAGATCGCCTTCCGCCCGCGCCTCCTCGAGCCGCTCGCGCAGCGCCTGCTCCACGCGGCGCAATGCAGCCCGGATCAGCCGCCGCACTTCCTCGTCGGAAACGCCGAACTCGACGGCAGAATTGGTCAGCAGACAGCCTTTTCGCGCCCGTTGCGCAGGCGCTTCGATCAATGTAGTGAAGAATTGCCGCACCGCGCGCGCCGCCGGCCGTCCGCTGCGCAGGCGGCGGATGTTGTCCTCGGTCACGGTTTCGAGGTAATGCCGGATTCCCGCCACAAACAGCGCCCGCTTGTCGGGATAGGCGCAGTAGAGGCTCGCACGGTTGACGCCGGTATGGCGCACCAGATCGTCGATCGAAGTGCGCTCGTACCCTTTCGCCCAGAACGCCTCCATGGCGGTTTCGAGCAGTTGCGCGCTGTCGTAGGTTCGCGGCCGCGGCATATGGGATGGCAGCGGATTACAAAAAAAACGGTTATAGAACAATCATTCCAGTAAGATCGGCCGCCGCACCCGCAACGCGATGCGGGCACTGGCGGCGTCGCTCCGCTTCCGCCCGAGACAGCCGGTCGGTCAATTGACCTGCACCCCGGTATCCCTGACCACCTTGGCCCACTTGGCGCGTTCCGACTTGAGGAAAGCAGCCCATTGCTCAGGTCCGCGATAAACGACATCGGTGCCGGTCTTGCGCAACTGTTCCTGGAAAGCCGCGTCCCGGGCCAGCCTGGCAATTTCGTCGTTGAGCCTGGCCACCACCTCTTTGGGCAGCCCCTTGGGTCCCAGCAGCCCGAGCCATAGACTCGCCTCGTAGCCCTTGACGCCGGCTTCGGCTATCGTCGGCACATTGGGCAACTCGGCCGAGCGCTTGGCACCGGTCACGCCGAGCGCGCGCAAACGGCCTTCCTTGATGTTCTGCACCACGCTGGAAATGCCGGGCATGCCGACCATGATCTGCCCGCCGAGCAGATCTGCCCGCGCCTGGCCGCTGCCCTTGTACGGGACGTGATTCATGCTGATTCCGGCCATATTGGCAAAAAGGGCCATGAACAGATGCTGGGAACTGCCGTTGCCCGAGGAAGCGTAGTCGATCTGGCCGGGCTTGGCTTTGGCGAGCGCGATCAGTTCCTTCACCGTTTTCACCGGGAGCGAAGGATGGACGACCAGGACGTTGGGCGCGTCGCCAAACTCCGCGATCGGCGTGAAGTCGTCGCTGGCGTCGTATTTGAGCGTCTTGTAGAGCGCGGCACTGATGACGTGAGTATTGGAAATCAGCAGCAGCGTATAGCCGTCGGCGGGCGACTTGGAAACGATTTCGGCGCCTATGGTGCTTCCCGCCCCCGGCCGGTTGTCGACGAGGAACTGCTGGCCGAACGCTTCCGACAGCCTGGTCATCAGGATGCGGCCGGGCACGTCAGCGGCGCCGCCCGGTGAAAACGGTATGATGACGCGTACCGGCTTGGTAGGATAGCCTTGGGCCTGCGCAGCACAAGAAACGGCCAGACCAAAACCCGCGACGGCTGCCCGCAACAGGCTTTTGCATACGGAAAATTTCATGGGATTTCCTCCTCGATGATCGTAATATGCGGCCGAAAACTGAGATACTAGATTTTACACCGGAACCCCCCCTTTCGTCGCGTGCCATCATCGCGCCGGCACCCGCAAAGCCGCCTCGCATCGAACGCCTGAGCGCGACCGGAAGAGCCGAGATGGAGACGGACCAGCCGTGCTGACGATACGCAATCTGCACAAATCCTATCCCGGCGCGCGGCGGCGCACGGTATTGCGCGACATCAATCTCGATCTCGCCCGCGGCGAATATATTGCGATCATGGGCGAATCGGGAGTGGGCAAATCCACGCTGCTCAATCTGATCGCCGGCCTCGACGTGCCGGACAGCGGCAGCATCATGCTCGAAGGCACCGAGCTCACCGCGCTGGACGACGACGCGCGCACACTGTTGCGGCGCGAGCGCATGGGTTTCGTCTTCCAGGCTTTCCATCTGTTGCCCCACCTCACGGTCGAACAGAACGCGGCGCTGCCGCTTATTTTATGCGGCGCCGATCCGGCACTGCGCGCACAGCGGGCGCGGCAGACCCTCGATGCAGTGGGCGTCGCCGCGCTCGCCGCGAGCCATCCGCGCGAACTGTCGGGCGGCGAGATGCAGCGCGTGGCGATTGCGCGGGCGCTGATTCACCATCCGCAACTGCTACTGGCCGACGAGCCGACCGGCAATCTCGACCCCGACAGCGCGCATCTGGTGCTGCGGGTGCTGCGCGAACAGATCCTGCGCAACGCGGGCGCCGGCATCCTCGTCACCCACTCGGCAACCGCGGCCGCCACCACCGATCGCGTCTACGACCTGACCGCGGACGGACTGCTGCCACGCGCACCGCGATGAGGAGCCGCCTCGTCTTTCTTTTCAGCGCCGTGTCGGCAGGCGCGTTGCGCGACAACGCCGGGCGTTTTGCTCTCGCGCTGCTCGGCATCGCGCTGGGCACGGCGCTGGGCGTGGCAGTCCATCTGGTCAATGCCAGCGCTCTCGACGAGTTCGGCTCCGCCGTGCGCAGCCTCACCGGTGAAGCCGATCTGGTCGTCCGCGGACCACGCGCCGGTTTCAGCGAAGACCTTTATCCGCAGCTTGCGCGCCTGCCGCAGGTCGCGATGACAAGCCCGGCACTGGAAATCGAAGTCGCGGTAGCAAAACACCGCGCCACCCTCAAAATCGTCGGCCTCGATCCATTTCGCGCAGCGCAGGTGCAGCCGGCGCTGCTCGCGGAGAGGGAAGAAAATTTCGCCGACCTTTTCCACCCCGACGCCTTGCTGCTGAGCCACGCCGCCGCCGACTGGCTGGGCGTCACGACGGGCGATACGCTGCGCATTTACGTTGGCACTGCAAGCGTGGAACTGAAGGTGATCGGGCTGCTGCCGCCGGGCGCGTACCGCCAGCGGCTCGGCGTCATGGACATCGGCTCCGCGCAGTGGCGGCTCGCGCGGCTGGGCAGGCTCAACCGCATCGACCTGAGCCTGCGCGCCGGCGTCGACGCCGCAGCATTTGCGCGGGAACTCGCCCGCCAGCTTCCCGCCGGCGTGATCGTGACCACGCCGGAGCTCGAATCCGAGCGCGGCGCCAGCGCATCCCGCGCCTACCGTCTCAATCTCGACATGCTGGCGCTGGTGGCGCTTTTCACCGGGGCTTTCCTGGTATTTTCGACCCAGGTGCTCTCGGCATTGCGCCGGCGCACGCAGTTCGCGCTGTTGCGGGTGATCGGCGTCACGCGCGGAATGCTGGTGAGGCTGCTGCTCGCCGAAGGCCTGCTGACCGGTGTGGCGGGTTCGACGCTGGGCGTGGCCCTGGGTTATGGCCTCGCCGCTTATGCGCTCAGACATTTCGGCAGCGATCTCGGCGCCGGCTATTTCGAAGCCCTGTCCCCGGCGCTGCACCTCGCGCCCGGCGCGCTTGCGGGCTTCTGGCTGCTGGGGATCGCTTTCAGCGTGCTTGGCGCCACAGCCCCCGCAATCGAAGCCGGCAGACGCGCGCCGGCCTCGGCGCTCAAATCGGGTGATGAGGAAGAATCATATAAAAAGCGACATGCCACCTGGTACGGCGGGGTTTCGATCGCGATCGGGCTCGCGTTGTCCCGGGCGCCGGCCATCGCGGGACTGCCGCTGCCGGGATATCTTGCCATCGCCTTGATCATGCTGGGGGCCGTCGCGGTGCTGCCGCGGCTCGCAGCACTCGCGATGGCGCGCCTGCCCGTGCCGCGACTGCCCGCGGCCATCCTCGGCATCGCGCAACTGCAGGCGACGCCGCGCCAGGTCGCGATCAGCATCGGGGCCATCGTCACCAGCTTCAGCCTGATGGTCGCGATGCTGATCATGATCGGCTCGTTCCGCCATTCGCTCGACGCCTGGCTCACGCACATGCTGCCGGCCGATCTTTACCTGCGCGCCGCGCACGGCGGCGAAACCGGCTTTTTCTCCCCCGACGAACAGGCCCGGATCACCGCCACGCCCGGCGTCACCGAAATCCGGTTTGTGCGCAGCCAGAACCTGCTGCTGCGGTCCGATCGCCCTCCCGTCACCCTGCTGGCGCGCCCCATCGACGCGGAAACGGCCGGGCAGGTCCTGCCCCTGACCGGACCCGTGCTCGCACCCCGGCCTGATCAGCCGCCGCCGGTCTGGGTTTCGGAAATCGCGAGCGATCTGCTCGGACTTCGCGCCGGCGATCACGTGCAGTTGCCGATCGGCGGGCGGCAAGTGCTTTTCACCGTGGCCGGAATCTGGCGCGATTACGCGCGCCAGACCGGCGCCATCGTCATCGACCGCGAATTCTATGTGCGCCTGAGCGGCGACCCGCTCGCCAACGACGCCGCAGTATGGCTCGCCGCGGACACTTCCCTGCCGCAGGTGCAAGCGGCATTGCGGGCACGTCTGGGCGCCGGCATCGAAATCGCCGACACCCAAGCCATACGCCGCGCTTCGCTCGCCACCTTCGACCGCACCTTTGCTGTAACCTACGCACTCGAAGTCGTGGCGGTGCTGATCGGTCTTTTCGGGATCAGCGCCGGTTTCAGCGCCCAGGCGCTCGCGCGACGACGTGAATTTGGCGTGCTGCGCCATGTCGGCATGACCCGCCGCGAAATCGGCACGATGCTGGGCTGCGAAGGCGTCGCGGTAGCCACTCTCGGCACGGGTTTCGGTCTTGCACTGGGCTCGCTGGTGAGCCTGATCCTGATCCACGTCATCAACCGTCAGTCGTTTCACTGGAGCATGGATTTTTACCTGCCGTGGCTGCCGCTCGCCGTCCTCGCCGCGATGCTGATCGCCGCCGCCAGCGCGACCGCAGTGGCAAGCGGCCGCAGCGCGATGGGCCACGACGTGTTGCGCGCCGTGCGGGAAGACTGGTGATTCTCGGTGAAGGGTGAAAAGACAAAACCCGTATTCCACAGACGGCGCACGCTGGCATGGCTGACGGCCCTGCTGGCTGCGCCGCGGGCCTGGGGACAGCTTACGGCTCACGCCTCGCGACTCACGCAGTTCGCGCCCGTAGTGCCGGGCTACCCCTTGCGCTTCCCGCATGACGAAGGCAGCCACCCCGATTTCCGCACCGAATGGTGGTACGTGACCGGCTGGCTCGACACCCCCGCAGGAAAACCGCTCGGCTTCCAGATCACTTTTTTCCGCACCCGCCCCGAAACCGCCGGCGACAACCCGAGCAGCTTTGCGCCACGGCAACTCGTGATCGCGCACGCGGCGCTCAGCGACCCGGCGCTGGGCAGGCTCGAACACGATCAGCGCGTGGCACGCGCCGGCTTCACGCTCGCTGGCGCCGAACGAGAACGGCTCAAGGTCTGGATCGACGACTGGCGGCTGGAGCGCGAACCCACGGCCTATCGTGCGCGCATAGCGGCACGGACATTTCTCGCCGAGCTCGCGTTTGAAGCGACTCAGCCGCCATTATTGCAGGGAAAAAACGGCTTCAGCCGCAAAGGACCGGCCCCGGAGTCGGCGAGCTACTACTACAGCATCCCCCAGCTCAAGACGAGCGGCACGCTGGTTCGCGGCGGCACCCGACAGCAAGTAACAGGAACCGCGTGGATGGACCACGAGTGGTCGTCGCACTACCTCGAAGAAAGCGCCGCGGGCTGGGACTGGACCGGCATCAATCTCGAAGACGGCGGTGCGCTCATGGCATTTCGCATGCGCGACCGGCAAGGCGGGCATTTCTGGGCCGGCGGCGCACTGCGTGAGCCCGATGGCCATCTGCAGGTATTCGCGCCCGAAGAAGTGCGTTTCGTCCCCCGCCGCCGCTGGACATCGGCGCGCAGCGGTGCAACCTACCCGGTATCGCTGCTGCTGAAAGCGGGCGATCGCGAGTTCGTGATCGAGCCGCTTTTCGACGACCAGGAAAACGACGCCCGCAAATCGAGCGGCACCATTTACTGGGAAGGCGCGGTACGCGCGCTGCACAACGGCCGCCTCGCCGGCCGCGGCTATCTGGAGCTCACCGGCTACTGGCGTCCGCTGCGCCTGTAAAAACCGGGCGCCGCACCGTCAGCCCGTGCTTTTCTTCTCGAACACGATCTCGCCGTTGCGAGCGCCGACCACGATCGTATCCTTGGCAGCGAACCTGCCTTCGAGAATCGCTTTCGCCAGCGGATTCTCGATCCGCGCCTGGATCGCGCGTTTGAGCGGCCGCGCGCCATATAGCGGATCGAAACCGGCCGTGGCGATTTCCTTCAACGCTGCATCGCTCACCTCGAGCTTCATCTCCATCGCCGCCAGCCGCTTCTCGAGATAACCCAGCTGGATCCTGGCGATCGACTGGATGTGCTTTTCATCGAGCGCGTGGAACACCACGATCTCGTCGATGCGGTTGATGAATTCAGGACGGAAATGCGTCTTGACCTCGGCCATCACCGCGAGCTTGATCACGCCATAGTCGTCGCCCGCCATCTGCTGGATCATCTGTGAACCGAGGTTGGACGTCATCACGATCACCGTGTTCTTGAAGTCCACGGTGCGGCCCTGGCCATCGGTCATGCGCCCGTCATCGAGCACCTGCAGCAGCACGTTGAACACGTCGGGATGCGCTTTCTCGATTTCGTCGAGCAGAATCACCGAGTAGGGTTTGCGGCGCACCGCCTCGGTGAGATAACCGCCCTCCTCGTAACCGACGTAGCCGGGCGGGGCGCCGATCAGCCGCGCCACCGAGTGCTTTTCCATGAATTCCGACATGTCGATGCGGATCAGGTGATCCTCGGAATCGAACAGGAAGCCGGCGAGCGTCTTGCACAGCTCGGTCTTGCCGACGCCGGTCGGCCCCAGAAACAGGAAAGAACCGTAAGGCCGCTTGGGGTCGCCGAGCCCGGCACGCGAGCGGCGGATGGCATCGGATACCAGCCGCACCGCTTCGTCCTGGCCGACGACGCGCTCGTGGAGTTTTTCCTCCATGTGCAGCAGCTTCTCGCGCTCGCCCTGCATCATTTTCGCCACCGGAATGCCGGTCGCGCGCGACACCACTTCGGCGATTTCCTCGACACCGACCTGGGTTCGCAGCAGCTTGTGCTTCGCCTGCCCGCCCGCGCCTTTCTCGGCCTGCTTGAGCTGGGCTTCGAGCTGCGGCAGCTTGCCATACTGCAATTCCGCCACCTTGTCGAGCTTGCCCTCGCGCTGCAGCTTGGCGATTTCGGCGCGCACGCGGTCGATCTCTTCCTTGATATGGGCGCTGCCCTGGACCTGCGCCTTTTCGGCTTTCCAGATTTCCTCGAGATCGGCATACTCGCGCTCGAGATTCCTGATCTCCGCCTCGATCAGCGCCAGCCGCTTCTGCGAGGCCTCGTCCTTTTCCTTCCTCACTGCTTCGCGCTCGATTTTCAGCTGGATCAGGCGGCGCTCGAGTTTGTCCATCGCTTCCGGCTTGGAGTCGATCTCCATCTTGATGCGCGCCGCGGCCTCGTCGATCAGGTCGATCGCCTTGTCCGGCAGAAAGCGGTCGGTGATATAGCGATGCGAAAGTTCCGCCGCCGCGACGATCGCCGGATCGGTGATTTCGACGCCGTGGTGCAGCTCGTACCTTTCCTGCAGGCCGCGCAGGATGGCGATGGTCGACTCGACGCTCGGCTCGTCCACCAGCACCTTCTGAAAGCGGCGTTCGAGCGCGGCGTCTTTTTCGATGTATTTGCGGTATTCGTCGAGCGTGGTGGCACCGACGCAGTGCAGCTCGCCGCGCGCGAGCGCGGGCTTGAGCATGTTGCCGGCGTCGATCGCGCCCTCGGCTTTGCCGGCGCCCACCATCGTGTGAAGTTCATCAATAAAAACAATGACTTGTCCTGATTCCTGGGCAATTTCCTTGAGCACCGACTTGAGCCGCTCCTCGAATTCGCCACGGTACTTGGCCCCCGCCAGCAACGCCGCCATGTCGAGCGACAACACGCGCTTGCCCTTGAGTGTTTCCGGCACTTCGCCGTTGACGATGCGCTGGGCGAGTCCTTCGACGATCGCGGTCTTGCCCACTCCCGGCTCGCCGATCAGCACCGGGTTGTTCTTGGTACGCCGCTGCAGGATCTGAATCACGCGGCGGATCTCGTCGTCGCGGCCGATGACGGGATCGAGCTTGCCGGCGCGCGCGCGCTCGGTGAGATCGAGCGTGTATTTCTTGAGCGCCTCGCGCTGTCCTTCGGCTTCGGGGTTTTGCACCGTCTCGCCGCCGCGCACGGCATTGATCGCCTGTTCGAGGTGCTGGCGCGTGGCACCCGCTTCCTTCAGCAGCCTGGCAGCCTCGCCCTTGTCGCCGCTCAGCGCCAGCAAAAACAGCTCGGAAGCGATGAACTGGTCACCGCGCTTCTGGGCTTCTTTGTCGGTCAGGTTGAGCAGATTGGAAAGTTCACGCGAAACATTGACCTCCCCGCCGTGCCCCTCTACCTTGGGCAGACGGTCTATGCTCTGTTTGAGCGCCGCACGCAGACCACCGACATTGACGCCGGCGCGCGCGAGCAGCGACGCGGTGCCGCCGTCCTGCTGGTTGAGCAGGGCAAGCAGCAGATGCTGCGGCTCGATATAGGGGTTGTCGTTGCCGACCGCAATGCTCTGGGCATCGGCAAAAGCCTGCTGGAACTTGGTCGTGAACTTGTCGAATCGCATGGGCAAACCCGTCGTTATTGATCGGTGATACCGGTCATAATGGGGGATTGGCCCGCAATTTCAAGCATCAGGGGCAAAATCGGGTCTGCATCGCCCCTCGCGCGGCCATGGCCCGGCAAATTCCGCGCCCGGCGACCCGGAATGGCCGGTCCCAGTGGTCTTCATGGTCGCCGGGGCCATGGCGCACCACGGCGACCGTTCCGGGGGAACCACTTCCGCCGCACGGTGTCCCCCGAAAAGTTGCATCGGGCCAGACGACGGCTTTAAATAGGAGCCATGGAATTCGGCAACGAAATCGGCAGCGCCTTGTTGCTCGCCCGCGCCCAGTTCGGACTCGACATCGCTTTCCACATCCTGTTGCCGGGCATCATCATCGCGCTCGCCCGGTTCCTGGTCTACTTCCGCGCCCGCCATGCCTGCAGCGGCGATAGCACCTGGCTTGTCACCTCCAAGCGCCGGGTCAAAATCTTCGCGCTTACTTTTGCGATGGGTGTGGATTTGGCACCAACCGGCTCGGCGCTCGCCTTTCTCGGGCTCGCCTACAGCCTGTTTCCGTACGTCGTCATGGACCGGCTCACGATCTGGGACGCGGCCGCGCATCCCTCGTCGCTTGAGGCGGTGCTCACCGGCGCGCTCATCGTGCTGCCGTTCATCGTCGGTTATACCGTGTTTTCGTACCGCGTGTTCCGCGGCAAGGCGCGCGCCGGACTCTACGAGTAGGGCCGGTAACGAACGCCGCAACCACCGCATCGGAAAGGAAATCGCATGAAATGCACCGCACTGGTTTTCGATGCTTACGGCACGCTGCTCGACGTAAACTCCGTTGCCGGCTCGTGCGAAAAACTGTTTCCCGGACAGGGTGCAGCGCTTTCACGGTTGTGGCGCGCCAAGCAGCTCGAATATACCTGGCTCAGGAGCCTGATGGGGCGTTACGAGGATTTCGCCCAGATCACCGCCGACGCCCTGCGCCACGCATGCAGCGCGCTCGATCTGAAACTTGAGTCTCCCCATGTTCTACGGCTGATGGACGCCTACGACCGCCTCGCGCCATTCCCCGACGCGATCGAGACCCTGCAGCAGCTTGCGCACTGCAAACGGGCCATTCTTTCGAACGGTTCTCCGTCCATGCTTAACGCCGCAGTGGAAAACGCGCATCTCGCACCCCATCTCGACGCGATATTGAGCGTCGACGAAATCCGCGTCTACAAACCCGATCCGCGCGCCTACCGGCTCGCGGTCGAGCGGCTCGGCGTCGCCCAAGCGGATATCGGATTCGTGTCGGCGAACTACTGGGATGCGGCAGGCGCGAAATCGTTCGGCTTTTCGGTTTTCTGGATCAACCGTCGCGGCAATCGGCCCGATGTTCTGGGCTCCCTGCCCGATGTCGTTGTGGACAAGCTCGCCGACCTGCCGTCGCTCGTCGCCACGCCGGCATGACCGTGGCCGCCTTTGCCGCAGGGATGGGCGCGAAACCGTTTTCCCGTGTCACGACCAGCCGCCGCCCCCTCCGGATTTCCTGCAACTGCCTGAATACAACGGCCCGCCATGGCCGGAGTCCCGATGATCAAATAATCGAATAAATGCATTGAATAAATTTATGAAGCGAACATCCATTGGCCTGCCGCCTGCGGGCAATAAAACGCTTGACTTTGGCCCGCCATCCCACAAAACTATCCGGGCTCACACGCGGATGTCATAAAAAAACCGTTTCACGATTCGCAGGAATACAACCGCGGATTCCCGTAGCGCGCAGATCCACAAGACGCGCACAAAATAAAAGCAAAGAACAGAAAACGACGGGCGGGGCCGGCAGTGCCGGGGGTCTGGCAGCAACAATCCGACAATGTTGCGCGAAAATGGAGGATGGAGGAATGGTCTATACCCAAAAAACGCCGTGGACGCTGGTCATGGGCATCATCATGGTCGCCTATGCCTTTCTGGTGCAAAACGGCATGATGGAACCGGTCATCAAGTTCCTCAACACCGGCCGTCACGCCGGCGAAATGCAAACCCTGGGATACGCTTTCGGCGCACTGGCGATCCTGATCGGGTTGTGGCAGGTGTTTGCCACCCCCAGAGAAGGCCAGACGGACTATTATCTTTCCACCGTCGCCGGCCTGACCTTCATCATGCTGATCGCCTTCATTGTCAAATGGGGCCTCGATCCGCTGATGGCCAAATGGGGCCGCGAGGCGCAGCCCGCGCTCGGCTTCAATTTCGCCAGCATACTCAACCTCAATTACGTGGTGATGGGCATCATTGCCGGCATCGTCATCGTCAACGTCTTCAAGGTCCCGGGCTGGGCACAGAACGGCGTGCGGCTGTCGCGGCTCGGCCTGAAAACCGGTGTCATTCTGCTGGGAACGCTCTACAGTTTCGCCGAGCTCGCGCAACTCGGAAAACTGTCGATCGTGCTGATCGGCATATTCGTGCTGGGGTCGGCTGGTCTGGTGCTGTGGATAGGCGCCAGACGCAACCTGCCCAATTCCATGACCGGCGTCATGTCGGCGGGCATCGGGGTGTGCGGCGTGTCGGCCTCGGTCGCGGCGGCGCCGGTCGTGCAGGCCAAATCGATAGAGATTGCCTATACCATAGGCACCGTGCTGCTGTTCGGTGTGGTATGCATGTTCGCGTTCCCGATCATCGGCAAGATCCTGGGCATGGGCCATGTGCAGTTCGGCGCCTGGGCCGGCACCGGCATCCTCAACTCCGCCCAGGTCGCAGGCGCGGCGCTCGCCTTCCAGCCCGACGGCATCGAGACGCTCAAAGTCGCCGAGATATTCAACATCACCCGCGTGCTGTTTCTGCCGATCATCGTGCTGTGGCTCGCCCTGTGGTACGTGAAGCGCGAAGTCGGCGCCCAGCAGGTCGACGTGGCCCACGTCATCGTGAGCAAGTTTCCGCTGTTCGTGCTGGGTTTCATCCTGATGTTCCTGCTGTCATCGACCGGCATTTTCGCCCCGGCGCGGCATTACCAGGGCGCATATTTCGACAACAGCGACAAAGCCCTGATCAAGAAAGACCGCAGCGGCAAGGAAATCAATAACTACCTCAAGGATGCCGAAGTCGAGACGCTGAAAAAAGAAGCCGAAAAGGTCAAGCGCGATGACCAGAAAGCGGCATTGCAGCGGCTGATCGACAACAAGAAGGTCATGTCCGAGGAGGATGACGCCACCTTGCGCGGCATCATCAACGCCAAGATCATGTCGAAGGAAGGCAACGCCGTGCTGAACAAGGCCCACCGCGCGGTGCGCCATACTGCACCCAAGATCGCGATGTTCCGCGATCTGATCGCCTGGTTTTTCACTTTCGGGCTGGTGGGTCTGGGAATGCAGATCACGATGGCCTCGATCAGACAGGCCGGCGGCCAGCCGCTGGTGATCGGCAGCATCGTCGGCGTGATCAAGGCGGTCGGCTCGCTGATCGTGGTCATGCTGATGGTCGGCGAAACGGTTTGAGGAGGACTTGCCATGATGCACGAAGACAAGTTTGACCGCGGTTCGGCGTTGACGATTTTCAAATCCGACCGCCATGAGGATCTGGCGGCGCTGGTGCTGGCGCTGCTGATCGCCCTGTTGGTCTATCTGTTCATCTGACCGCCTTCAGGAATAGAATCCCGGTGAGCGCGCGCAGCGTGCCATCGGGATTTTTTTGACATGTTCGAGACGGGAAACATATTGCTCGCCAGTCACGGCACCACGGGCGCGCGGGCTGCGGAAAAAATGGCGCTCGTTTTGTGCCGCCCCGGCGGCGTGCTGCATCAGCTGACGGTGGTACCCGACCTGTGGCGCGGCATGATGGGTGATGACTGGCTCAACAACGCCTCGACCCGCGACACTTATGGCAAATACGTCGAGGCCCAGCTCGGGCGCGAAATCGAGCAGCATCGGGCAATCCTCGAGCAGGAAGCCAAAGCGCGTGGTGTCGTACTGCGGACGAAAGTGGTCGTCGGCAAGCCCGCACCGTGTCTGATCGAATATGCGACGCAACTCGATACCGACCTGGTAATCATCGGTTCGCCGCGCCCGCGCGGCACCTCGGGGCTGCGCTCGCGCATGCAACTCGAAATGCTGGTGCAAGCGCTCACGGTACCGTTGCTGATCGCGCCCTACCCGCGATGATTCCGGCCAGCCCGCCGGCGGACGCCGCATGGGTGGTGATCGACACCCCGCTCGCGCCGCAGGCGCTGGCCGTTTTCTGCCGCGACCTGGAACGGCTGTACCGCATCAATCCTTACCTCGAGTTTCATGCCTGGACGCGTATCGGGAACGGTTCGGTCCACGCCGTGTTCCGCAACCTCAGCAACCGGCGCGAATACGACGTGAAAATGCGCGTCGAATATCGCTCCGTTTTCGATTTCACGGTCTATTACGACCACGGCATCCGACGCAGCACGCGTTTCGAAATCGAGGCCGCGCTCGGGGGCAGCCGGCTCGGAATCACCGATGACTACACCAGCACCGCGCCCGGCACGGCGCCGGACCCCGATCAGGCCGACAAGAGTCTGCGCGCGTGGGGCGTGGCGCTGAAAACTTATCTGGAACGGGAAAACCGCTGGGGAAAATCGGCGATCTGGCGCTGGTATATGCGCCGCGTCTGGCTGCCGATGCGGCCCGCGGCGCGGCGCATCGCTTTCGTGATCACTATGGTGACGCTCGCCGAAATCGCACTGTTTGCGCTGGTGATGGCGATCTACTGGATCGAAAACCGGCCTTGAAACAAACACCCCGTGCGGCGTCATGCGCGACGGCGTGCGCCTTGCCATGACGCCTGCCCCGCTCTCTTTGGCGTTAAAATAATCATTTGACCGCAAAAAATTCGATGGACCTGGCAGCCGAAATCGAGCGCAACGTCGATAGCGCCCTCACCGAAGACATAGGCAGCGGCGATCTGACCGCTTTGCTCACGCCGGAGAACAGCAGCGCGCACGCCGTGGTCGTGTGCCGCGTGCCCGCCGTGATCTGCGGCCGGGCGTGGTTCGAAACCTGTTTCCGCAGACTGGACCCCGCGGTCAGGATCGACTGGCACATTGCCGAAGGCGCGCGAGTCGATGCCGGCACCCGGCTCTGCGACCTCCGGGGACGGACCCGCGCCCTGCTCACCGCCGAGCGTTCCGCGCTCAATTTCCTGCAGACGTTGTCCGCGGTGGCAACCGCGACGCGCCGCCATGTCGAAGCCGTGGCGGGAACGCGCGCTGCGATCGTCGATACCCGCAAGACCCTGCCCGGGTTGCGGCTCGCCCAGAAATATGCGGTCAGAACCGGTGGCGGCGTCAATCACCGCCTCGGTCTCTACGACGGCATCCTGATCAAGGAAAACCACGTCACCGCCGCCGGCAGTGTCACCGCGGCGCTGAAACAGGCAAGAAAAATCGCACCGGAAGGCGTGTGGATCCAGATCGAAGTCGAGACCCTGGATCAATTGAAAGAAGCGCTGGCGGAGGGCGCGCAGATGATACTGCTCGACAACATGAAGCCGGAGCAGATGCGCGAAGCGGTCAGGATCACCGCCGGCCGGGCCCGGCTCGAGGCTTCGGGCGGCGTCACACTGGAAAACGTTCGCGCCATCGCCGAAACCGGCGTCGATCGCATTTCCATCGGCAGCCTGACCAAGGACATCAAGGCCGTCGATCTCTCGATGCGGTTTGAATGCGTAAGTTAAGGCGCAAGCGGTGAGCCGCAGGCAACAAATGGGCAGGCGCCGTGCGCGATGGCGTTACCGCGCAGCGCTCACAGCTTGCCGCGCACGATTTTTCAGCCTTCAGGCAGGTGCTGTCGGATCACGCGCTCGATCGCGTCCAGCTCGGCTTCCACCGTCAACGGACGGATGCTTTGCGCGATCGCAATGTCCGGATCCTTGAGACCGTGACCGGTGAGCGTGCAGACGACGGTGCTGCCTTCGCCTATTCTTCCCGCTTCCAGGTCTTTCAGCAGCCCGGCCAGCGAAATCGCCGAAGCCGGTTCGCAGAAAATGCCTTCGCTTCGCGCCAGCAGTTTCTGGGCGCGCAGTATTTCCTCGTCGCTGCACTCGCCGAACCATCCCCCCGATTCCTTCTGCGCCGCCCGCGCCTGTTGCCACGACACCGGATTGCCGATGCGGATGGCGGTTGCGACGGTCTCCGGATTTTCGACCGGGGCACCGCGCACGATGGGCGCGGCTCCCGCCGCCTGGTAGCCGACCATGACCGGTCGGCGCGTGGCGAGTTTCGCTCCGTGATAAGCGCATTTCCCGGCACACAGGGCACAGGCGCCGGTGTTTTCACCAACCGCCTCGGAATAGCCGATCCAGTGGGCGCAGATGTTGCCGGCATTGCCTACCGGCAGCACGTGGTAATCCGGCGCATCACCCAGAGCCTCGATGACTTCGAAAGCGATGGTTTTTTGGCCTTGCAACCGGAAGGGATTGATCGAATTGACGATGTTGACGGGAGTCGTTCTCGCGACTTCCTGCACCAGCCGCATGCCGTCGTCGAAATTGCCACGGATCTGGATGACGACCGAACCGTGCATCATCGCCTGCGACAGCTTGCCGAGTGCGATCTTGCCCTCCGGAATCAGCACAAAGCACGCGATGCCGGCGCGCGCCGCATAAGCCGCGGCGGCGGCCGAGGTGTTGCCGGTGGAGGCACAGATGATGGCGCGGGCGCCCGCCTCCACCGCCTTGGTCACTGCCATGGTCATGCCGCGATCCTTGAACGAACCGGTCGGATTGAGCCCTTCGAATTTGGCATAGATCCGCACGTCTTTCCCGACGAGCCGCGGCAGGTTCCCGAGTTCGATGAGCGGCGTATTGCCCTCGTTGAGCGAAACGACGGGGGTGTCGGCCGCGACCGGCAGGCGGTCGCGGTACTTGTTGATGAGACCGGTGTAATGAGACATAGAAGAATTCTTCAGTCGAGTTGTTCCAGACGGATGCGTGTGACCTTGCCGACGACCACCGGCAGCGCCTCGATCCTGGCAAGGGCGGCGTCGATCTGTTTCTCGACGGTCAGATGGGTAAGCATGATGATATCGACCGAGCTCTCGCCGGCGCGGGGCTCTTTCTGCATCATGGCTTCGATCGAGATGCCGAGATCGGCCAGAATGCGGGCGATGTCGGCCAGCACACCGGGCCTGTCGCAAACGCGCAGGCGCAGATAGTACGCGGTTTCGACCTCCGCCATCGGCAGGATCGGAAAGCTGGAAAGCTGATCGGGCTGGAACGCGAGATGGGGCACGCGGTGCTCGGGATCGGACGTCAGCATGCGCGCCACATCGACCAGATCGGCGATCACCGCGGACGCCGTCGGCTCGGCGCCGGCGCCGGCACCATAGTACATGGTCTGCCCGACCGCGTCGCCCTTGACCAGCACGGCATTCATCACCCCCTCGACATTGGCGATCAGGTGCTTTTCCGCAATCAGCGTCGGATGCACCCTCAGCTCGATGCCACGCGCCTTGCGCTTGGCAATGCCCAGCAGCTTGATGCGATAGCCAAATTCTTCGGCGTAGCGGATGTCCTCCCGTGTCAGCCTGGAAATGCCTTCGGTATAAGCCGCGCCAAACTGCATCGGAATGCCAAAGCCGATCGCCGCCATGATGGTGAGCTTGTGCGCAGCGTCTATGCCTTCGATATCGAAAGTCGGATCGGCTTCGGCATAACCCAGCCGCTGCGCTTCCTTCAGCGCGTCATCGAAACCGGTGCCTTTGTCGCGCATCTCGGACAAAATGAAATTGCTGGTGCCATTGATGATGCCGACGATCCATTCGATGCGGTTGGCAGTCAGTCCTTCGCGCAGCGACTTGATGATCGGAATCCCGCCACAGACCGCGGCTTCGAACGCCACCATCACGTCCTTTTTCTGCGCTGCCGCGAATATTGCGTTGCCGTGCTGGGCGAGCAGCGCCTTGTTGGCGGTCACCACGTGTTTGCCGTTGGCGATCGCCGCGAGGATCAGATCCTTGGCCGCGCCGGTGCCGCCGATCAACTCGACCACGATATCGATGTCGGGGTTGTTGACGACCTCATACGCGTCGGCGGTCACGATGGCGTGGTCATCGACCAGGGCCCGCGCTCTGTCCGCCGCCTTGTCGGCGACCATTTTCACGGTGATCGCGCAGCCGGCACGGCGCGCGATTTCCTCCTGATTGCGCTGCAACACCGTGAAAGTGCCGCCGCCTACCGTACCGATGCCCAGCAATCCTACGTTGATTGGTTTCATTTTCCCTTGAATGTGAAAAACGCCGGACGCGCGACGAATTGCGGCTCCCGGCATATCGCCCGTCGCCTTCTCCGGTCCCTATAAAAACCCATCCTTCTTGTACATCTCCTTGATCCCGCGCAGTGCCTGTCGCGTGCGCGCCTCGTTTTGGTTCCGGCCGCGTGCCGCACACACCGCGCCACGCCTAATCTGCGCAGACAGGTCAGGCCTGCACCGAAACTCGGCACTGCCCGTTCAAAGCAGCCCATCCTTCTTGAACATTTCCTTGATCCCGCGCAGTGCCTGTCGCGTGCGTGCCTCGTTTTCGATCAGGGCGAATCGCACATGATCGTCGCCGTAATGGCCAAAACCCGTGCCGGGCGCCACCGCCACCCTGGCCTCCACCAGCAGCTTCTTCGAGAATTCGAGCGAACCCATGGCGCGGTACGGCTCGGGGATCGGCGCCCACACGTACATCGTCGCCTTCGGTTTTTCGACTTTCCAGTTGATCGCCTCCAGCCCGCTGCACATGACGTCGCGCCGTCCCTGGTAGACCATGCGCACGGCATCGACGCAATCCTGCGGCCCTTCGAGCGCGATGATCGAGGCCACCTGGATCGGGGTGAAGGTGCCGTAATCGTGATAGCTTTTCATGCGCGCCAGTGCCGTCACCAGCTCGCGATTGCCCACCATGAAGCCGACCCGCCAGCCCGCCATGTTGTAGCTTTTCGACATGGTGAAGAATTCGACCGCGATGTCCCGCGCGCCGGGAACCTGCATGATCGAAGGCGCCTGATAGCCGTCAAACACGATGTCCGCATAGGCGAGATCGTGCACCACGTAAATATCGTGCTCGCGCGCCACCTCGATCAGCCGCTCGAAAAAAGCCAGATCGACGCATTGCGTGGTGGGATTGCTCGGAAAATTGACGATCAGCATCTTGGGCTTGGGGTAGGTGTCGCGGATCGCCTTCTGCAGCGATTCGAAGAAATCCACGCCAGCCTGCATCGGCACATGGCGGATGTCCGCTCCGGCGATCACCGGCCCGTAGATGTGGATCGGATAGCTCGGGTTGGGTACCAGCACGATGTCGCCGGTGTCGAGCGTGGCGAGCGCAAGATGCGCAATGCCTTCCTTCGAGCCGATCGTGACTATCGCCTCCGTATCCGGATCAAGATCGACATCGTAGCGTGTCTTGTACCAGTTGCAGATCGCACGCCGCAGCCTGGAAATGCCTTTGGATACCGAATAACGGTGCGTATCCGGACGCTGCACGCTCTCGATCAGCTTGTCGACGATATGCCGCGGCGTGGGCTGATCGGGATTGCCCATGCTGAAGTCGATGATGTCTTCGCCGCGGCGGCGTGCCGCAAGCTTGAGTTCGCCGGTAACGTTGAACACATACGGCGGCAACCGTTTGATGCGGGAAAACTCTTCCATAGCTCCAGTGGCAATCAGCAAATCATCGTTCAGGATCCACCCCGTACCGCGAACGGCCATGGAGACTGCAGCACGCCGCCGGCAACGACACACGGGTGAAAAAGCGTATAATTTTAACGGAGCAACTAATTCAAAGCAAATCAGCAGCTTATTGCCAGCCCATGAAGCTCCATCTCGCCACCGCAAGCGGGCACAACGTTTTTACCGGTTATGGCCCCGGCTACGTCGCGGTCAATCACGTGCACCATGAAAAACACGTCGTCGTGACCGCGGAACGGGTCGCGCCGTGGGAAATCGAAAACTTCGAAACGCTGGGCGCACAGGATTTCGCATCCCTGCTCGAGTTGAAGCCCGAAATCGTGATCCTCGGCACCGGCAGCGTGCTGCGCTTCCCCGCTCCCGCGCTGTCGCGGGTGCTCACGGCGGCCGGCGTCGGCCTCGAAGTGATGGACAGCAAGGCGGCCTGCCGCACCTATAACATCCTGATTGCAGAGGGTAGAAAGGTCGTGGCGGCCGTGCTGGTGGACTAGTTCGGCCCGCCTGCGACCGGCTCGTTCAGGCGGAACCGGTGCCGGGAAACGTCGCGCCGCCGGCAGCGTAGCCGCCTTTAGCGGAGAGCGCATCGCGCACATCCTGGCGCAACTGCCGCGGATCCATGTCCTTGGGCACGAAGCGGAAAATCTCGCCTTTGTTGACGGCCTCGCTGACCATCCGGAAATCGGCCAGCGCCGAGCACATGATGCGCACCGTCGCCGGATGGAGCGATTTGACCCGCTGCAGGAATTCGACTCCCGACATGCCCGGCAATTGCTGATCGGCGACGACGACATCGACCTTGTGCCGGCTCAGGACTTCGAAAGCCTCTTCGGCGCTGTACGCGGTCAGGATGAAATAGCCGTCCTGGCTCAAGGCGCGCATCAGCAGGATCAGCATGTCTTCGTCGTCGTCCACCAGCAGCACGGCGGGCGCGTTGCCGCGCAACGCCAGCGGCTGTGACAGACGCGGTTTCCGCATCAGCCATTCCCCGCACTGTTCGGCCGCCATCGGTCGCGACAGATGGTAACCCTGGATCTCGTCGCAGCCGTTGGCGGCAAGAAAATTCATCTGCGCTTCGGTCTCGACGCCTTCGGCCACCACTTTCAGGCCGAGGCTGCTCGCCATGGAAATGATCGCGCGGACGATGGTCGCGTCTTCGGCGTTGGTGGTGATCTCGCGCACGAAGGAACTGTCGATTTTCAGCGCATCGAGCGGGAAGCGCTTGAGGTAACTCAGGCTGGAATAACCGGTGCCGAAATCATCCACCGAGATGCGCACCCCTATCGATTCCAGATACTCGAGCGTGCGGATCACATCTTCGGTATTGGCCATCAGTGAACTCTCGGTGATCTCGATCTCGAGCAGCTGCGGATCGGTGCCATATTCGTCGAGCAGGCGCCGCACATGGCTGCTGAAGCCGCGCGTCAGCAACTGACGGCCGGAAAGATTGACCGCCACCGGCACGCACTGGATGCCTGCCTCCTGCCACGCCTTGATCTGCGCACACGCGGCACCGAAGACCCACTCGCCGGCCGCGATGATCATCCCGGTTTCCTCCAGCAGCGGAACGAATTCCCCCGGCAGCACCAGGCCATACTCGGGATGCTGCCAGCGCAGCAACGCTTCCACGCCGGTGGTGATGCCGCTGGTCAGGCTGGCCTTGGGCTGGTAATGCAGCAAGAATTCACGACGCTCGAGCGCACGCCGCAGGCTGTTTTCCATGTTCATGCGGTGCAGGATGCGGGCATTCATCTCGGCCGTGTAGAACTGGAAATTGTTGCGGCCCGCATCCTTGGCGCGGTGCAAGGCAGTGTCGGCGCTCTTGATCAGAACCTCGAGATCGTCGCTGTCCATCGGATACATGCTGATGCCGATGCTCGCGGTGATGTACACTTCGTCGCGCTCGATCGGGAACGGCGCGGAAAACGTTTCCAGCACTTTCTGCGCCACCAGCCGCGCGTCCGCGGCATTGCCGAGATCGTTGAGCACGATCCCGAATTCGTCTCCACCGAAGCGCCCCACGGTGTCGCCGACCCGCACGCACTGTTGCAGACGCGCGGCGACCTGTTTCAGCAGCGAATCGCCGAAGCTGTGCCCCAGCGAATCGTTGGTGACCTTGAAACGGTCGAGATCGAGCATCATCACGCCGACCAGCCAGTTCCTGCGGCGCGCTTGCGCGAGCGTCTGTTCCAGGCGGTCGCGAAACAGCACGCGGTTGGGCAGGCCGGTGAGATCGTCATAGTGCGCCAGATAGACCAGCCGCTCCTCCGCCGCCTTGCGCTGGGTAATGTCGGCGGCGATGCCTGCAATGCGATAGATATTGCCATTGCCGTCGCGCACCGGATAGGCCTGATCGTGAACCCAGCGCAACGACCCGTCCGGACACATCACCCGGTACTCGATGTTGTAGATGCCGTGCGGCAGCGCCCGGCGCGCTTCCCGCACCCTTCCCCGGTCCTCCGGGTGCACGATCTCGAGACAGCGATGCGGATGCTTCATGGCCTTCGCAACCGGCATGCCGGTGACTTTTTCGTAGAGCGGGCTCAGATAAAGCAGTTCTCGCATCCCGATATCCGCGATCCAGAACACTTCGGGAATGTTGTCGGCCAGCTGCCTGAACTTCTCCTCGCTTTCGCGCAACGCCGTCACGGCACGCTTGCGGTCGGAAATGTCCTCGACGATCCGTATGAAATACAGCGGATTGCCGGCGGGATCGCGCACCAGCGATATCGTGCGGTTGACCCACACGAACGAGCCGTCCTTTCTGCGGTAGAGGCGCTCCGAGGCATGGGAGGCCATCCGCCCTTCCAGCATCTGCTGCAGGTATTGCGGCTGGTCCGAGCCGACGAAATCGGGATGAGGAATGTCGCTCGTGGTCATGGACAGCAACTCTTCCCGCGTATAGCCGAGAATCTCGCACAGCTTGGGGTTGGCGTGCAGTATCGCGTGGCTCCTGACATCGGTGTGCATGATCCCGACCGGCGCGGAATCGAATGTCGCGCGATAGCGCTGCTCCGCCTCCTTGCGCGCGGTGATGTCTTCGACCACGCGGATGAAGTACTTGGGTCTGCCGGCGTCATCGCGCACCAGCGATACCGTGCGGTTGGCCCAGATCACCCTGCCGTCCTTGCGGATATAGCGTTTTTCGAAAGAGAAAGTGTCGATTTCGCCCGCGATCAGCTTCTGCTCCAGCAGCCGGTCCTTGTCGGAATCCTCGGGATGATGGACCGCGGTCGCCGACATCCGCAGCAGCTCGTCCGCGGTATAACCGAGCATGTCGCAAAATTTGCGGTTGACCAGAAGAAAGCGGCGGTCGAGCGAACTGTGCATCAGGCCGACCGCCGCCTGTTCGAAAGTCGCGCGGAAACGCTCCTCCATTTCCTTGTGTTGGGTGATGTCCTCGACGACGCTGATGACATACTGGGGATTGCCCGCCGCGTCCCGCGCCACCGACATGCTCCGCCTTGCCCACATGATCGTGCCGTCCTTGCGCACGAAGCGCTTCTCGCCGGTGACCGATTTCGTCTCGCCGTGGTGCAGCTGCATGCGGTACTGCGCGCCTTGACCATAATCGTCAGGATGGGTGATGTCCTTGATGCGCCGGCCGAGCAGTTCCTCCCGCCTGTAGCCCAGCATGTCGCAGAATTTCTGGTTCACTTCCAGCAGCACGCCGTCGAGATCCACGCGTGTAATGCCGACGGCTGCCTGCTCGAACATGGCGCGCAGGCGCTGTTCGTTCTCGTGAGCGCTCGCTTCCGCCCGCTCGCGCGCGACGCGGCTGCGCAGTGTCCTGATGCCATAGGCGAGGTCGTTCGCCAGCTCTTCCAGCAGATCGATTTCCTGGGCATCGAAAACCTGCGCTTCGGAAGCGCAGATGCCCAATCCTCCGATGCAGTGCCCGTCGGCAGTGAGCGGCAGGGTGATCGCCGCGCGATAGCCGCGCTGCCGCTGGCCCCGCGCCGAGGCAAACTTCGCGTCGGACAGCAGATCCTGCGACACGTAAGCCTTGCCAGTGGCGATGACATGTTCCATCATGCTTTGCTGCCCGCCGTCTGCAATCACGCCTGCTTTGCCGGTTTGCGCCTCGCCGGGGTCGCCTCCCGCTGCGGCCGCCACCCGGATTGGCGCATGCGCGTCGTCCTGCGCGAGTCCGACCCACGCCAGGCAATAACTTCCGGACTCGACCAGGACATGGCAAGCCTGCTGCAGCAGTCCGGACTCGTCCTCGGCGTGCACCAGCGCGTGATTGACTTTCGCCATCACGCTGCGCGCCCGTGTCAGGCGCCTCAGATTCAGCTCATCGCGCTCGCGTGCAGCGCGCAGGCGCAGCGCGTCGATGCCGTAGGAAATGTCCTGTGCCAGCGTGCTGAGCACGGTGATCTCGTCGGCATCGAAAGCGTCCGCTTCCCGCGCATAGATAGAAATCGCGCCGATGCAGCGCCCCTCGGCGAACAACGGCAGGCTGACCGAGGACTGATAGTTGCGGGCGAGCGCGCGTTCGCGCCTGCGGCCGGTTTCGGTATGCAAAATGTCGCGCGTGA